>CAYJAD010000005.1:0-80532 GCA_964368075.1 uncultured Desulfovibrionaceae bacterium | reverse complement strand
GTTCCCCTCCCCAGACCCCTCCCCTCAAAAAAACCAATTATAAATGAACAGCTCTTTAAAGAGGTATATTTAATAAAACAAAGAAAGTTTTTAAACATCAGCTTAAAAATATTCTAAATACAGTTCGCTCAAAATGGGTAAAATACTAGGAAGACACTGTTTTTTTGCGTAGGGAGTGTACTCTTCTGGTACTCGACCAAAGCAAAAAACAAGTCTGACGAAGTAGATTGCCCATTTTCAACGAACTGTGCTTTTTCAACTTCACACGCCATAGGGCGTTCAAAAAGGGGTGAGTGCAAGGAAGAGAGCTTTTTTGCTTGCGGCATAGGACTCTTCTGGTCCATGCCGTGAGGAAAAAAGATATCTGACGATGCAAACACCCCTTTTTCAACGCCCTATAAAGCTTTGGTAAAAGCCTGAGCACTCCCCCTAATCACACTCTCATCTACACAAAATGTTAAACGGAAATGCCCTGGGCAACCAAAACCTGTACCGGGCACAGCCAAGACCTTTTGCTCAAAAAGCTTTTGCACAAAAGCCACATCATCCCCACCAGGTGCTTTAGGGAAAAAGTAAAAAGCTCCGGCCGGCAATTGAAATTCATAACCGGCGGCACTTAACACCTCAGCCATGGCATCACGGCGAGCTTTATATACAGAAACATCTACTTGCGAACCCAAGGCCGCAGCCATGAGATGTTGCCCCACCACAGGTGGATTTACATAGCCAAGAATACGGTTGCACAGGGTTAATGCTCCCATAAGCTCTGCGCCTTCTTCTAAAAGCGGTGAAATGAGCACATAGCCCAAGCGCTCTCCGGGCAAGGAGAGATTTTTTGAAAAGGAAGACACCACTACAGCGTGCTTATATAGAGGAAGCACAGACGGTACTTCCACACCAAAAGCAAGAAAACGGTAAGGTTCATCAGCTAAGAGCCAGATGGGCTTACCGAATTTTTCTGAGCAACGAGCAAGCACATCTACCACACCTTGCAATTGTTCTTTACTATATACAACGCCCGTAGGATTGTTAGGCGAGTTTACAATGAGCACACGTGTTTTTGCACTAATAGCCTTTTCGAGAGCCTCTAAATCTGGGGCAAAAGTATCAGCCTGCGTGGGAATAGCCTTAAAGGTGCCACCATGATTTTCTGTATAAAAACCATATTCTACAAAATATGGGGCAAAGGCCAACACTTCTTCCCCTTCATTTAGTACAGAACGGAAAAAAGCATTTAAGCCACCGGCAGCCCCACAAGAAAGCAGAACATGTTCTGCGCTTAAGGCTATGCCTTGCTCTTTGCTTTCGTGGGCAGCCAACATTTCTTTGGCCCAAGCATAGCCCCCATTGGGCATATAGCCAAAAGAAAATGGTTCGTGGGCTTTATCTGCCAAAGAGCGCAGACCATCAGCTACGGCAGGAGGTGGCGGCAAATCGGGATTACCAAGGCTAAAATCATACACATTCTCGGCTCCAAATTCCCCTTTTAACTGTGCTCCGGCTTCAAACATGCGGCGAATCCACGACGCATTTTTCATATATCCTGCCACACGCTGAGAAAGCATTGTCATAAAAAAACTCCTTTTTTACCTTACAAATAGCGTATTGCCATTTCTATAAGTCTGGTTTATGTTGGCGCATCTTGTTCAAGGAGAATACTATGCGCCGCCTTTTGCCATTAACCGTATGTGCAACCCTTTTTTTATCTGCTTGCGGATTCCAACAGCCAGAGCCAACCAGCCCCACAACACCAAGAGACTTGGATGTTTCCATAGACTTAAGCTCTAGACATCGCTGCTCCCGCATTTCACCTGAAATTAACATCTCGGGCCTCCCCCAAGATGTGGAAGTGCTAGAAGTTATTCTTGAAGATACAGCAGATTCTAAACGCATGCACGGTGGCGGTACCCACGAACACGATGGCGAAAGCACAGCCAGCATTCCCGAAGGCGCACTCAATCGATATTACTCAGGACCATGCCCCTCAGTGGCCGACAATGGTCGCATTTATCAATATGTCGTAAAGGCCCTTGACGTCAACAAGCGAATGGTAGGCATCGGCACATATGCCTTTGAGCAAGAGTAAAAAGCATGCGTCATAGCGCACTCTCACATTGTTTCCCCGCAGGGCTTTCTTTTTTAGATAGCACATGTCTGCTTTTTTGCCGTGTGGGTGTAGCAGGTCTTGCGCCAATGGCTCCCGGCACATGGGGAACATTGGTTGCCACCCTGTTTGCACCTATTTGGTTTATGCCTATGCCTTTTATGGGGCGCATATTTGTTCTATGTGCTCTTTTTCTCTTCGGAGCTTTAGCCAGCACTCGCGCAGAATATCTGCTATCTTGCAAAGATCCCTCGCAAATTGTCATTGATGAATTTATTGGTTTATGGCTGGTGCTTTTGCCCTTTAGCAAAATAAGCCCCACAGAGCTTTTACTTGCCTTTATCTTTTTTCGCTTTTTCGACATTGTAAAGCCGTGGCCGGTCAATGCTTCTGAGCACTGGATGCGCGGAGGTTTTGGAATCATGCTTGATGATGTGGTGGCGGGCTTTATGGCCATGGCATGCCTTGGCCTTTGGCGCATATTCTTTGCAGTTTAGAAAAAATATTATCAGTTTGTTAAATAAGGCTGTATCAATAAAAAACTTTATAGTGAACTTAGTTAGTGTTTTTTAACAACAACTATTCTAAAGCAATCACTGTATGACACACAAAAAAAAGTGTTCGGAAATCCTGCCTTAAACAGAATTCCAGAACACTTTTTCGCATTTCCCCACGGGAATTACTGCAAAAATTATTTCATACGATACGTTATGCGCCCGCGTGTAAGATCATAGGGAGAAAGCTCCACCTTTACTTTATCGCCGGGGAGAATACGAATATAAAATTTACGCATCTTTCCAGAAATATGGGCAAGAACTACATGTCCATTTTCCAATTCAACTTTAAACATGGCATTGGGCAGTGCTTCTTGCACCACGCCATCCACTTCAATGGCACCTTCTTTGGCCATACTACCTCCGAGTGCTCTTATTGTGCACAGGGTTATGTACATAACATATCTCCCTTTGTCAATGCGAAAAATAATAGAAGGAAAGAATATACCAATTTATATTTATTGATATTTTTATTTAAAACATAGTCTTCATTTTTTTTACAACATTAAGCACAAAAATTCTTGTATTTTCCCCTTTCTATTTCTTTTGATTTGCAGTATGGGTGTAGTGATTTAATGCATTACACATATTCTTAAGAAAAGGAGCTCTTATGCCGCTTATAGGACCACATGACATGTTTGCTCGTGCCTACGCTGAAGGTTACGCCATCGGCGGTTTTAACGTTAACAATATGGAAATTATTCAGGGCATTATGCAAGCTGCAGCCCAAGAAAAATCTCCTGTTATCTTACAAGTTTCTGCTGGCGCCCGTAAATATGCCGGACAAAAATACATCATGAAACTTGTGGAAGCTGCCCTTTTAGAAGACGATGTTCCTGTGGTTATACACTTAGACCACGGCCCCAGTTTTGAAATGTGCAAAGATTGCATAGACGGTGGTTTTACTTCTGTCATGATTGACGGTTCACACCTCTCCTTTGAAGAAAATATCGCCATCACCAAAAAAGTCGTAGACTACGCCCATGAGAAAGGCGTTTGGGTAGAAGCAGAACTAGGCAAACTGGCAGGCATTGAAGAGCATGTTTCTTCTGATGTTCACGTTTTCACCGAACCTGACGAAGCCGTGGAATTTGTGCAACGCACCGGTTGTGATTCCTTAGCCATTGCCATTGGCACCAGTCATGGAGCTTATAAATTCAAGGGAGAAGCCCAACTAGACTTCGAACGCCTTGATAAAATTTCTGCCTTACTCCCTAAATATCCTTTAGTACTGCACGGTGCTTCTTCGGTACCAGAAGAATTTGTTACTATGTGTAATGAATATGGTGGGGCCGTTGGCGGTGCCAAGGGTGTGCCTGAAGAAATGCTGCGTAAAGCTGCTGCCTCCGGAGTATGTAAAATCAATGTTGACACCGACATTCGTTTGGCCATGACAGCTAATATTCGCAAATTCTTAAAGGATAGCCCGGAACAATTTGACCCGCGCAGTTATTTAACCCCTGCACGCACTGCTGTAAAAGACATGGTAGCGCATAAAATTAAAAATGTTATGGGCTCTTCCGGTAAAATTTAGCCCATATCAAATAAACTTAAAGCACATGATGCGGCGTTTTATGGCGCCGCATTTGTACTATAAGTGAGGACAGCCTCATAGTGTGTACGTGTAAAATATACATGGTGCCCACTAAGGCTCTTACAGTAATATATTTTTTAGGAGAACACATGTCCCTGACCATCGGTATTAACGGCTTTGGCCGTATTGGACGCTACTTAGTGCGTTTACTCGCAGAAGATCAAGACATTCGCGTGGGTGTTATCAATGCCCGTGCAAGCAACGAACATTTAGCGTATTTATTTAAATACGATTCTACCCACGGCACCTTTGCCGGCCAAGTAGGCCACGACGATAAGGGTATTATCATCAATGGCACGCATATTCCTGTGACCCGATGTGCCTTGGGCTCTTGGGAATGGTCAGCTTATGGTGTAGACCTTGTGGCAGAAACTTCCGGTGCTGTGCGTACCCATGCCGAACTTAGCGAACACCTGACATGTGGCGCCAAAAAAGTGGTGCTTTCTGCTCCCTCCAAAGACCCCGATGTTACCCTTGTTATGGGTGTTAACGAAGCCATGTACAAGCCGGAATATAAAATCATTTCTGCTGCTTCGTGTACCACAAACTGCTTGGCACCTGCGACCAAGGTTTTGCATGAGAACTTTGAAATTCTCCATGGCCTAGTAAATACCATTCACTCTTATACCATGAGTCAACGCCTTGTGGACGGTACCCATAAAGACATACGCCGCGGTCGTGCGGCTGCCGTTTCCATGGTGCCCACCAGCACCGGTGCCGCTAAAGCTTTATCCTTAGTCTTGCCTGAACTCACAGGCAAGCTTGGTGGCATGGCTGTTCGGGTGCCCACTCCCAACGTCTCCTTGGTTGACGTAACCTGCGAAGTGAAAAAAGCTTGCACAGTAGAAGAAGTGAATGCTGTCTTTAAACAGGCCAGTGAAACATATATGAAAAACCACCTTGGCTACAGTGAAGAGCCACTTGTTTCCGTAGACTATGCGGGCAGCATTTATGGTGGCGTTGTAGACTCTTTGTGTACCATGGTCAGCGAAAAGCATCTTGTAAAAGCCATTGTTTGGTACGATAACGAAGCGGGCTTTACCAATCAGTTGGTACGTCTTATTCGATTTGTAGGCAAAGACATCTAACAATCAGCTTACAAGCTTCAGCATATTCTGAGCACAGAGCATTTTTTTGCCTGTGCTCATTTTTTTTTGACAGATATTAAGCAATTTGCTACACACAAAAGCATTAATAATGCTAATCAAAGTCAGAATTAGCAAAAATAAGAACAATATGCTGCCCATTTTTATTAATAATATAAGCTGGCTAGATAAAGAGAATACGTATATTTTATATTTTTTTGCGTATTAATAACGAAATTCAAAATACCTTCTAGAAAGACCTTTGTCAAAAAGCAGGATACTTTGAAAGCTAGATTCAATATCTACTTTTATTAATTAAAAAAACCTTGCAAAACATTTCTCAAAGGTTATATAAACTATGTAAACACCAACGCACGATGTATTTCGTGCATACACAAAGGAGAAAAGCATGAACGGTTTGCTTAAATTTGGTTTAGTATTTCTTGGCGGTGCAATACTTGGCGCTCTTGCAAAAGAAACAATGGCAAGCAATGGCTTACGCCCCGCAGCCGCTAACTTACTTAGCCGCGGCATGGACGTAAAAGATTGCGTTATGAGTAAAGTAGAAACCTTAAAGGAAACAGTGGAAGATTTTGTTGCAGAAGCACAAGACGCCTCTGAAAAACGCAAAGAAGATCAAGAAAAGTCTGCATAAATTTTGGGCATCAGCTCACAGGCTAATAAGTAAAGCCTGCCAACATCGCTTGGCGGGCTTTATCAAAACTGTAGCTATTGCAAGCAACATGTAACAAAAAAAAGAGATAAAAATGCATTGTGTTATCATTCATGAAATTCAAGGAAGCGTAGGAAGACTGCGCGCACGCTCTCTCTCCCCCTTAACTTTGCGCAAAGCAAAAAAGCTCGAAGAAGCCCTTTCTCAGCTCATGGACATAGCAGAATGCACCATTAACGTGCGTACGGGCTCTGTGCTTTTTTGGTATAAAAATCAGCAGGCTCGCGAACAAGCCTTAGCTATATTGGGGGTTGAAGACACCACTCCACCCGCCGCCAATAGAGGAACAGCCCTAAGCTTAGTACAGCATGCCGTGGCCCTGCCCAGCAAAATGCAAAAATTTCCACTCGTGGCTCCCATAGCCACATATTTCATCATGCGTGCTGTATTACCACCATGGTTGCGCATGATACTAACTATAAAGTCTGCCATTCCCTATCTTTTACAGGGGATAAAATCGCTCTTTTGCGGTAAAATTAATGTGGAACTTTTAGACGCCACATCCATTGGTATTTCGCTCTTCCGCCGAGATTTCCCCACTGCTAGCATGTTGACCTTCTTGCTCGGCCTTGGTGAGGCTTTAGAGGAATGGACCAGACATAATTCGCGCGCCAGTCTTGCCCAAAGCCTTTCGCTAGATGTAGATACGGTATGGATTCGCCATGAAGGTACTGAAGTACGTATCCCCTTTAAAGATTTGACCTTAGAGCATGAAGTTATCGTGCGTACAGGTTCCGTCATCATGGTTGATGGCCTTGTGTTAGACGGTGAGGCAGTGGTAAACCAATCTTCCATGACTGGCGAACCACAAGGTGTGGTGCGTGTGCCCGGCAATTCCGTCTTTGCGGGAACAGTAGTGGAAGAAGGCAATATTATTGTGAAGCCCACAAGTCTTGCATCTGAAACGCGCTTGCAGAAAATTATTGATTTCATTGAAGATTCACAAGAGCTCAAGGCCAATATAGAAGGAAAAGCCATGCGTATGGCCGATGCCGCTGTCCCCTTTACCTTCTTACTTTCCGGTCTTGTATACCTCATTACTCGCGACCCCATGCGTGCCTCATCGGTACTGCTTGTTGATTACTCTTGCGCCTTGCGCCTTGCTACTCCGCTAGCCATCTTGGCTGCCATGCGCGAAGGTGCCAGTCGTGGCGTACTCATCAAAGGCGGCGTCTTTTTAGAGGCTTTAGCCGAGGCCGATACAGTAGTTTTTGATAAAACAGGCACTCTTACCGAAGCACGCCCCGAAGTGGCAGAAGTTGTAGCTTGTGGAGACAATAGCCCACAAGAGGTTTTACGCCTTGCCGCTTGCATGGAAGAGCATTTCCCCCATCCCGTGGCGCGAGCCGTGGTGCGCGAAGCCGAGCTGCAAAACCTTGACCATCAAGAAGAGCACGGGCAAGTGGAATATGTTGTGGCTCACGGCATAGCGAGCTTGCTTTTTGAAGAGAGAGTTTTATTAGGAAGCCGTCACTATATTTGTGAGGATGAAAATATTGACGTAAGCCCCTTAGACGACGACGCCAATAGACTTATCTCTCAAGGGTATTCTTTGCTCTACCTCGCTAAAGGCGGTAACATAGCCGGCATCATAGCCATTCGTGATACCGTGCGCCCTGAAGCTCTTGATGTCATCAGCAAACTTAAAGAAAGCGGTATTAAACGTGTAGTTATGCTTACTGGCGACGACAAGCACGCTGCTAAAAATATGGCTGAACATTTGGGCATTACAGAATTCCATGCCGGCATCTTACCTGTAGATAAGGCCAGCATCATACAGTCGCTCAAAGATGAGGGAGCCAAGGTGATTATGGTGGGTGATGGCGTCAACGACGCACCGGCATTATCTACAGCCGATGTGGGTGTAAGCTTGCGCGATGGTACAGACCTAGCTAAAGAAGTGGCAGATGTGGTGCTGCTAGAAAGCGACCTGCACACTTTACTCGTGGCACGTAAATTAGGCCAAGGTGCCATGCACCGTATTAAAGGCAACTTTGTAACGAACATGAGCTTAAACTCTTTATTCTTAGGCTTAAGCCTCTTTAATATTATCACTCCCACCTTTTCTGCCATTTTGCACAATGTTACCACGGTGGGTGTAACAGCAAACTCCACACGGCCCCATTTACCGGCTGTTCCGGCAAAAGATTGTTAAAGAGCGTTATTTGTGTAAAAACAGGCAGCACTTTGCCAACCTTTTCAGATAGTTAAAAAAGAGCAAGAAGCCCCTCTATAACGCAGATTGCACTTTTTCAACAACCTGCTAACATTTACCCTTACGGGAGGAACATATGGAAGAATATATTGTATCCTTTATTGACGGACGAGTACGCTTGCGTCACCCCATTTTAGAAAATACCGAACTTGGCAGTGAAGTAAGCGCATTTATACGAACCATCCCCGGCATTGAAAAAGTAGAGCACAAGGCTCTCACAGGCTCCTTGCTTATTATCTACGACCCCGAGCAATTACATGAAGAAGAGCTTACGGGATTATTAGCACAAGGTGGAGAATGGCTTAAAGAGAACGCCCCTGAACATGCAGTAGCACAAGAGCAGGTAGAAAAAGGATCGTGTATACATTTTACCTTGCCTAGCCTAGGTAAAGCAGAAAGAAGAATGCTTCTTAAACGCGGCTTAGCCATATCTATGATCACTACCGTAGCAAGTCTGGCAATAAGTTCTCGGGTTCATGTTATAGCTGGCGGTGTTTTAGCACTTCTTGCTTTGCAGCATGCGTGGCAACGGCGCCGCGCCCTATAAAAAACAATAAAAAACGAGTCTGCAATAACAGGCTCGTTTTTTTATAATCATATTTACATTTTAATAAACACGTAATAATTACTTTTTCTGGGGAAACTTTTGCTTGCGCCCTCAAGAAGTGAACTAATCGCGCCGATGCCATAATTTCACACTTGGCAAAGATTGCAAGAGCGTGTATAGTTATTCATTGCACAATTTGAGGATTATATGGAAAGACTGCCTTGGCCTGAATATTTTATGCGTATCACCTATATGGTGGCAGAACGTAGCACGTGCTCTCGCCGTAAAGTGGGAGCCATTGCCGTTAAGAATAATCATATCTTAGCTACAGGCTATAATGGTGCCCCTGCTGGTTTAGAGCATTGTCTTGATGTGGGTTGCTTGCGGCAACAGTTACAAATCCCTTCAGGTGAACGCCACGAAATTTGCCGTGCCATTCACGCAGAGCAAAATCTCATTATTCAATCAGCGGTACACGGTGCAAAACTGCACGGTGCAGATATCTATTGCACCACTTTTCCTTGTGGTATCTGTGCAAAAATGCTTATTAACTGTGGCATCAAACAACTTTTTTATGTAGAGTTTTATCCAGATACCTTATCGACAGATATGCTTACTGCTGCGCACATCCCCTATACACAAATGGAGCGCCCCACAGGAGTGCTTGTATGATACAGTCTGCTTATGCCAGTGCCATGCGCCATGCCGCGCATCTTGCCGAACAAAGCCGCTTTTCAGTATACCCTAACCCCACTGTGGGCGCTGTATTGGTACAAGACGGCATTATTGTGGCAGAAGGATGGCACAAAAACTACGGTGGCCCCCACGCTGAAGTGGAATGCTTACAAGATGCTTTAGCTAAAAATATTGACCCCAAAAAATGCACTTTGGTCGTCACGCTGGAGCCCTGCAATCATCATGGCAAAACACCGCCTTGCACGCATGCCATAATTCAAGCGGGCATAAAGCACGTAGTCATTGGTTTGCGTGATCCTAACCCTGTGGCCAGTGGTGGCGTGGAATATTTAAAAGAGCAAGGCATCACTGTGGAAGAAGGTGTAGAAGAGACTCTCTGTCGTGATGTGATAGCAGATTTTCTGTGCTGGCAAGAAGGGCGCCCTTATGTGCTTTTAAAGTTAGCTTCCACCCTTGATGGTCGCATTGCTACACGCACAGGACATTCACAATGGATCAGCGGCGAAGCCTCTCGCGATCAAGTACAAATTTTACGCAAAAAATTTGCCCGTGCCGGCGGTGCCGTTGTTATTGGTGGCGGAACGTTTCGCGATGATAATCCGCGTCTTACAGTGCGCTACCCAGAAGGTGAAGAAGGGCCACAACCGCTGGCTTGCATTGTAACGTCTCGTTTACCTTCGGTGAATTTAGAAAATAACATTTTACAACATCGCCCCCAAGATGCTTTGTTCTTTACATCACCGGCAGGTGCAGCCTCTCCCACCGCTAAAGCCCTTATGGAAATGGGGGCTCGGGTATGGTCTGAGCAACCACAAAGCCCCAAAGTGCGTTTACCGCAATTAGATTCGCTGGTAAATCGTCTTTATCAAGAATTACACTGCCCTTACATTCTTTGCGAAGGCGGGGGTAAATTGGCACTCAGTTTTCTAGAACATGACCTAGTGGATGAGTTTCATTTACACTTGGCTCCTACTATCTTGGGCGACAATGAGGCCACACCGCTTTTTGATGGCAAAAGCCCCCTTACCATGGACGAGGCTCTTGCTTTGCGCATTACAGGCAGTGCCATGTACGGACAAGATTTACACATTCTTTTAAGGCGCAAATAATGTTTACAGGACTTATTCAAGGCCAAGGCCAAGTGCGCAGTCTACAAAGTCATGGGCAAGACATGCGCTTAAACATTGAAACGCAATTCTCCTTAGAGAATTTACAACTTGGTGAATCCATAGCCGTTAACGGTGTTTGCCTCACCGTAGAAAAAGGGCATACTCACAATTTTTCTGCCTATGTATCTGCTGAATCCTTAGCACACACCAATTTAGGCGCTTTGCGTCAAGATTCACAGGTTAATCTTGAAAGAGCGCTAGCCGTGGGGGATAGATTTGGCGGACATATGGTCAGCGGTCACGTAGACTGTGTAGCTTCAGTTGCCAACATAGAAATGGCAGGCCAGTCGCGCTGTATCACCCTACACTTTCCAGCAAAATACAGTGCAGAAATTATCACCAAGGGTTCTATCACCCTTGATGGCATAAGCCTAACCGTCAATGCCTGTGGCATAGCAACTGCGCAAGATACAGGCTTTTTGCAGGTAAATGTTATCCCCGAAACTTGGGCTGTCACCACAGTGGGTAGCTGGAAAGCAGGGACGCACGTAAACCTTGAAACAGATATTATTGGAAAATATGTACGCCACATGCTAAAGCCATTCCAAGGAAAAGCTTTAGAGCAAGAAAGTGCCATCACCGAAAACTTATTACACAAGCACGGTTTTATATAAACACGGCAATTTTAAGGAAATACTATGCCTCTTTGCACCATAAATGAAGCCATTGAAGAAATACGCCAAGGAAAAATGATTATCCTTGTGGATGATGAAGACCGCGAAAATGAAGGCGACCTTACCATTGCCGCCGAGCATGTGACACCTGAAATCATCAATTTTATGGCAAAATACGGCCGCGGTCTCATTTGTTTACCGCTGAGCGCCGAACGCTGCGATGCCTTAGATCTTGGCCTTATGACACAGCGTAACGGCTCTAAATTTGGTACGAATTTCACTGTTTCTATTGAAGCAAGACATGGTGTGACTACTGGTATCTCTGCTAAAGACAGAGCCACCACCATTCAGGCTGCCGTGGCTGACAATGTACGCCCAGAAGATATTGTAACTCCAGGGCATATTTTTCCTTTACGTGCGCGTTCCGGCGGTGTGCTTGTGCGTGCTGGGCAAACAGAAGGCAGTGTAGATCTTGCCGTGCTGGCTGGTTGCAAAGATGCCGCCGTCATTTGTGAAATCATGAATGATAACGGTGAAATGATGCGCTTGCCAGAATTAGAAGTGTTTGCAGCTGAGCATGATTTAAAAATTGCCGCCGTTAAAGACCTTATTCGATACCGCATGCAAAAAGGGCAAGTATCTGTGCGTCGTATTGATGAAGCCCATTTGCCTTCTATTTTCGGCGATTTTACCACCATTGCTTACGAAAATGATTTAGACAATAGCACACACCTTGCCATCATTAAAGGTGATTTATCAGGTCCTGAGCCTGTGCTTGTACGTGTGCATAGCGAATGCCTTACCGGCGACGCTTTGGGCTCCATTCGTTGCGATTGCCGCGGACAATTGGGCGCAGCTCTAAGCCAAATTGAAAAAGAAGGACGCGGCGCATTGCTTTATATGCGTCAAGAAGGACGCGGCATTGGCCTTGCCAACAAAATTCGTGCCTATGCCCTACAAGATAAAGGGCTTGATACCGTTCAAGCCAATGAAAAATTGGGTTTTGCCCCTGACCTACGTGACTATGGTACAGGCGCTCAAATATTGGTAGATTTAGGCATTCACAAAATGCGTATGATGACCAACAACCCAAAAAAAATTATTGGTTTAGAGGGCTATGGTATTGAAGTGGTGGAAAGAGTGCCCATTGAGATGGCCGCTTGCTCTGACAATTGCGATTATTTGCAGACCAAAAAAGAAAAATTAGGGCATTTGTTACAGAATATTAATAAAAAAAGATCCTAATATACAATTTTTATATGTATAACAGCTAGGCAATGTCATGCGCATAACTGCCGTGACATTGCTGGCTTTTACAAAAGTTTTCCAGATAAAGGGAGAAATATATGAGTAAAATACGTACCATCGAAGGCATGCTTGATGCCAAAGGATTAAAATTCACCATCATTGCCACACGTTTTAACGATTTTATTGTGGATCGCTTGGTGGGCGGTGCTGTGGATTATCTTGTACGTCACGGCTGTGCAGAAAAAGATATTACCGTAGTGCGCATTCCAGGTGCATTTGAAATGCCTGTGGTTTGCAAAAAAATTGCGGCTAAAAAAGAATGCGATGGCATTTTAGCCCTAGGTGCTGTTATTCGCGGGGGCACACCCCATTTTGACTTTGTAGCCAATGAAGCCACCAAGGGTCTTGCGCAAGTCTCTTTAGAATACGGTGTACCTGTAGGTTTTGGTCTCCTCACCACTGACAACTTAGAACAAGCCATCGAACGCGCAGGAACCAAGGCTGGCAATAAAGGTGTAGAAGCCGCCGCCGCTGTTTTAGAAACAGTGCGAGTGCTGGAGCACATTTAAATGTCAAAAAAAAATTCGCGGCGTAATGAACGCTCTTTTGCTTTTCAGGTTCTTTATGGCATTTCCTTTTCGTCAATTAAAACCATAGAAGGCTTGCGTGCGGCTTTTCGCAATTCGCCAGACTTTAGCGGAAAAGAAGACGAGCACGATGAAATACAAGGCTTTGCTTGGGAACTCGTCTCCGGCATTTGGAAGCATGAAAAAGAATTAGACGAACTTATTGCACGTTTTTCGCACAATTGGCGTGTCAACCGTATGGGGCGCATAGAGCTCACCATATTACGTATAAGTTTATTTGAAATGCTCTTTCGTCAAGACATTCCATCAAAGGTAGCCATTAATGAAGCTTTGGAGCTTTCGCGTCAATTTGGCGAAGAAAGTGCCCGTTCTTTTGTCAACGGCATTTTAGATACCGCAGCAAAAGCCCTAGATAGTGGCGATATACAACGGCAATCATAACAGTAGCGTCTACGCAGTATTAAGAAAGAGAGAAGAGAGAAACGTATCATGACCCCATATCTTCCCGGAAATATAGAAATCAAATGGCAAGCCCATTGGGACAAAGAACAAAGCTTTGCCTGTACACACAACAGCGATAAACCGAAATATTATTTGCTGGAAATGTTGCCCTACCCTTCGGGAAACATTCATATGGGCCATGTACGAAATTATTCCATAGGCGATGTGGTAGCCCGCTTTAAACGTATGCAAGGCTTTAACGTCTTGCACCCCATGGGATGGGATGCCTTGGGACTGCCCGCAGAAAACGCAGCCATTAAAAATAATACGCACCCTGCGGCGTGGACTTTTTCTAATATTGATAATATGCGGGCGCAATTACGCCGCTTAGGCTATTCCTACGATTGGAATAGAGAAGTAGCCACTTGCGTTCCCGAGTACTATCGCTGGGAGCAGCTTTTCTTTTTAAAAATGCTAGAAAAAGGCTTGATTTATCGTAAAAAAGCCCCACAAAACTGGTGCCCAGATTGTCACACCGTATTGGCCAATGAACAGGTCATTGAAGGTCTCTGTTGGCGTTGCGATTCTGCCGTAGAACAAAAAGAATTGGCTCAGTGGTTTGTGCGCATCACCGCCTATGCAGAAGAATTGTTGGCAGATTTGGATAAATTGCACAAAGGCTGGCCTGAAAGAGTTATTGCCATGCAACACAATTGGATTGGCAAATCTCATGGGGCAGAAATAACCTTTCCTCTTGCCACTCCCATTACTGTGGACGGAAAAGAGTATAAAGGCATTGATGTCTTTACTACCAGACCTGATACGGTTTTTGGGGTAAGTTTCATGACTCTTGCACCGGAGCACCCCTTGGTGGATACGCTCATCACCGGTAGTAAAGAAGAAGCCAAGGTACGCGCCTTTATTGAGCGTATTCGCAATATGGACCGCATTGATAGGCAATCAGAAACCTTAGTAAAAGAAGGTATTGCCACCGGCGCACATTGCGTACACCCCTTCACTGGCAAAGAAATTCCCATTTGGTTGGGCAATTTTGTTTTAGCTGATTATGGCACGGGGGCTGTTATGGGGGTTCCTGCCCATGACCAACGCGATTTTGAATTTGCACAAAAATACGCTTTATCATTCATCCCTGTTATTCAACCGGAAAATAGCGAAACACTAGATGTGCAAACCATGAGTGAAGCATGGACCGGTGCCGGCCATATGTTCAATTCTGGTGTCTTCGACGGGCTTTTCTTCGAAGAAGGAAAAAAAGCCATTGCCAAAGCCTTAGAAAAAGAAGGTCTTGGAAAATCCACCGTGCAATATCGCTTGCGCGATTGGAATATCTCTCGTCAGCGTTATTGGGGCGCACCCATCCCCATGGTATTTTGCCCAGATTGCGGAGAAGTTCCAGAAAAAGAAGAAAATCTTCCCATCGTATTGCCGCTAGATGTTAAAACCAAAGAAGATGGTCGCTCTCCTTTGCCGGATACTCCTTCTTTCTATGAATGCACATGTCCGCAATGCGGCGGCAAAGCCAAGAGAGAAACGGATACCATGGATACCTTTGTGGAATCTTCGTGGTATTTCTCGCGCTATGCAGATGCACGCAATGATCAAGCACCCTTTGATAAAGATATTATCAAATATTGGATGCCTGTAGACCAGTATATTGGTGGTGTAGAGCATGCTATTTTGCATTTGCTTTATGCGCGCTTTTACACCAAGGCTTTGCGCGATTTAGGTTTTTACCCCGAAGACTTAGACGAACCTTTTAGTAATCTGCTCACACAAGGCATGGTGCTTAAAGAAGGTACAAAGATGTCTAAATCCAAGGGAAATGTGGTAGATCCCACACAAATGATAGAGCAATTTGGTGCCGATACAGTGCGCTTATTCTGCCTTTTTGCCGCTCCACCTGAGCGCGATTTTGACTGGTCAGAAACAGGCATTGAGGGCTCTTCGCGCTTCTTAAACCGTGTATGGCGCCTCTTTATGGAATCGCGCACTTCACTAACGGCCATGGCTTCTTGCTCTAGCACAGCAGATGATGCTAGCACAGCAAAAGACAGCTCTTGTGCCAAGGATTTACGACGCAAAGAGCACCTTACAGTAAAAAAAGTGCAAAGCGACATTGAAAATAAATATCAATTCAACACAGCTATTGCCGCTGTTATGGAATTGGTCAATGCCATGTATTTAGCCAAGGATATTCTGTGTAAGGATACACAAGACCATGCCTCGCAAAAAGTATTTTCCTCAGCCATGGGAACGGTACTCACCTTGCTTTGCCCCTTTACGCCACATATGTGTGAAGAGCTTTGGCAAGACCTTGGACATAAAAACACAGTATCCGACATGCCTTGGCCCACATGGCAAGAAGAAGCTACGGCACAAGATGTATTAACCATAGTAGTGCAAATTAATGGAAAATTGCGCGGAAAATTAGAAGTACCAGCGCAAACAAGTAAGGAAGAAGTGGAAAAACTGGCTTTAGATGATACCACCGTGCAAAAACACCTTACAGGATTAACCGTGCGAAAAGTTATTGTGGTTCCACAAAAACTGGTCAATATTGTAGCCAGCTAACCCTTCATTATAAAATAATTTTGCGAGGAAACTTTAAGCAAAGAAAAAGTTTCCTCGCACTGCATAAAAACACCTTCTCTTTTTTCAAAAATCTATCAGAGGTAAAATCATGTCTAGACCGGGATTTTATTTTTGTATATGCCCCGACGCAGGTCTCATAAAAAGACATATAGAAGAGCTTGTCAGCAAGCACCCTGCACAAAGTAGCGAAGCTGCTACTGGCGCAATGGGTGGCCTTATGGGTATGAGCAGCCCCCCTACATCTGCCGAGTGGCAACAGCATACGTATTGGGGCGATGAAGAATTACCTAATTCTTTTTGGGAAAATCTTACCTTACAAGGGCTTTTTTCTACGCCAAAAATACTTCTCTTGCGCAATGCGCAAAACATCAATGCCGCACAGTGGAAAGAAATTTCAGCCTCGATGGCACAACCTAACCCACTAACTTGGCTCATTATATGCTTTGAAGTTCCCTTTGAAAAAGGCAAGCCAAAACTCGCCGCTTACCTTAGTAAACTAAAGCCATTATTGTTTGCTGAAAAAAAAGCGTGGATTTGGCGACATTCAGGGCTTGATATTAAAGGCATTAGGAGTTATATTATAAGCAAGGCACCAAAAATACAGCTCACCTTTGAAGCCGATGCTCTTGACGCTCTTTGCGCTTCGGTGCCTGCAGATGCTACCGCCATTGACAATGAGATGGAAAAACTCCGTCTTGCTGCCAAGGATGGCCATGTACACATGGACATGGTAGGTTCTGGTTCATATGTACCTGAGTCGAATATTTTCTCCTTCATGCATCATATTTACGCTGGTAATCTCACTGCCGCATGGGCAGAAATCTACCGCAGCCAACACGATATTGATTCAGTATTATTTCCGTTTTTAGCCTTACTTTCACGAGATGTTAAAGTTTTATGGCAAATCCTTGCAGGAGAAGGTGTGCGCTTACACCCCCAATCAGCACGGGAAAAGGAAGCCCTTGCACGTCGATTAGGTTTTTCAGGCGTAACAAAAATCTTTACGTATATCGTAAATGCAGAGCTTTCCATCAAAAGTGGTGAAAAAAACGTAGAACAAACCCTAGAAAGCCTTGTTACGCAACTGATTGCAGTCTTTACTCCACCACAGCGCGCATGTTCCCCCGCATAATGTTACTTTTTTTTATAACTTTCATCCCTTACCCCTTGCATAATGCGTAAGACTGCTTAATTATGACCATGACCAAAACGATAAATCTTCATGCTGGGCATCGAAAACGGCTTAAAAGTCGCTTTCTGCACGACCCACAGCATATGGAAGATTATGAATTGTTAGAGCTTCTTTTAAGTTATGCCTTGGTACGTAAGGACACAAAGCCCCTTGCAAAAGAATTACTTGCCAGATTTGGTTCTCTTAGCCAAGTACTGCAAGCGCGTAAGGAAGAATTGGAGCAAGTTTCAGGCTTTGGACAAGGAACATGGATTCTATGGCAAGTGGTGAGAGAGTGCCTTGCCCGCACCGCCGCCGCCCCTTTATTGCAAAAAGAGGTGCTGGCTTCACCGGAAAGCATTGTTGCTGTGGCACGTAAAAGACTTTACGGCATAAGCCATGAAGAATGCTGGATAGCCTTAGTCGATGCAGGGCTTCGTTGCCTTGGGTGGGAAAAAGTTATGCAAGGTAGCATAGATACCGTTCCCATAACGCCACGAGACGTCCTTGCCAAAGTGTTAGAACGAAAAGCGCACGGTTTTATTTTAGTGCATAATCACCCCGGCGGTTCCTCCAAAGCCTCACGGGCAGACCTTATGCTGACCGAGCAATTACGACAATTAAGTCCACCTATGAACATAATGTTTATTGAGCATATTATTATTACAGAAAAAGAATGCCGCAGTATTTTATCTGGTCAGATTTTTATGGGGTAATGCCCCCTATGCGATGTTCGAGGAGTGATATATGTCAGAAAAAAATAAAGACCTAGAAGAACAACAAAATATATACAATAACGATGCGTCGTTAGAGCAGGAAAAGGACATAGCGGAAGCTATTAAAGCGAACGAGCAGGAGCATGATGAAAGCAGCACCGAAAGCGCTTTTACTGAAAGTTCCCCTTTCCCGCCCTCTATGCCTGTGCTGGCTGTACGTGATGTTGTGGTATTTAATTACATGATTTTACCCCTCTTTATTGGTAGGGATAAGTCCGTACAAGCTATGGAAGCTACCCTTGATAGGGACCGCTACCTCTTTGTTTGTACCCAAAAAGAAGAAAGTACCGAAGATCCCAACCCTGAAGATTTGTATACCACTGGCTCCATTGTCAATGTTATGCGAATGTTAAAAATGCCCGATGGACGCATTAAAGTGCTTGTCCAAGGGGTTAGCCGTGCACAAGTTAAGGCCTTTACTCAAACAGAACCTTTCTTAGAGGCAGAAATAGAACCGCTAGAAGAAAATGCTACAGAGCTTTCACCTGAAGTGGAGGCCATGTTGCGCTCTGCCCGCGAGCAAAGTGAAAAAATTCTTACCTTGCGCGGCATTTCAAGCTCAGACGTCATTAACATGCTGCAAAGTGTAGATGATGCAGGCCATTTAGCCGATCTTATAGCAGCGAATTTACGCATGAAGCTTGAAGATGCTCAAGCCATTTTAGAAGAGCAAAACCCCATTGCTCGCCTACAGTTGGTTAATGAGCAGCTCAATAAAGAAGTAGAAGTGGCTACCATGCAAGCGCGCATTCAATCCTCAGCACGTGAAGGCATGGACAAAGCGCAAAAAGATTACTACTTGCGCGAGCAAATAAAAGCTATTCGTCAAGAATTAGGCGATGGCGGCGAAGATCAAGAAGAAGAAATTGATGATCTTGGCAAGGCAATTGCCAAGTCCGGCATGCCCAAAGATGTTCGCAAAGAAGCCGATAAACAATTGCGGCGCCTCACATCTATGCATTCAGATTCTTCTGAAGCCAATGTAGTGCGTACCTATTTAGATTGGTTAGTGGAATTACCTTGGAGAAAGACGAGCCGAGACACCTTAGACATTAAACACGCTTTTAAAGTGCTTAATGAAGACCACTATGCCTTAAGCAAGGTAAAAGAGCGTATTTTAGAATATTTGAGTGTGCGTAAATTAAACCCACAATCTAAAGGGCCTATCTTATGTTTTGTGGGACCTCCCGGTACTGGTAAAACCTCTCTTGGGCGCTCCATTGCCAGAGCCCTTGGGCGTAAATTCCAGCGCATTTCCCTAGGTGGTATGCGTGACGAAGCAGAAATTCGCGGACACCGCCGTACCTATATTGGTTCTATGCCTGGTCGTATTATTCAAGCGCTGAAACAAGCGGGTACAAAGAATCCCGTTATCGTGCTGGATGAGCTAGATAAATTGGGAACAGATTTTAGAGGTGACCCTTCCTCTGCTTTACTTGAGGTGCTCGATCCTGAACAAAACTACAGCTTCAGTGATCATTATCTTAATGTTCCCTTTGACTTGTCAAAAATCATGTTTTTATGTACAGCCAACACGCTGGATACCATTCCCCCTGCTCTTAGAGACAGAATGGAAATCATTACACTACCTGGCTATACCGTGCATGAAAAACTAGCCATTGCCAATATTCACTTATTGCCAAAAATGATTAAAGATCATGGCCTCAAGCCCAAAGAAGTAAGCGTCGCCGATGCTGCCATTGAAAGAGTTATCAAAGAATACACTCGTGAGGCTGGTTTGCGTAATCTTGAAAGAGAATTAGGCGCCGTATGTCGTAAGCTCGCTCGCAAAAGAGCCGAAGGAAAAGAAGGAAGCTTTAAGGTTAATGCCGTGCAAATACCAAAGCTCTTAGGCATTCCACGCTTTGTAGAAGATGATAAAGAAAAGCAACTTCCCGCAGGTTCTGCCCTAGGTTTAGCATGGACGCCTTTTGGTGGTGAAGTGCTACATGTAGAGGTAAGCCTTATGAAAGGCAAAGGGGCATTACTTCTTACTGGTCAATTGGGCGATGTTATGAAAGAAAGTGCGCAAGCAGCGTTATCTTACATACGCAATAAAGCCGAAGTGCTTGGCATTGATCAAGACTTCTCGCGCCGTCAAGATATACATGTGCACGTTCCCGCAGGTGCCACCCCTAAAGATGGTCCCTCGGCAGGCATTACACTATGTACAGCTTTAATTTCGGCCTTGACTGCAAAACCTGTTAATACAAGCTTGTGTATGACCGGTGAAATTACTTTGCGCGGAAGAGTGCTTCCTGTAGGCGGCATTAAAGAAAAAATTCTGGGTGCCGTGGCCAGAGATTTGCAACATGTTATTATTCCAAAACAAAACATGAAAGACTTAGAAGATGTACCTAAAGATTTACTCAGTAAAATTACTGTACACCCAGTCACACATATTGATGAAGTATTACCGCTAGCCTTTCCTGAATAAGGCTTGATAATAGTATAAAAAAGGGAAGAGATTTTCAATCTCTTCCCTTTTTTATGTCTAAATTATGGCAAAAGACTTTATTTTAGTCGACGCTTAAATACTTTTTCAGTGTCGACTATTTTAATAAAGATTCCCATTGACGTGTTTCAAACCAGTAATGGCGGCGCTCTTTAAGCCAACCTTCGGCTTCTGTCATAAGAATCCAAGCATTAAGAGCATTTATGGTATCTGCATCTCCTTTGCGCACAGCTATACTGATAGGCTGTGGGTACAGATTTTTTTCGTCAAAAGCATGGCGAATATTTTCAGGATCTTTCGCCACTTCAATGGTGCCTAAAGGACCAGAACCAAAAACTATATGGGCACGCCCTGAAAGCATTTCTTGTACAGCAGGAGCTTCTTCATCAAAATAGCGAATGGTGGCTTTTGGCAAAGTCAATTTAGCGGCAGTGGCAGCCGTGGTGCCTGTACGCACAGCCACAATGGTATCAGCATTATTGAAATCTGCAATGGCAGTTTTATCGCCTAATTTTTTCTTAAGCCCCACAGCCTCAATGGTCACATGGTCATAAGGCATGGTGAAATTAACACGTAAAGCACGGCCGGGGGTGGGCGACATGCCACATATAATCATGTCAAATTTGCCCGTAAGTAATGCCGGAATAATGCCAGACCAGCGTGTGGGCAAAATTTCCAATTCTAAATCAAAGTCTTTGGCGATACGCTTTGCTACATCGATTTCAAAACCTATATATTCTCCTTTTTTATCTTGCATAGCCCAAGGCACAAAGGAAGAAATCCCCACGCGTAATGTGCCACGCTCCACAGCTTCTTGCAAAACACCTGTGGGAGTTTTAGCCATGGTTAAAGAAGACAATGATGTTAGTAACATAACACAAAGAAAAACAGTAGAACATATACGCCAAGAAAGACTTTTCATGATTTTATCCTTTATCTTGAGCCTTTTTATAAGTTACAGGTTTTGTATCTGCAGCTTTGCCGCAGGTCGAGCAATGACTTTCACCAACCCACAAGGCACCACCACAAAAAGGACAAGGGTGAGTATGGGGAGTAGGAACTTTAGCTTGACAATACGAACAGATACTTGCATGCCATGGAATAATACGCAAACAAAAGGGGCACGGGCGAGATAAACCCACCTGTGCTAATTTTGGTAACGCCAACAGAATAAGCAAAGTTAAAGGAATAAGTCCACAAAAAATTGTCCAAAAAAAGACATTTCTTCCTTTGTTTTGCGAAATAACACCACCTAACACACCGCCAACAAGCATAATTATTAGAATATACATAGTTTATCAACCTAGTAAAAAATTCTTTTTTGATTCTGCCAAGAGATGCTCCGCACAGAACAGTTTCCTAGATAGTGTTGTCAAATAGTGAATTTTCGTGTTATATCAAGGAAGATGAGCTTGTTTTGAGGGAGTATACTCTTCTGGTATTTGACCGAGAAAACAAGCAAAATCTGACGCAGAGATAATCGAAAAGGCGCATTTGACGACACTATCTAGCTAAGCGAAAAGCGCCGTAGACATATAGCGCTCTGCTGAGTCACACACAAAGGTAACAATGCGCTTGCCTTTCATGCAAGGCTGTGCGGCTAGTTTTAACGCAGCACTCACATTGGCCCCCGAAGAGATGCCGCAGCTTATGCCTTCTTTCTTTTGCAAAAGTCGCGCAGTTTCCACAGCATTTTCTGTATGTACCGTTAAAATCTCACTGATGAGCTCAGGGCGTAAAATACTAGGAATAAAATTGGCACCTATACCTTGAATACCGTGGGGGCCGCTATTTCCTTGTGAAAGCAAAGGAGATTCTTCCGGTTCCACAGCCACGAGGCGTAGCGCAGGTATTTTTTCGCGTAAATACATGCCGCACCCCATAAGCGTAGAGCCAGTCCCCACACCTGCCACCAAAGCATCAATATGCTGTCCTAGTTCTGCAAGAATTTCCGGCCCTGTATTTTCATAATGCGCATGCACTGCATGTGGATTGGTAAATTGACTTGGCATAAAAGCATTTTTTGTTTGCGCAAGAATTTCCTCCGCCATAAGTACAGCACCGCTCATGCCCTCATGTGCCGGAGTAAGAATAAGTTCTGCTCCATAGCCTTGCATGAGCTTGCGTCTTTCCATACTCATACTTTCCGGCATAACAATAACGCAACGTATACCCATGTTAGCCGCAATCATAGCCAAAGCAATACCTGTGTTACCGCTGGTAGGCTCCACAATAATACCATCTCGCTGCAGCGTGCCTTCGCTCAGCGCTTTTTCTATCATATGCTTGGCAATACGATCTTTAATGGAACCACCAGGATTGTGGCATTCTAGTTTTACATAAATCTCGCACGCTGTAGTATTTATATGTTGCAAAAGCACAACAGGTGTATTACCAATACTTTTAAGAAGAGTATTTTTCATGTATGTCCATACTATTTTAACATGTTACATAGTTCACATTCACTGTGAACCTATTATTTTTTGTGAAAAAGAAAACGCTGTACCATGCTATCAAAAAATACATATGTGAACAAGTCGAAAAAGTTTACCTTTTTTATTTGAGCCCTTTAATTTTCAATTCACCCAAAAAAAGTCTTTTCTTAGGTTTTTTTTTCAAGTATAGTAAGTGTGCCTTTTGTGCCAAAGGCTCTTTTTTTTACATACTGTATATAAACCCCTTTGGGAGATTTATATTTTTTTAACCATATACCCCGAGAACCTGGGTAATAAAGGAGTTTAGCGTGCCTGTAAGCTATCCACAAAAAGTATACAAAAAGTTGAAGAAGGTGTGTCGTTACCAGCCTGAGTTTTTACAAGCTGTTTCCGAAGTTTTTGACAGCCTTGATCCACTTTTTGCTCGCGAAAGTAAATATCAACAACACAATATCTTGGAGCGTATTGCCGAGCCAGAGCGTGTATTGACTTTCCGCGTAGCATGGGCCGACGATAAAGGCCGTGTACAAGTAAACCGTGGTTATCGTGTACAATTTAACTCTGCTCTTGGCCCCTATAAAGGTGGCCTACGCTTCCACCCCAGTGTGAACGTAAGTATTTTGAAATTTCTTGGTTTTGAGCAAATTTTCAAAAATAGCCTCACTGGCCTTATGCTTGGCGGCGGCAAAGGCGGTAGTGACTTTGACCCTAAGGGTAAGAGCGATGCCGAAGTTATGCGTTTTTGCCAAGCCTTTATGACAGAACTTTCTAAAATTATTGGCGATACTCAAGATATTCCTGCCGGTGACATTGGTGTAGGTGCACGTGAAGTTGGTTATATGTTTGGCCAATACAAGCGTCTTACATCTAAGTTTGAAGGCGTACTTACCGGAAAAGGCTTGCGTTGGGGCGGTTCCCTTGCTCGTACTGAAGCTACAGGGTATGGTTGTGTGTATTTTGCAGAAAATATGCTCAATGCCATTGGTCGCGACATCAAAGGTTGCACCGCCGCTGTATCCGGCTCTGGTAACGTAGCCATTTACACTATTGATAAATTAAACCACTTGGGCGCCAAAGCTGTGACCATTTCTGACTCCCGTGGCAGCATTTATCAAAAAGATGGCATCAACCTTGAAGTGCTTAAGCAAGTAAAAGAAGTGGAAAGAGCTTCTTTAACTCGCTATGCCGAGCTTTGCAAAGATGCTCAGTATATTCCTGTGAAAGACTATGGCAAAGACCAACACGCTGTATGGCATGTGCCTTGCGATTTGGCTTTCCCTTCTGCTACGCAAAATGAAGTGAGCGCTGAAGACGCTAAAGCCCTTGTGAAAAATGGTTGTTTCTGTGTGAGCGAAGGCGCAAACATGCCCTCCACCCCAGAAGCTACAGAAGTTTTCCTGAATGCTAAAATCGCTTATGGCCCAGGCAAATGCGCCAATGCCGGTGGTGTTGCCACTAGCCAATTGGAAATGGCACAAAATGCCAGCATGCAACCATGGACCTTTGAAGAAGTGGACGGTAAATTAAAAGGCATTATGAAGAACATCTTCACCTCTGCCAGCGAAGCTGCTGTTGAGTTTGACAAGAAAGGCGACTACGTGCTTGGCGGTAATATTGCCGGCTTCCGTAAAGTTGCTGAAGCTATGATTGAACAAGGCGTATTATAATTTTTTTATAATATAATAGACACTGTGAAGGAAGCGTGCTGAGCACGCTTCCTTTTTTTTCTTGACAACACATATATATCTAGCGTAAGTCACTGCTTCCCTTGCTCGCCAATAGGCGGGCCAAATTGTCCGAAAGGAGTATGAAAATGAGAAAATACGAAACCTTGCTCTTGCTCTCACCTGAGCTTGCAGCAGAAAATCGTGAAACCATCATCTCTGGCTTGACCGCTATTTTAGAGCGCGAACAAGGCAAGATGCTCTTGGTTGATGCTTGGGGTATGCGCGACCTTGCTTACCCAGTACAAAAGCATATGCGCGGTCACTATGTGCGTTTAGAATTCGCCGCCCCTGCCGCTGCTATTGCTGAACTTGAGCGTAATATCCGTATTACCGACGGTATTTACAAATTTGTCACCGTAAAATTGGCCGATGAAGTGGCTGAGGAGGTAGCATAATGGCTTTTAAAAAGAAATTTGCTCCACGCCGTAAATTTTGTCGTTTTTGCGCAGACAAAGAATTGCCTTTAAACTACAAACGTGCTGATATCTTACGTGATTTCATCACCGAACGTGGTAAAATTATTGCTCGTCGTATTACTGGCACTTGTGCCCATCACCAACGTTTGCTGACCACAGAAATCAAGCGCGCTCGTCAGATGGCTTTGCTCATCTACACTGCTACGCATGACAGCAATGTTAAGAAAAAAAGCATGATATAGGGGAGTGTAACATATGAAAATCATTCTCCGTGCAGATGTAGAAAATCTTGGCAATGTAGGTGACGTGGTTTCTGTTAAGGCCGGTTATGGTCGTAACTACTTGTTGCCCCAAGGCTTGGCTATGGTTGCCAGCCCCGGAAATTTAAAAGCCTTTGAACTTGAGCGCAAAAAGCTTGAGCAAAAAATGGCTTCTATGCGTTCTGACGCTCAAGGCATTCTTGAAAAATTAGAAAATCTTGACGTTGTTATTAAAATGCGCGTGGGTGAAAACGACAAATTGTACGGCTCTGTAACTTCTACTCTTATTCAAGAAACTTTGGTTGCTTTGGGTGTAGACATAGACCGTCGTCGTATTTTACTTGATGCTCCCATTCGTGTATTGGGTGAACATGAAGTGCGTGTGCGTCTTTTTGCTGGCGTTATTGCTAATGTTATCGTAAAGGTACAAAGCGAACAACGTGTTTATGCTGAAGACGACGTGGCTCCTGCCGCTGAAGAAGTGGCTGAAGCTACTGAGGCTCCCGCAGAAGAAGCCGCCGAATAAGCGCCTTATTATATTTATAAAGCCGCCCTTAAAATTATTTTGAGGGCGGCTTTTTTTACTTTTTTTATAAAAAAATTCAATCTTCCTCTAATATAATGACTACCGTCAACGCTTCAAAGACCTTACACAATGGATTGGCAGCGGTCTTAAAATATGATTCTTAACTTATTAAGCACAAGCCTCTTACTTGATTCTCACTAAGTTTTTCTGTTACAATAAAATTACAACACGGTGTATTCAACTTTTTCTATTTACTTACAGTATATATTTAACACAGATTGAGAGACGTAGCTTTCTTACAGGCTACTGCCTTTGTACCTCTCTTTTTACCTTAAAGGTTTTTGCATGAACGATTTTCCAGACCATACTCGTAAAAAATTTATTCCTAAAAATCCAGAGCAAGCTCAAGACCTTTTGCTTAAGCACATACCTCCGCATTCTGTAGAAGCGGAACAAGCTGTACTGGCGGGTATATTTTCTTCTCCCAATGTGCTCAATATTATTGTGGACGTTTTGGAAAAAGACGATTTTTATTTACCCGCGCATCAAAGAATTTTTGATGCCATGATGACTTTATATCACGGCTCTAAGCCCATTGACTTGGTCACAGTGGCTGAACACCTTAAAAACCATCATACCCTCGAAGAAGTTGGCGGTGTTGTTTATTTAGGAGATTTGGCACAAGCTGTAGTGGCTGGAGCCAACGCGCCGCATTATGCACACATTGTGCGCGACAAAGCCCTACAACGAAGGCTTATTGAAACGTGTTCCGGCATTATTGGCAATTGCTATGACAGCACCCAAGACATAAAAGATTTGCTCGATGCTTCGCAACAGTCTGTTTTTTCCATTGCACAGCGTTCTGCCGGAAAAGATTTTTCCTCAACGAAAGAACTTATTGATAAAGTATTCCAAAAGCTTTCAGATTTAGCCGGATCCAACGAACAAGTCACCGGCGTCACCACAGGTTTTTCTCGCCTTGATAAAATGACCGCTGGTTTACAGCCTTCAGATTTAATCATTGTGGCGGCGCGTCCATCCATGGGAAAAACAGCTTTTGCCATGTGTCTTGCACTCAATGCCGCCATCGCCAAAAATACACCCGTGGCTGTATATTCCCTAGAAATGAGTAAAGAGCAGTTATTACAACGTATTTTAGCGGTACAGGCCAAGGTAGATGTTTCTCTCTTGCGCCAACCAAGCCGTCTTACCGACGAAGACTGGGCTCAGCTATTCACCGCCGCCGATGCCATAGGCCAAGCACCTATTTACATAGATGATACACCGGCCATCAGCACTTTGGAATTGCGCGCCAGAACACGGCGCCTTATGACAGAAAAAGGCGTTGGTATGGTTATTGTGGATTATTTACAATTGATGCGTGCAGGACGACGTATTGATTCACGTGAGTTGGAAATTTCTGAAATTTCGCGTTCGCTCAAAGCCTTGGCCAAAGAAATGAATATTCCCGTGGTGGCTTTATCGCAGTTAAACCGTAAAGTGGAAGAGCGCGCCGACAAGCGCCCCATGCTCTCAGATTTGCGTGAGTCCGGAGCTATTGAACAAGATGCTGACGTTATTATGTTTGTTTACAGAGATGACGTATACAAGTTCACCAAACCTGCCGAAAGGCCACCTCAAGGTATAGCAGAAATCATTATAGGTAAACAACGTAATGGCCCTGTAGGGGTAGCAGAGCTTATGTATATTTCTCGCTATACATCATTTGTGGATTTAGCACCGGATTACACACCACCGCCCTCTGAAGCCACATCGTAAATTAAAAAAGGACTCAATGACTTTTTCTGGGGGAAGCTTTTGCTAGCGCCAAAAAGTTTCCCCCAGACCCCCTTCAAAACGCGCCCATTCTCCATAGGAAAAATATGCACAATTCTACTATTTTTACATTTAAGAACGATTATAATACCACGTGTCACCCTACTATACTAGAAGCTTTGCAAGCCACCATGACTGGTCAGCATGAAGGCTATGGTCTTGATAGCATAAGTAAAAAAACTGAAAAAGTATTGCAAGAGATTTGCCAAAGTCCCCATGCTCAAGTGCATTTTTTATCGGCAGGCACCATTACCAATGCTTTGAGCATTGCCGCTTTTTTGCGCCCACATCAAGCCGTCATTGCCGTAGAAAGCGGACATATTAATGTACATGAAACCGGAGCCATAGAAGCCACAGGGCATAAAGTACTCACGGCACAAAGTCATGATGGCAAACTGCACCCTCACCATATTGAAAGCCTTATGGCAGAGCATGATAACGAACATATGGTACAAGCTAAAATGGTTTATATCTCACAAGCTACAGAGCTTGGCACCGTATACACCACACAAGAGGTACGTGCTCTATCAGAAACGTGCAAAAGAATAGGGCTCTACCTTTTTGTAGATGGTGCCCGACTAGGCGCGGCCATGACTTGCGGGCAAGAAAGCCCTAACCTTGCAGAGCTTGCACTCTACAGCGATGCTTTTTATGTGGGTGGCACCAAAAACGGAGCTCTTTTTGGCGAAGCGCTTATACTTACCCATGAGCATGTGCAAAAAGATTTTCGCTACCTATGCAAGCAAAGAGGCGCCATGCTAGCCAAAGGCTGGTTGGTGGCGGCACAATTTGAAGCCCTATTCCAAGAAGGGCTTTACTATGACTTAGCAAAGCATGCTAATAAGGTAGCTGCCTATCTTGACAAAGAGCTTTCTGCCATGAACGTGCCCTTGCTTACCCCCACAGTGACAAATCAAATTTTTCCCGTTTTGCCTGTGGACGCTGTGGAAAAATTGCAGAAAAGCTATGCTTTTGAAATGTGGCAGCGTGGACAGCAAGAACACACTATCCGCTTTGTCACTTCTTGGAATACAAGCATGGAAGATGCTACGGCCTTACTTTCTACCCTTAAAAAGATACTTGCCTAGCGCATCCTTTTCTTATAGATGTAGCTGACGAGAACACTTGCCTGTAGATGATGCTTAAATAAAAGCTCTTTTCTTTATATTTTAGGGGTATTCACTATAGAATATCCTTAAAGACGCTTTCGCATTCCTGCATGTAAATCTCAAGATTTCTGCGCCGTACAATTCTTCAAAAAAGAAAATTTTATATTTTCATTTATGAATATGTATGTAAAAAAATTGTGCAGAGGTTTTATCTCAGTTGACCTTTAGAAACTTTTACTCACACGCTGAACATAGGTCGTGCTTTCGGAGAATAATTATGGGACGTTTTTCTGGTTTTGATGAAGTATACGCTGCACTCTATGTAGATTTTGACAATATATACACCCGCTTTCTTGAAATGGATCCAGAAGCTGCCCGTGCTTTTGGTACATTGCCTCACCACTGGATTAAGTGGCTAGAAACACATGCTTTACGCATGCTCTATGGTGATGGAGTGCGCCGCCGTATTTTAAAGCGCATTTGCTATATCAACCCCCAAAGATACCACGATTTTAGAACAAATTTCATACGTGCGGCTTTTCGTGTGGTGGACTGTCCACCCTTAACGAATCAGGGCAAAACCAGTACCGATATCCATTTGGTCATGGACTGCATGGATGACCTTTCGCACTCTACGCGTTTTGAAGAGTTCATAATTCTTTCCGGCGATGCTGATTTCACCCCCCTGCTTATTCGTCTTCAAGAACACGCACGACGCACCTTAGTTTTATCCGTCGGCTACTCTTCCCCGGCCTATACGGCGGCTGCTTCGTGGCGCATTCGCGAAGACTGGTTTATGCGACAAGCCTTACTTGAGGAAAGTTCTTCAGAAACAGGGGGGCTTGCAGGACTTCCCCCTTTAGATACAAATGGAGTTTGGTAAATGCTTTTAGAAATGGGCCTCATAGTAGGCAGTATTCCTGTAGGTTATGCACTGCGTAAAAGCACTGCAGCGGTGGGTTTTACAGGCCACGCCCTCTCAATAGTTATTTATGCCCTACTTTTTCTTATCGGGCTCAACCTTGGCAATGATGAAGATTTATTATTGCGCATCGCTGACCTTGGCATACAAGGAATTATTATAGGGGTGCTAAGTGGATTGGGCAGTGTTTTTGTTATCTGCTTTGCTTTTCGTTCCTTTTTTCCAGCCCTGCCCACCACCAATGTAGAAAATGCTAAAGCCCAGTGCTCTACTACAGTCACAAGTAAGGAATACAACTCATGAAAGGCGCCCTCTTCATACTTTTCTTTTTTGTAGCTGGTATTATTGTGGGGACACAAGACCTTATCTCCAATGAAATGGGGGACACTTTATTAAGCTACGCTTTGTACCTTATGCTTATTTTAGCAGGCATGTGCATGGGCTTTGACACCAGAAACTTCCTTATTATTCGAAACTTTGGTTTACGTATCTTGCTATTACCCGTAGGCAGTGTTTTAGGAACGTGCTTAGGCGTCGTTATAGCTTGGGGACTTTTACTGGCTTTGCAATACCATATTTCTTTGCGCGATGTCTTGGGTGTTGGGGCAGGTTTTGGCTATTACAGCCTTTCCAGTGTCATGATTACCCGCTTTGGCGACGCGGAGCTTGGCTCTGTAGCTCTTATTGCCAACATTAGCCGAGAATTACTCACCTTGCTTTTTGCCCCCCTATTGGTGCGCTATGCCGGAGGTTTGGCCCCCGTAGCTGCCGGTGGTGCCACCACTATGGATACCTGCATGCCTGTTATCGCACGCTATGCAGGGGAGCAATACGCCATTATGGGTATTTTTTGCGGCATGACTTTGACCATCGCAGTACCCTTTTTTGTTACAGCCATTTTTACATTTTAATTGCTGAGAGCTATTTTTTTGAATATCCTGAAAAAAGCTGCATAACCTATAGTAAGTACACGCATCAGAACAATATATGCAAGCCAAACAAGGAAAATGAGCTGTACCATAATAAATTCTATGAAGAAGGACTGTTGACCTTGTAATAGCGCTATGGTAAAAGATAAAATACCTTTAACATAGGACAGGTTATGGCTCGTATTCTTTATGGCATTCATGGGACTGGGCATGGGCATGCCATGCGCGGCTTGACCATAGCAAGACAATTGCAAGAGCATGAATTCCATTTTGTTGCCAATGACGATGCACGTAGCATTTTAGAAAAAGAATTTACGGTGTATCCTCTGCCCAATTTAGGGACGGTTTTTAAAAATTACAAGGTTGATATTTTTTCTACTGTGACAAGGGCTTTGTCAACTTTGCGGCAGAGAGAAAAATACATACATCAAACTATAGAAATTATTAAAGACTTTAAACCCGATGTATGCATGACCGATTTAGAATATTTTGTACCTAGAGCGGCAGAGCGTATGGGTATTCCCTGTCTTACTCTTGACCATCAGCATGTTATTACTTGTTGTCAGCATCAATTGCCTAAAGATATGCTTTGGGATTATTATGTTCAGAACCTTACACCAAAGTATTTATTTAAACCTACGGCACAGAACCTTATTGTATCTTTTTATGCTCCACCGGTAAAAGAGCAATACACAGCAAGGGTGGTTCCGCCAATTTTACGTGATGCCATCCTTAATGCGAACCCCAGAGATGATGGCCATGTGGTTGTATATCAAAGCAATTCTACCCATAGAGCACTTATAGATTTTTTGCTTTCTACCACAAAAAAAACCTGTTATGTTTTTGGTTATCAAAAACAAGAAAGACAAGAAGGTAATGTAATTTTTATGAAAAAATCTGAACAAGATTTTTTGGCATTACTTGAAAGCTGTTCTTATGTTATACAAGGCGGCGGGCATACGCTGATGACAGAATCTTTGTATCTTGGCAAACCTATTTTTACTTTGCCCATTATGGCTATGGTAGAACAAAGATTCAATGCCCTGTACATTGAAAAACTTGGCTATGGTATGCAGGCAAACATGTTACACCTGCAAAAAGACCTTTTACAAACGTTTGAAAACAATTTACCTTTGTACAAGGAAAATATTTCGCAGCAAAACTTTTGCGGAAATGACCTTGTTTTTGGCCTTGTCGATAAATTTATCCGTACCAAAAAACTTGACTTATTTTCTGATAGCATTAGCTAACATTTTGGTATATTGGAGTATAGTGCATGAAAACCACAGAAGTTATTCATGATTTTATAGCTGCAACAGAATTTGTGTTTCTATCTATGACACAATTAACACTTGTGGCAGGCCGCCCATATCTTAAGAAGGAGCCTACCGCCACTGGCGTTATCTCTGGGCTTGTGCCTTTGCAAAAAGATACGCATCATGGAAGTATTGCCTTAAGCATGAGCAAAGAAGGCGCCATGTGCGCACTACAGGCCATGTTTGGAGATGATATTATTGACGAAGAAGAAGACGCCAAAGAAATGGTTGGTGAGCTTGTAAACATTCTATCCGGTGATGTACGTCGTCGTTTTTCAGAAAAAGGCCTTGTATATAGTGGTGGAACGCCCTATTTATTTGCAGGCGAAGGGCATTGCATAGAACACACCAGTACTGCTCCCATTGTTGCCATACCTTTTGCCTTGCCAGAAGGAACGTGCGTGGTTGAGTTTGGCCTTGACGTTATCGAATAGTTTTTTTAATCAATTTTTCTTTCTTCCTTTCTTTGTGTAAATTCATGCTATTGTGTTTAAACTTTCTTTGCACAATTTTATTTTTATTAAAAATTCATTTTTCCCCTTTAAAACTTAAAAAAATGAGGGAACTTTTTTCTTACGAAAAGCTCCCCCAAAAACAAAAAAGATTCTTCTATATACTATTTTTGCGCGTTAATCCATGCATGCGCTTCATCAAGATTCAGCGTTCCCTCATAAAGAGCCCGCCCACTAATGGCACCTTGCAAATGACTATGGCTAAATAAAGGATACAGAGCCTTAATATCATCAAGGGTGGCCACACCACCGGCTGCAATAACAGGCACAGAAGCAATCTTACAAATATGCTCTAAAGCTTGTACATTCACACCGCTTTGCATTCCATCGCGGGCAATGTCTGTATAAATAACAAAAGCTGCGCCCATGTCTTGCAATCGAGGAAGTACTTCATCCACGGTTTTTTGCACATCTTCTACCCAGCCCTTGGTTTTAAGGCGTCCATTATCGGCATCTAAAGAAACACCCACCTTATCGGGGTATTTTTGGCAAAGATCGGCAAAAATTTTAGGCTCTTCTAATGCTACCGTACCAATAATCAACCTTTCCACACCAGCATCAAAATAAATTTGAGCTGTATTAATATCACGGATACCACCGCCAATTTGCACAGGAATGCGTAAATTATGGCAAATATCTGCCACAATTTTATAGCTGGCGGCTCTGCCGTCAAAGGCTCCGTCTAGGTCTACCACGTGCAACCATTGAGCACCTGCCTCTTGCCAGTCCATGGCAGCTTTTAGCGCATCATCTTCAAAAACTGTACTGTCGTCGGCGCGGCCTTGCCTTAAGCGTACGGCTTTGCCATTTTGAATATCAACTGCGGGAAAAATAATCATTTACAGCCTCATTTCTTTTATAGCTTGAGTAATAGCTTCTTGGGTCATTTCTTCTGCGGTAATCCAACTGCCACCGCGTTGGAAGAATGTGCCAAGTTTTGTTAAATCTTCCGCTAGACCCACTTGTTTTTCATCGTAGATACTGCGGCGAAAAACACGCTGATTTTTAATATCTAGCAAAAAGAATTCTGCCCTCACATGCGCAGAGGATTTAACCCCCACACGACCGCCTTCACGTTGATGCCAATGAATTATTTGTGGCACCAACAAAAAATCTATATTATGACTTTGTCCATAGGCAAGCCACATGGATAAAGCCGATGGACTTGGTGCATTAAGCAAGGCATTGCTTTTTATACCCAGGGGTAAAGGCAGATCGGTATAATTGCGACGTGATGCCCTAAGCTGAGCACGTAATACTTTGCTGGCTGTACGCAATTGATCTTCAGCCACTCTGCCTTGATCACGGGGTAAATTACCGGCTATAAGTTGCCCCATACTGGTGGGCTGGCTAAAGGGCACAATACCTACATTTGTTGCAGGGGGAATAAGCGTTGTATTGACACTAGGACTTTTAAGCCCCGTAGTTTTAGAAGACGATGCAGGCGTTTTACTTTGGCACGCACACAACACCATGGTCATGGCCACTAAGGTAAACACCATTGCAATATTCTTACGCATTAATCTAAGCCTCCTTTGGTGCTTCGCACCATTTGCCCTTGAATGCGCACAGCATCTGCCAATGCCAACCCAAGGCCTTTAGCCACAGATTCCAAAAGGTGGTGGCCATTTTTTCCATAATGAAAATTTACGTGTAAATTACAACGCAAGGCAGTAGCCAAAGCTTTATAATGTTCACGCCAAAGATCAGCCTCTTCTCCCCCAATCATAGGTGGCAACAAGCTGTCACCACGCCATTCTAGCCACGGTCTGCCAGAAATATCTAATGTCACATCGGCCAGGGCTTCGTCCATAGGCACGCGACCATAGCCCACTCGGGCAATACCCTTGCGATCTCCCAAAGCATCTAAGATAGCTTGCCCAAGACACAAGGCTACATCTTCTGCTGTGTGGTGCCCATCAATATGTAAATCGCCTTTACAGCGTATATCCACATCAAAATTTGCCCAAAATGCCATGAGCGTCAAAAGATGGTCTAACATACCAAGGCCCGTTTCTACATGTACTTTTCCTTGTCCATCCAGATTTAATTGCACGCTAATCTCAGTTTCCTTAGTGCTACGCGCTATGCTGGCGACACGGTCTGCATTGTGACTCATGCTTTGCTTTCCTCCCCATCAAGGGTATTTTTTTCTGATTCATCTGATGCTTCGGCATCATTTTTTTCCGCTTCATCTGATTTTTTCTTGCGTCCAAATATGGCAGCAACTCCAATGCTCATTTCGTACAGAAGCATCATAGGAAAGGCCATGAGCAGTTGTGAAATAACATCTGGAGGCGTCAAAATAGCTGCTACAATAAAAATACATAAGACTGCATATTTGCGTCCATTTCGCATAATTTGTGCCGTTACCACACCCATGCGAGCTAAAAAGAAGGTAAAAAGCGGCATTTCAAAAATAAGACCAAAGGCAATGAGCAGTTTAAGAGCAAAACCCAAATACTCCGACAGGGAAGGCATGGCGGCAATATCTTCGCTGGCAAAACCTACAAAGAAAGTAAAAGCATAGGGAAAAACCACAAAGAAACAAAAGGAAGCACCGCCTATGAAAAAGATGGCCGAAATTAAGGCCATAGGCACCATATATTTCTTTTCTTCCTCATATAAACCAGGAGAGACAAAACCCCATATTTGGTAAAACAAATATGGGCTTGCCACAAATACAGCCGCCACAAGCCCCACCTGCAAATAGACAAAAAAAGCTTCGGGTAAGGCTGTAAAAATAAGTTTTGACCCTTCGGGCAAGGCGTCAATAAGCGGTTGACATAATGCGGCAAAAAGCTGTTCTGCAAAGGTATAGCTCACAATAAAAGCCATGCCCACAACAATAAAAGCGCGCACCAAGCGTGTGCGCAATTCTGCCAAATGTTCCATCAGTGTCATGCCCTTTTCTTCAGGCTCTGTGGGGGGCTCATTGCCCTCTTCGTCTAGAGGGGGTAAGCCGCGCTCTTCGCGAGTTTTGGTGGGAGGGCGCTTGCCTTTAGGCTGATTTAAAGGGCGAGCATCTGCCAAAGACGCGACTTCAGAATTACTGACATCTTCTGGCTTTTCTTCTTTTGCAGGTGCTGGCAACTCTTCTTGAATGCCCTCTATAATTTCTTCTGCTTCCTTATCTTTTGCAAAAGAGATTTCTTCATTGTCAGAAGAAGCAACTTGCGCAGCATCATGAGCATATTCTGACGGTGTAGGATACAAGTTATCAGTGGCAAGAGGGCTATCGCCAGCGGCTGATTCCGCACTCTGACATGTGCCCGTTGCTGTTTGCGGCGCGTTTTCGGTGTCAGTCATAGAATCAGTGCTATTTTTTTCTACGGCAGACTCCTGTGTGTTATCAGACTCTTGCTCTGAAGGTACAGCGACCACTTCATGAAGAGGAGAAGTTTTGGTGCTACTCATGCCATCTCCTTAGTAGGGGCAGTACCGCTAGCCACCTTTTGAGTATCTTCTGCGGCTTCTTTTTGCGCTTTGCTCACAGCTTCTTCTATGGGGCTTTGCACAGTTTTAGCTGTACTGGCATCTACTGTGACCTCCACTTCAGCAGCTGGCACAGATGGCTCAGACACAGGAGGCGTAGAAATATCGTCTTGTGCAGTGTTTTGAGCTTCGGCTACTTTAGGCGCGGCTGCAGCGCTATCTGGAGTTTTAGATGCGCTTTTTGCGTCATCATCGTCCTTAGAGAAAAATTCTTTTTCGGCCTCTTTTTTTCGTTTTTCATGTTCTTCTTGGGCCACTTCTGCATTCATGGTACGCTGAAAATCTGTGGTTACACGGCGAAATTCCCCCATGACTTTACCCACGGTTTTTGCAATTCCCGGTAATGATTTAGGCCCAAGCACCACTAAGGCCACCACTAAAATAACTAAAAGTTCCGTACTACCAATGCCGAACATAAAGCAACCTCATTTCTTTACTTAGTCGATGCTGAAAAACGCATTTCCCATGGATACATCAGCACAATAACTTGTGTTGTTGTCTTTTATAATATTTTAGCCTTTTATCATGAATCAAATAAACGGACAAGGATAGTCTACCCCTGTCCGTCGCAAAATATTTAGAATGGCTATGGTATGCCATTTCTAAGATTTTTTTATGTCACTATTCCCATTCAATGGTACTAGGTGGCTTAGAAGAAATATCGTATACCACTCTATTTACGCCTTTTACTTCGTTAATAATGCGGCTAGACATACGCTCAAGTAACTCTGCCGGCAAACGCGCCCAATCGGCGGTCATGGCATCAACGCTGTCAACAATGCGCAAGGCAATAACGTTTTCATAGGTGCGTCCATCGCCCATAACGCCCACTGTTTTCAAAGGCAAGAGCACTGCAAAACCCTGCCATACCTTACGATACCAACCGGATTCTTTAAGCTCTTCTTGCACAATTTTATCGGCTTTACGCAAAATATCCAGTCGTCCTTCGTTCACTTCGCCCAAAATTCGAATAGCAAGACCTGGGCCTGGGAAAGGATGACGCCATACAATGGAATCAGGCATGCCCAACTCAGCAGCCACCTTGCGCACTTCATCTTTAAAAAGTTCGCGTAAAGGTTCAATGAGCTTTAACTTCATAGTATCAGGCAAGCCGCCCACATTGTGATGGCTTTTAATAACGGCGCTGGGGCCTTTATGCGATATGGATTCAATAACATCGGGGTATAAAGTCCCTTGTGCCAAATAATCCACATGCCCCAAAGCCTTGGCTTCTTCATCAAAGACTTCAATAAAGGTATGGCCAATAATTTTTCTTTTCTTTTCAGGGTCATCCACGCCTTTTAATTTATCTAAAAAGCGATCTTGTGCTTGAACAAACTTTAAGTTCAAATCAAAATGTTCACGCAAGTAAGAAACAACTTCATCGCCTTCACCCAAGCGCAACACACCATTATCTACAAAAATACAATGCAAACGATGCCCAATGGCCTTGTGCAAAAGCACAGCTACCACTGTGGAGTCAATGCCGCCAGATAAAGCACATACAACGTGACTATCTGGCCCCACTTGCGCTGCCATTTCTTCTACGCAACGCGTGCAAAAAGAAGACATGGACCAATCGGGGGTAATTTTGGCAATGGCAAAAAGGAAGTTATGTAATATTTTTTCACCGTCAACACTATGGTGCACTTCGGGGTGAAACTGCACTGCATATATTTTGCGCTCGGCATGCGCCATGGCTGCCACTTCAAGGGTGGGCGTGCTGGCCACAATGGAAAAACCTTGTGGTACGCTTTTTACTTTATCCCCATGGCTCATCCAAATACGGGAAGTAGCATCGACATTAAGCCCTTGCCACAGGGCACAATCTTTCGCAGTAAACGAAAGTTCTGCCGGCCCATATTCACGAGTCACCGACTGCGCCAACTCGCCGCCTAAATTCAATGCCAAAAGTTGCATACCATAACAGATACCCAACACCGGAACACCAAGATCTAAAAAGCCTTTATCCAAGGTGGGGGCATCGGCTTCACCCACAGATGCCGGTCCGCCCGACAAAATAAGGGCGTCTGGCTTCATGGCGGCCACAGCCTCTGCGGTTACATTGCAGGGATGTATTTCAGAGTAGACACCGGCCTCTCGTACACGACGTGCAATAAGCTGTGTGACTTGGGAACCATAGTCAATGATAATTACCTTACTTGGCATAGAATATTCCTTATCTCGTTTCAGTGAAGACTAATTATCAATACGATAATTAGGGGCTTCTTTAGTAATAATCACATCATGCACATGGCTTTCACGCAAGCCTGAAGCCGAAATCTCACAATACTGTGTTTTTTCGCGTAATTCTTCTAAATTTTTAGCGCCCACATAGCCCATGCCAGAACGCAAGCCGCCCATAAGCTGATAAATAGAATCCATAACGCCACCACGATAAGGCACACGCCCTACAATGCCCTCAGGCACAAGTTTCTTAGTAGCTTCTTGGAAATATCTGTCAGATGAACCTTCTTTCATGGCGTCAATGGAGCCCATACCACGGTAGATTTTATAGGTACGACCTTGATATAAAATGGTTTCACCGGGGCTTTCTTCGGTGCCGGCAAAAAGACCACCGATCATAATGGTTTGCGCGCCCATAGCAAGGGCTTTGACTATATCACCAGAGAATTTAATACCACCGTCAGCAATACAGCAACGGTCAAATTCTTTGGCGGCTCTGGCAGCTTCTTGTATGGCTGTCACTTGCGGTACACCTACACCGGCCACTATGCGCGTAGTACAAATAGAACCAGGGCCAATGCCTACTTTTACAGTATCTGCACCGGCTTTAAATATGGCCTTGGCACCTTCATAAGTGCCCACATTACCTGCCACCAGTTGACAATGCGGAAAGGCAGCTTTAATGGCTTCAATGCTACGCAGCACATTGGAAGAATGTCCATGGGCAGAGTCTAGCACCAAAACGTCGGCACCAGCATCTAAAAGAGCTTCGGCTCTTTCTAAATTACCCACGCCAATGGCGGCGCCCACACGCAAGCGTCCTTTATCGTCCTTACAAGAGGTGGGGTACTTTTGTACCTTATCAATATCTTTCATGGTAATGAGGCCACGCAAGCGTTTGTCCCCATCTACCACCAAGAGCTTTTCAATTCTATGTCTATGCAAATGCTCTTTTGCTTCTTCTAAAGTGGTTCCTATAGGTACAGTGACCAAATTTTCAGAAGTCATAACTTCACGCACAAGGGTTTGACTGCCATCTTGAATAAAACGTACATCGCGGTTCGTTAAAATACCAACCAAGGTATCACCATCCACCACCGGCAAGCCGGACACACGATAATCTGCCATAAGATCTAAGGCTTTTTTCACTGTGTCGCTAGAAGCCACCGTAATGGGGTCTAGAATCATACCGCTTTCAGATTTTTTTACTTTTTCAATCTGTAAACGCTGTTTTTCAATGGACATATTTTTATGGACAATACCAATACCACCCATACGCGCCATAGAAATGGCCATGGCAGATTCTGTTACCGTATCCATGGCAGCAGAAAGCATGGGGATGCGCAAGGTAATGGAATTAGTAAGTTGGGTGCTAATATCAACAAGGTCAGGGGTCACCTCGGAATATCCGGGAAGCAACAAAATGTCATCAAAGGTCAGGGCTTTGCCAATGTTCGTAGGCATGGTATCCTCGTAAACTGTTGTGATTGTTATTTAACTTGAAGGCGACAACATAAGCAAAAAGACTTAAAATGTCAAGGCGTTTTCTTTGGTTTTAACCATATGATTAAATAAGCATTGTTTCTTAAGAAGCAAGATGGCAAAGGATTTTTTTTATTTTCTGCTCAGCCTACGAACACTTTTCCTCTTAGAGAAGAGGTTAACAAAGCGCTGTTTTTTTACTTTGCCAAGTTTGTAAATTTAGCAAAATCACGCAAAAAAAACATTTGCCCTGAACTCTAAATATTGACAGCAGAAAAAAAGCATGCTTTATGTATGCATAAGGTTCCTTATAAGTCTAGCATAGGATACCTTTGTGCTGCGCATTGATACACACAGCACAAACTCCATTATATATAGAGTATGTATACGGTTACATGTCATCACAAAGGATTTTGCGCAATTCTTGGCACATCCTTCTTTATGATGCCATACACTTTATGAGCGGACATATTTTTTGCAAGGAGACTTTTTACCATGAAAATGTTTTCATTACTTCCCCTCGTTGTATTAGCGCTGACACTTTTTCCTGTGCATGGCCAGGCATTTTTTAGCGATAAAAAAATTGACCTCGTCCAGGAAAGCACTTTCACAAAAAACAGTAATGTTTTGATTGAGAAGGCTCTTGACAACTATCGTCTTTGCCAAAACGGCGATTGGCGCAGCCAACCTGAAGGCGGCAAACAAGTGGTGACTTACCGTTGCCAATACGACACCCCCTTGATTGTAAAAAATATTCTTACAGAGCAAGGCATTACAGATCCACAAATGCAAGACACTATATTAAGCGACTTGCAAGAACAAGATTTCGCACTAGATATGTTGCTCACCTTCGCCATTGATGACAAAGTAGAGCATTTTACTGTAGCTAAAATCGCCTTGATTTATAAAGGTTCCGCACAAGAATTTGCCCCTGAAACTTTTTCCACACATATAGAAAATATTTTACAAAAAAAACCCCTCCCCTTCTTATTGGAGGGAAAAGCAGGAAGTATTTTTAATTACACCGTACACAAGCACCTTCTCAGCGCGCAACAAGAATATCAAAAAACGCAAAATCATATGGGATCATTGCCTGCCTCTTTTCAAGGAAAAGGTTCCATTTCTTTAACTTCAAAATTGAGTGACCTTGTTTTTAATGATAAAGACAAAAGCATCACCGCAACTTTGACCATGGACATGGTAGCTATTCCTTCAGCGCAAAAAAATGACGACTCCGGCTATTTTCTTAAATATTTCAAATCGGCTTTAGGCCCACGCCCCGTGGTTTTATATTCAGAAAGTTTGCCTGTTCAGCTTGTGCCCCAAGGCAAAGCGCTTGGCAACATACATTTTGCCAGTGCTGATAAAAAAGCGCAGGTTTTTTTTGAGAAAAAAGATCTACTAGCCCCTAAAGCGATACGCATAGAGTATGTACATGCCCATGAACACAAAGCCAAGCATTCAGAAAAGAAAAGCCCCAGTGACACTGTAAGCCCTAAAGCGACAGACAGTGCCCCCCAAAAAGAAAAACCTCAAGTTACGCCGAAAATCACGCCTGCGGTAACACCTGCGGTTACCTTAGTTGTAGCGCCCGAAGTAAAAAAAGAGGTACCGAATATCGTAGGCAATTATGGCTATAACGCCCAAGGCATGGAAGGCAGCGCTCGCATTCAAGCCATAGAGGGCAAGACAGATAGCGTGCAGGTCAATATAAATACTGTCAATGTACAAGCCCTTCACCTATGTCATTATGACGGCGTATGCACCTACGAAGAAGACAGCTATATTTGTGTCATGAGCAACACCCCCACCGAAGGCATGCAAGACACTTTTGAAATTTTTCCTGCTGAAGATGGCTTTACCATTGCCAACAACCCATCCTACTTATGCGGCGCCCGAGGCTTTTTAAATGGCGATTATTCGCGCTGCGAAGAAGCTTCCAACGGCCCCCTTTCCATGATGGTAATTCCTGTGGAAATTATTCACGAAGAAGAAAATTACATTGCACGTTTTAGCGATGATGGTTCTGAGTCCGTAGACTTTGTCAGCAAAGAGCAAGCAGAATTTTTAGAAACTATGATTGGCAAAAAAGTACTTGTACATTATAATAAAAATCAAATTTGGGACGAAGAAAAGAACTTTTGCAAACGCTCCAAAGAAATTATTGCCATTAGCGATGCCTCTTTGGCAGAAGTACAATTGCTTGGGGGCTACAGCCACACGGGTGACAACTTGCGCGGTTATGCCTTTATTGAGCCAAATTTTGAAAATCAAGCTGTTTTTAATGTACACCTCAACAATTACAGCCCAGACTTAAAAGATAATTGTCAATTTGCCGGTGAGTGCTATCCTGAAGGCCATGGTTTTATATGTAAAAGTCTTGACCAAGACCAAAAAGAATTCTTTGAAATTCTCCCCACAGAACAAGGCTTTATGGTGCCCAAAAATACCAGCAACACCTGCCAGCATAAAAATTTTATGTCGGGAAAATATAATAAGTGCAAAAGCATAGATTATGGTTCTTCCTCCATTTCAGGTACCTTACTGGAAATAGACCAAGACAGCTTTGCTGAAACCACTATGATTATTGACTCTTATGGCAATAAAATTCTTATAAGCTTAAGCAAAGAGCAAATCTCTTCAGCCCAAGGTTTTGTTGGAAAGAAAATTTTTGTCAGCTATGAGGACAAACAATCGTGGAATATGCATGATCGCGCTTGTGTGCGTGAGAAACAACTCATAAGCATCAACGATGCTGTGCTCATTCAAAAAGAAATGATGGGGAACTATCGACACAACGCAAAAGGCGTGCAAGGCTCTGCGATTCTGGCACAGCTTCCTTCTAGCAGTACGCAAAACACAAATACCACCGACGCAAATAAAGAAAAAAATTTCAGCTTAGAGCTTCACAACACGGGAATAGTGTCACAAGAAACATGTTCTTTTATCGGCATTTGTAGCCCCGGAGGCCTTGGCTTTAGCTGCCAAAGCACTGATAAAGAACGCACAGAATTTCTAACACTTGTGCCTGAAAATGATGGATTTTCCATAGCGCTTAGCCTTAGCAGTTCTTGCACCATGAAAGGCATTCGGAGCGGAAAATATACCAAATGCGCAGAGCAAACCCTTAACGCCGGTACAGTAAGCGGAACTTTAGCCGCTGTACGTGAAGATAAAAACGGACAAATTTCTTTTGTCGTGAAAATTAATGAAAAAGAAATGCCCTTTATTATGACTCACGGACGCCTTGACCTCATACAAGAGCTTATAGGAAAAAAAGTGCTTGTAAACTACAAAAACGAACAAAAATGGCAAGCACAAGAAAAGCTTTGCCAAAATGTACGCAGCTTTACATCCATCAAAGAAGTGAAGTAATACATAACATTTTTGTTGGCAGTACATAAAAAACTCTTGCATCTATGGGTGTAAGAGTTTTTTACTTGCCATACGCACATTTTCTGTATATGTAGCTTTTAGCAAATATACAGAAGCCTCATTTCCGCTTTAGCCTTAAACCAAGCTCCCGTATTATAAGCACCAAAATAACAACGGTATCCTGAAAAATAACATTATTTTCCCATATCAGTGGGAGAAACTCTAATGTTTTTTTTCACGATTCCACATTGACAGACAATGATTTCGTATTTACCTGTAGATAGTTACTTTTCTCACTAGTTATAATCATTTCTGTAAGTAGCCAGTTAGGAGTTTCCCATGGATTACGTAAAAAATACGCATATTCCTAAAGCCACCATCCAGCGCATTGCCGTATATATGCAAGTGTTGGAACACTTAGAGCAAGAAGGGGTAGAAGTTATCTCTTCTGACCCACTGGCCAAAGCTTGTGACGTAAATGCTTCGCAAGTACGTAAAGATTTAGCTTTTTTTGGTGAATTTGGCGTGCGCGGTGTTGGGTATTATGTAAAAGCTCTTATTGCCTCCATTTCCGATGCCCTTGGCATTGCTCGTGAATGGCGTTTAGCCTTGGTGGGCGTGGGGAATATGGGGCGCGCAATTCTTAACCACTCCGAGTTTAAAGCCAAAGGCTTTCATATTGTGGGTGCTTTTGATTGCGACCCTTTTAAAATAGGCGAGAAAGTTTTTAACCTTGAAGTCATGTGCACTAAGCGCCTCAAAGAAAAAGCCGGCGAGTTGAACATAGAAATGGGTCTTATTGCCACCCCACCTGAAAGAGTACAACGCGCGGCGGATCATCTTGTGGATGCTGGCATCCGTAGTATTTTAAACTTTGCCCCAGCGCGAGTGCGCGTCCCCGACAATGTTTTTGTAGAATATGTGGATTTTTTCCACCATCTGTACACATTAACATTTAAGTTGAGCCGCTCCAGCTAATGGATCCGGAGTCTTTTACAGAGCCAAGCACCACAAAGCAGCATGACAAAACCTGTCATGCCTCTGCACACACCGCACATAGCACAGCTTTAGGCTTTGCCATTACCTTTTTGACCAGACTTGGGCAAGCGCGTTTAGCGCATGATGCTTTGCTTGCCCAGTCCATCAACTATTTTTCTCTGGTAGGGCTATTTTTAGGCGCCCTACTCACAGCCCCCCTTGTTCTTTTTTTATTCTTTAATGGCACTGCTCCCTTACTTTGGGCTTGGTTCTACGTGTTGGCGCATCTTTGGCTTTCCCGAGGCTTGCACCACGATGGCCTTGCCGATGTGATAGATGGCCTTGGCGGAAGCCCCAGCCTTTCTTTATCATGGAAAAATTTTTCTGTCTTGGACAGCGCTCAGCAAGAAACCTTTTGGCGCATTGTAAAAGATAGTCGTTTGGGAGCTTTTGGCGGCATGGCTTTAATTATGGCGCTTGGCGGGGAAACATTGGCTGTGGCTGAGCACATAAAAAATGCGCATATTTTACAAAACACCTCTCTCTTTTCCGCATTGTATGCCCTAATCCCACTGCTACTCGCGCCAGCTTTTTCGCGCACCCTCTGCACACTTTTCATCTGCTTAAATACTGCCAAAAACCCGCAATCCCTTGGGGGCAAAGTAGGCGCTGGCAAAAGTCGCCTCAAAGCGCTTTGCCACGGACTACTCGCTTTGCTATTTTGTCTGCCCTTAAGCTTTACAAAGGGCGCCATTACCATTATTATTTGCTCATTATTCATGTTTTTTTTGAGTGTGCTGTCTCGTAGGTACGGTGGCTACAATGGAGACTTCCTTGGAATGCTTATTGTTTGCACACAACTTCTTTACCTACTTTGCATGTAAAACAATTGATATTTCTGCACAGCTCAAGAAATTTTAGGCATTATAAATAACGCATAACCATACCACTAGGCACTCCATAAGGGCTGCTTTTTTAGTGTATTAAGAAGGGTTTCATGTATACACAAGATTTTACTTTACTTCGCGAAGAATATGTCCAAGAAGTTTCAGGTACAGCCAAATTATGGAAACACATTGCCACCGGCGCCGAAGTGCTTTCCATTAGTAATAACGATGAAAATAAATGCTTTGGCGTCACTTTGCGCACACCACCGCCGGATTCTTCTGGCGTGGCGCATATTTTAGAACACTCTGTCCTGTGCGGTTCAGAAAAATATCCTGTACGTGAACCTTTTGTGGAATTGTTAAAAGGTTCATTACAAACCTTTTTAAATGCTTTCACTTTTCCGGATAAAACATGCTACCCTGTGGCAAGCACCAATACGCAAGATTTTTATAACCTTGTGGATGTATACATTGACGCAGTTTTTCACCCGCGTATTACTGAAGATATTTTTCGCCAAGAAGGCTGGCACGTGGAAGCAGAAAGTGCCGATGAACCTTGGATTTTCAAAGGCGTAGTCTATAATGAAATGAAAGGGGTGTATTCTTCGCCCGATTCTATTCTAGCAGAGCAATCGCAACAATCCATGTTTCCGGATATGATTTACAGCCTTGATTCTGGCGGACATCCCAAGAGTATCTTAACTCTCACCTATGAAGCCTTTAAGAATTTTCACTCAACCTACTATCATCCTTCCAATGCGCGATTTTTCTTTTGGGGCGATGACGAGGAAGGAAAACGTCTTGACATCATAGGGGCAGAACTTGCGCGCTTTAAGGCTTTACCAGCAGAACAAAAAGCACAATCTGCCATTCCCTTGCAAAAAAAGCTAGATATGCCAAGACATATTGAAGTACCCTACGCCAGTAGCGAAGAAAACAGCAAGGCGCTGTTCACCGTTAACTGGTTGCTTTGTGAAACCGCAAATACCACACAAGCCCTTATTCTTGAAATGCTGGAGCATATTTTAGAAGGCTTGCCCGGCTCACCTTTACGCAAAGCCCTTATTGAATCTGGCCTTGGAGAAGACACCGCCGGCATTGGCCTTGAAAGCGACCTGCGCCAAATGTATTACTCTGTGGGTATGAAGGGCGTGCGTCCGCGAGATATTTCCGAAGCAGAAATGCTCATTTATGAAACCCTTGCCAGCCTTGCTGACCTTGAAATACAAGGCATAGACCAAAATGCCATCGAAGCTGCCGTAAACAGTGTGGAATTTCATTTACGTGAAAATAATTCCGGCCGCTTCCCCCGTGGCTTATCTGCCATGGTGCAAAGCCTTTCCACATGGCTCTATGACGGCGACCCTTTAGCCTCCTTAGCATGGGAAAAACCGCTAGCCGAAATTAAAGAACGCTTAGCTCAAGGGGAAAGAATTTTTGAAAACTGCCTTAAAGAATGGTTCTTAAATAATGAACATCGCAGCACGGTTATTTTATTGCCCGATGCGACCCTTGAACAAAAGCGCCAAGAGGAAGAAGAAGCGCATCTAGCACGCATTCAAGCTGCCTGCAGCCCCAATGAGCGCAAAGAACTTGTAAAAGAAACTCAGCGTTTACAAGCATTACAAGCCGCTGCCGACAGCCCCAAGGCTTTAGCCACCATTCCTTGTATTGGCGTGGAAGACTTGCCCCTGCGCAATGTTCCTCTCCCTATAGAGGTAAAGCAACAAAAAGACGTACCTTCTCATACCTTTATTGCCCACGATTTAGACACCTCAGGGGTAGCCTATGTAAACCTTCTCTTGCCCCTTACCTCTGTGCCCGAGCGTCTTATGCCGCTTGTGCCACTTTTAGGGCGTGCACTTTTGGAAATGGGTACCAAAAAGTACGATTTTGTCAGCATGGGTATGCGCATAGCGGCACATACCGGTGGTGTAGGCGCTCACCCTCTTTTAAGCACACATAGCCAAAGCAAAGCCCCCCTCACCTATCTTTCTGTAGGCGGCAAAGCTGTGCGCGATAAAGTCAATGCGCTTTTTGATATTTTACACGAAATTTTATTGAACCCTAACTTTGACCAACAAGAACGCTTCTGCCAAATGCTTCTTGAAGCTAAAGCACGTATGGAACATGGCCTTGTGGCTGCGGGACATGGCGCTGTTTCCTCTAGAATTCGTGCCAGTTATACACAAACCGGCTGGTTAGAAGAACTCACCGGCGGTATTAGTTATTTAAAGGCCGTGCGTCAATTACACCAAAAGGCAGAAGATAATTGGCCTGAACTTCTTGCGGATCTACAAGAAGTTTATGGGCTCATCGTACGTGGCAACACCTGCCTTGTGGACAGCACCGCCGACGCCTCAAGCCTTCGCCATATTGAAGACAAAGCCGCATCACTTATGCGCGCCCTGCCACAAAAAGAACTGCTTGCGACGGCTCCGTGGCACTGCCCAGCACTGCCCACAGCTGAAGCCTTTACCGCACCAACCCAAATTAACTATGTGGCCAAGGGTGCAAATTTATATGAATTAGGTTACAATTTCCACGGCTCGGCACTGGTAATTTTGCGTCATCTACGCATGGGATATCTCTGGGAAAAAGTACGTGTACTCGGTGGCGCCTATGGTGCATTTTGCGCTTTAGACCGGCTCAGTGGTACCCTTGTGCAAGCTTCTTATCGGGACCCCGCCGTAAAAGGCACTTTGCAAACCTATGATGCCACCTCTGACTACTTGCGAGCCTTTAACCCTGATGCGCGCACTTTGTCTGGCGCCATTGTGGGAGCCATTGGCGACCTAGATACTTATCTTCTTCCCGATGCCAAAGGCAGTGCCTCACTAAGTCGATATCTGTGCGGCGATGACGATGAAGCCCGCCAAAAAATGCGCGATGAGGTACTTGCTACTACCAAGCAGCATTTTCATGATTTTGCAGAAATTATGGATGAGGTGCGTACTCATGGTCGCACTTGCGTACTTGGCGGCAGCCTTGCACAAAAAACAGCGCAAGAAGAAAACTGGCATGTAGAAAAGTTACTCTAATTTTTATGGAGGAGGGAGTTTCTATTCTCTCTCCTCCCTTTAAAAATTAGAGATACAGGATTTTCTTATGCTTTCTCCATAACCATTTACTTTATAATATATTCTCATGGAAAAACTTATTCTTATTATAACAGAGCAGCAAAACGGGCATCGCTTAGACAAAGCATTACTTGCCCTTTTCCCCCATGCTTCTACGCGCGAAAGGCGGCGTATTTGGGATAGCTGGCAAGTGCTAGTTAATGGAAAAGTCTGTTCGGCGGGGCATGCCGTTACCCAAGGCGATAGGATAAGCTTTGGCCCCAAGGAAGTAGAGCCGCAAGAAAGCAACGCACCTTGGCCGCATACAGATAGTGCTTTGCACAGAGCCTTAGCCGCTTTGCATATGCCCTATTGCATAGGTTCTTATATGCAATGGCATTTTTTTGCAAAACCCAGTGGATTGCACACGGTACGCATTGCCGGGGGGGGTAAAAGCTTAGAAGATATTTTAGCTCTAGCGTATTTTAAAAATCGCCCCTTTTTTGTGTGCAACAGGCTTGATGCGCACACTTCAGGCATTGTGGTTGTGTCTGAAACTGAAGGCAGTGTACATGTATGGCAAGAATTAGAAAATGCCGGTCGTTGCCAGAAAAAATATCTGGCTCTTGTGCATGCAGAGCAAGGAGAAGTAACAAAAAGCACCTGCGTACGCTATGCGCTAGATACACATAAAAGAAAAATTTCCAAGGTGCTTGCACAAGAAGCCCCCTCTTTGCGTCATACACACTTTCAACCTTTAGGCCCTATTCTCGCCAAAGAATATGAAGCCTTACGTGAGTATTTTCCGGCTTTCCCCCAAGAGTTTCCTGCACCCCCCCTAACGCTCATGGGCTGTACCATTCAAAAAGGGGCTAGACATCAAATTCGAGCCCATGCCGCCCATGCGGGTTTTCCTCTTTTCCAAGATTTGCGTTATATTCAACGCACGGTTCCTCAAGAAGAAAGCTTCCTTCTACATCACGGGCAATTGGAATTTACCTTGCGCGGTGGCGAAGCAAAACAAATACGTTGCCCTGCCCCATGGCAAGAAATATTTCATGATCACGAGCAGGTGCAAGACTTTTTTTTATAAGTTTTTTTTGGCGCGTTCTAAAAAAAATTTTTGAAACAATTTTTTCAACGGCTGTTAAGGGCTTGAGAAAACGTTTTCTCTCTAAAGGAAAAGCTGATTACTTAGGCTTTTCCTTTAGAAGAATAAATGAATTTATAGGTTCTTTTCTAAAAAGTCTTTGGCCAAAGCACAAGCGGCGGCGGCATCGTCACCTTCTGCGGTAAAGGTAATTTCATCCCCTTGTTTACAACCAAGGCTCATAAGTGCAAACAACTTTTTACCATCGACCTTTTTTTCACCTTTTTGAATGGATATATTGCAAGAAAACTGTTGTAATTCTTTTACAAACATACCGGCAGGGCGGGCATGTATGCCCTGTTTATCTTTAATGACATAGTTAAAAGTTTCCATAAATTGCATCTCCTTTATTTGTTGTTATATACATTGCTTTTTAAGGGCGAAACTGAATTTTGTTACACCGTGTTCTTAAAATTCAGCCTACTAGAACGCATCTCATAATTCAGCGCAAGCTGAGTTATAATGAGAGTAACATTATTTCCTTGTTGAATAATTGATTTTAAATCAGTCCATTTTACTCGTAAGTCTTCTTTATTTATGCTTAAAATTCATTTAAAAATACTTATATAGCCCCTTAAATTCTTTAGTGGGACAAAAACATGCTTGACGCTGAGCGCAAGGCCGTATATAGGAATGAGCGAAGCTGAGCGGCGCAAGCACCGTTAACTCCGTCAGGTCCGAAAGGAAGCAGCGGTAGCGGTGGCTACGGGTGCTCAGCTTCTTTTTTTACCCCAAAAAAACAGCCCTAAAATAAAACCTCTGCACAATTTTTTTACATATGCCTTCTTAATAAAAATATAAAATTTTCTTTTTTGAAAAATTGTGCCGTACTGAGATAAGGGCACAAAGTAGTCATCACTTCTTTACATTCAGCATGCTGGCTAGTAATTTTTTTTATGCTCAGCTAGCCACGTAGCAAAATGCTCTCTGGCTCTTTGGCTATATATAGCTTTACGTTCTTTTTTCTTCGCTCTCTCACCCAGTTCAGGCATAAGCCCAAAGTGAGCATTGGAAGGCTGGAATTTTTTCACCGGCGTGCGCAAATGTTGCAGCAAAGCCCCAAGAGCGCTTTGCACCGGTGGCGTGTGAAGAGTTTTTCCTTGGAGCTCTGCTATAAGAAGCAATGCTACCCAATGCCCACAAGCCGCGGATTCCACATAACCTTCAACACCGGTAATTTGTCCTGCCAAATGAATATTTTTTGCAGTGCAACCGTGTAAACGTAAATGTTCATCTAGCACCTTGGGTGCATTGACGTAGGTATTACGATGCATGGAGCCAAAGCGAATAAATTCTGCCTGCTCTAAACCTGGTATTTTACGGAAAATATCTTTTTGAGCCGCATAGGTGAGCTTTGTTTGACAACCCACCAAGTTATACATAGATTCGTTAAGGTTTTCTGTACGCAATTGTATCACGGCGTAAGGGCGGCGTCCTGTGCGCGGGTCTATAAAGCCTACAGGTTTTAGAGGGCCAAAGGTTAATGTGCGCATGCCGCGTTCGGCTAAAGCTTCTATGGGCATACACCCTTCAAAATGTATTTCTTTTTCAAAGTCTTTGGCTTGTACTTTTTCGCCATTGAGTAAAGCTTCATAAAAGGCAATATACTCATCTTTTTCTAGCGGGCAGTTAAGATATTCCCCAGAAATTTCCCCTTCTTCCGGCTCTTGATACCGTGAAGCGCGAAATACAATATCTCTATTAATAGAGTCGGCACTGATTATGGGGGCAATAGCGTCGTAAAAATAAAGTTGTGCCACGCCTTGCTCTTGTACATGGGTCGCCAAGGAGGCTGCTAAGCTGTCAGATGCTAATGGCCCAGCTGCTAAAATTACATGAGTAAAGTCTTCCAAAGCGGTATCTTCTAAGCTTTGTATTTGAGCACGCTGCAACGTAATGAGTGGATTTTCTGTTATTTCTTGTGTGATGCTCTTGGCAAAAAGCTCTCTGTCTACAGCAAGCGCCTTTCCAGCGGGTACTGCGGTAGCATCGGCATGGGCCATGAATGCACTGTTAAGCTCACGTAACTCTTGCTTTAAAAGCCCAATACCGGAGGCTAACTCATTGGAACGCAAGGAATTTGAACACACAAGCTCTGCAAGGTCTTGTAATTGATGCGCCGGAGACATATGCATTGGCTTTTGTTCAAAAATACAAGAGGATATGCCATACCTTGCTAAAGTTAGTGCGCATTCGGAGCCGGCTAATCCTCCGCCTATGATGGCTATTCGTGATGGATATATTTCATTTTTCACAATAATTTCCCTAATCTATGCTATATAATATCTTGACATTTTACATGGAAAGGGCAAGCATGTCTACTACGATAGTAAAAGGCAAATTTTCAAGGAAACGCTGATTAAAATAATAATTTAATTTCCATGAGTCTTTAAAAAAAATATACATTTAATATTGGAATACTTAAAGCGTTTTGAAGGGATGGGAGAGTTTGAGAGGGTAAGGGAAACTTTTGGGCTTTGGTAAAAGTTTCCCTTACCCCCTCAAGAAAATATGCATTTTTTTCGCCTACTGGTAGCATGCAAAAGGACATATGAGGTTTTTTTATGCAAAACACATGGTCAAAAGATTGGAAAAAGCCTTGGTTAGAGCGGCGCTTGGCTCCGCCTGAAAGGGCTCTTGATGTGCGTTCCCCATGGGATAGAGATTATGCGCGTATTATTCACTCAGCGGCTTTTCGGCGTTTGCAATCAAAAACACAAGTTATAGACCTTGGACAAAGTGATTTTTATCGTACCCGCTTAACGCATTCCATGGAAGTGGCACAAGTAAGCTCTGGTATGATAAAATTTCTGGTGAAAAGGCATGCAGATAGCCCCATAGCCGAGGCTTTGCCCGATGGGCGTTTGCTTTCTGCCATATGTCTAGCCCACGATTTGGGACACCCTCCCTATGGGCACGGTGGTGAGACAGCATTAAATTTTTGTATGCGTAAATATGGTGGCTTTGAAGGGAATGGGCAAACTTTACGTATTCTTTCACGCTTAGAGCATTATACCGAACAGTATGGCCTCAATGCTACTCGGCGTCTTTTGCTGGGGGTGTTAAAATATCCCGCCCCCTACTCGAGCTTAGTTAATGCGGAGTTTTATGGCAACAATGAAACGCATCCGCGCTGGCTTTTTAATTCTAAAACGCAATTGCCACCCAAGTGCTATCATGACACTGAGCAAGATGTGGTGGATTGGGTTATGGAACCCTTGGGAAGTTTTCGCGAGGCATTTTGTGTGGCTCATGCTACCACTGGGCATAGAAAAACGCAGCATATGTCATTAGATGCCTCTGTTATGGATTTATCCGATGATATTTCTTATGGTTTACATGACTTGGAAGATGCCATAGCCATGGGAATGTTGACACGCGATATGTGGGAAGAGTACGTGCATGGAAAAGAAGATATTTTTGCCGCATGCGACTTGTCGTCCTTACAGGTGGCCAACGACATTTTCCATAAGGCTGAATATAAACGCAAAACCCGCATAGGTGAATTAGTACATTATCTTATTACGCATACCTTAGTGGAAGAAAGTGGTATAGACAGCCCTTGCCCCCTCATTAATTATCGAGCTCGTTTTGAAGCACCTGCAGCCGCTTTGCAAAACCTTATGGGTGCTTTGGTTTTTGATTTGATTATTTCTTCACCTAACTTACAGATGTTGGAATTTCGAGGACGTAAAATTGTGGTAGAGCTCTTTGATGTTTTTGCTGCCAATCCCCAAATGCTTTTGCCCATTGCTGTGAAAAAGTCTTTCAATGCAGAAAAAGAAGAAGCAGCGCAAATGCGTATACTGTGTGATTATATTGCGTGCATGACAGACGCCTCAGCGGCGCGCTTACACGAAAAATTATTCTTTGCGGGGAAAGGGTCTATTTTTGATAAATACTAGTAATAAATGAAAATTATTTGTTTTTTTACTTCGATTGAGTGGGCAATGCCCCATTGAAAAAGTGTAAGTTACTTTATTGCATCTTACACTTTTTCAACAGCCCGCTAAAGGCGTATGCATTGCACAAAAAATGTATTTGTCTGGTAGCGCCCTAGAGTCAGTACATGCGTAAAATAGATTTTTTGGGGCTATGTTTTTATGCAGAAAGGGCACTAAGCTCTGCTTCCAAAGTGGCTAACTCTGCCATCAAAGCACTTACTTGCGATGAATCACCGCTTTCTTCTGCACTGGCTCTGGCTTGGCTTAAGCGAGCTGTTACAGAAGCAATTTCGCTTTGCAAGCTTTCTTCAGAGGTAGACTCTTCATCACTGCTACCGCCGCCGCCACCGCCGCCGCTGCCGCCGCCATTACCACCTTGTTCCTCAGTGCCTTGACTTGCAACTACAGAATTGCTTTCCAAAGTTTGGCTTTCAGCACCTTCAATAGCCATGGCCTCTCCATTGCTATTTTCTAACACTGTTTCAGTGCTAGTATTTGCACTGGCCGATTGCATTTGCGCAAAGAAGTTACGAGCTTCAGCAGATATAGAGACTGTATCTCCAGAAGTAGTGTTTTTTTGCTCTGTCGCGGCTTTTTCTGTTTGCACGTTATCTACGGCATTCATTCCATAAACATTATTAACATCAAATACGTTTGAAATATTCATGTTTTACATCCTTTGTGAAAATATTTCCTAGCAGTTTCTTTTTATGCAAAAAATATTCCAAGGCAAAATATTCCCTAGGGAAGCATTGATTGATTATATGCTTGAGATGAGAAGAGGGACTTTAAGCGCTTTAATTATTACAATCATCAGCATTAAAAAACATACAAAATAAAAGCCCTTATTCATAAAGTTCATTTACATCAAGACTGTCTTGAGCTATGACTATACGCGCTAGGGGTGCTTTGTGAGAGACAAAGCTGAGAATGGGAATGAATCCCTAACCCTTTGAACCTGATGCAGATTATGCTGCCGTAGGGAAGCTGTTTTTTCCTTATGGGCACGTGCATTTTTGAAACAGCCGTATACGGCTCACATAAGCGCAATAAAAAAAGCGCTTAATGACGAGCTAATAAGGAAAAATTATGTCTATTTTTGAAAAAAATGCTGCCTTAGCCAAAATGGCACAACGTTTTCTCCCGCAAATTGCACTAGACGAAGGGCTTTCTGAAGAGTCTATCCGCCATGCCATAGAGGCTGGCACCATGGTTCTTTTGGGTAATGCCAAACATCCAAATGTAAAGCCCATTGTGGTGGGACAACCTGCCCGTATCAAAGTGAATGCAAATCTTGGTACTTCGCCTTTATCACATTGTCCTACCACAGAAGCAGAAAAACTGCGCGTGGCCATAACGGCCGGTGCCGATACGGTTATGGATCTCTCCATAGCTGGCGATTTAGACAGCTTGCGTCTTGCCATGCTACAAAATTGCTCCGTTCCCATAGGCACGGTGCCCATGTACGCTGTGGGGCAAAAATTGCTTGATGCCGACAAAACCATTAAATCCATGACCGTGGATATGCTCTTCGAGGAAATTAAAAAACAAGCACAGCAAGGCGTAGACTATATGACCGTGCATTGCGGCTTAACTCGTCGTGGCGCGGCATGGGGAGACTTACCGAAAAATGACCTTGGTGACGGAAGAGTTATGGGCATTGTTTCACGCGGCGGTGCCATGCTAGCCCGTTGGATGCTGGAACATGACGCCGAAAATCCTTTATTAACTCACTATGATAGATTGCTAGAAATAGCTCTTGCTTATAATGTGACCCTATCCCTTGGCGATGGTTTACGCCCAGGTGCAGGTTGTGATGCAGGCGATGCCGCACAGTGGGAAGAAGTGATTACATTAGGGCGTCTTGCTCTGCGCGCTCGTGAGTATGGTGTGCAAAGCATGATTGAAGGGCCTGGGCATGTGCCTTTGCAAGAAGTGGAAGCACAAATTCGCGGTATTAAGAGTTTGACCCACGGTGCACCGCTTTATGTGCTGGGTCCATTAGTGGTAGACAGCTCGCCCGGCTATGATCATATAGCAGGAGCCATTGGCGGCGCCCTGGGCGTGCGCGCCGGTGTAGACTTTTTATGTTATTTAACTCCGGCAGAACATCTTACCTTGCCAGATGCCGCCGATGTACATGCTGGTGTTATGGCTTCGCGTGTGGCCGCCCATGCCGGAGAAGTGGCCTTGGGCACCAAGCGCGCCCTTGATAGGGAACTTGCCATGAACACCGCAAGGCGCAATCTTGATTGGGATGGTATGGCAGCTGCGGCTATAGACCCTGCCATGTTGCATCAGCGTCGCCAAGCGCATAAGGAAGAAGATGTTTGCGCCATGTGCGGAAAATTTTGCGCTGTGAAAATGTTAAAAGAAAGAGAAAAAAGCCAATAACTGATTTTTAGGAAGTGCTGATTTATTTATTGCGGGGGGAAGGGGCACTTTTGCTAGCGCCAAAAAGCTACCCCTTCCCCCCTCAAGCTCCCCCCATCCCCTCAAAACGCGCCCGTGAATAAATATTTAGTCTCTGTTAAATGAGAGGTCATAATAATGCTATTTTTATGATGGGGAAAATAAGCGCGTTTTGAAGAGGGTCTGGGGGAAACCGTTGCTCCCAGAAAAGGTTTTTACCCAGCTGTCATATAATAATATACTGCTGTCACAAAAATCATGCTCAAAGCACGAAAGCCTTGATTGCTTAGCACCAATTGCAAGGCGAGTTTAGGTGTATAAAAGCCTGAATATGCAGGCAGTTGATGCCTAATACCGCGCATGGGTGTGGACAGTATATTACCAACCAGCAAAGCCAGCACCACTGATCGCTCACTAAGCAAACCGTCACTTAAAGCAAAACTTGCTGCAGATAATGCCGCTCCAAGTTCAGCCATCATATATAGGGCAACAATGCCTAAGGCTTCCGTCTCTAAAAAAACAAACCACGATGCATGTGCAGACAGCCAAGTTTCTATACTTTGAAACACGCCATATTGCTGTAAAATATACATCAATATGTATATGGGCACAGTAAAATAAAATATCTTCAGCATGCGCTTACGAAACATTTTCCACATTTTTTGCAGTGTACGCCTTAAAGAGAAGGGAGTATCGTCCAGATGGCAAGGCACACAGCCATGGGGACGTTTGGGCAAAAAGCAAGCTCCCACAAGCACTGTAATAAAAGTACGCAACAAGGCCGCTGATAAGGTAAGCCCCACGTATATAAGTGTAGGAAAGCCAAGCACAGGCCACAAAAGAAAAAATATGGTAGGTGTATGCGTTAAAATAGTAGGCAGGCTGTTAAAAAGATTAGAAAGGATGACTTCACCCTTAGAAAGTTTACCTTGCTCGTAATTTTCACTTAAAAAAGTGTTGGCTGACATGGAAGACACAAAGGCCATGGAAAATGCTGCGCCTGAAATATCGCTTAAATGTGCCACACGCGAAAGAGGAGCGGCCAAGGTAGCAAGATATTTTGTCCAGCGCAAAGCTTCTAAGGCATTGGCCAATAAAAGCCCTATGGATATGCCAAGCAGCAAGCGACACAAAGGCATAAAAAGCGAATCCCAAAGGCTTAGTATTTGTTCCATAACTATCTTAGAGCACTTTTCCTAAAATCTATTAGCCGTGCATATTCCAACCACTATCTTCCGGTAAGTCAGGCAACATGGCGGCATCTTTTGCCAGCACGTCACAGCGTTCGTTTTCTGCATGCCCAGCATGCCCGCGCACCCAGTGGAATGTTACTTGATGTTGAATTAAAAGAGGCCACAATGCTTCCCACAAATCTTTATTCTTTACAGGCTTTTTATCGGCTTTAACCCAGTTATTCTTGCGCCAACCTGCCAGCCATTTTTTTTGTATGGCATTGCACACGTATTGAGAATCAGAAAAAACTTCCACAAGGCAAGGTTCTTTTAATTGGCGTAAGCCTTCTAAAACAGCCATAATTTCCATACGATTATTAGTAGTTTTAGCATAGCCGCCAGAAAATTCTTTTTCTTGCTCTGTTTTTACCAAACGCAAAATACATCCCCAGCCACCACGACCGGGATTACCTAAACAAGACCCGTCTGTATATAAATGCACGTGTTTCATATTATTATTGTTCTAAAGCGTCCCATATAGCTTGTAAGGTGTTATTAAGACAAAGATGAGCAGCTTCTTTTTGTAAACAAAGGCGTAAACCTTCTTCTGCTTGTAAACGCGCGCCTTCGCCCATAACTTTACGCACCAAGGGAGGCACCGCCACCACGGCTTCGTGATGAGCCATACCTACCCCCACATAGAGGGTGTTAATAGCATAAGGTGGTAACACCAATGCCCCTTGCGAAGCTTGTAACAGTAAAGGAATATTCCACGTTTTACTAAAGCTTTCACGCCATTGATACAATTTTGGCAAATGTTCCTTGGACAACACGTGGTCTTCATTCATAATGGCGTGAGTATCGCCGGCGGGCTTAATATCTTCTAGACGGCGTTCAAAATTCCACCAAAAAGCCGACATGGTCATGGCAAAAAGACACACAAGAACAAAAAGACGTAAGCCCGGTCTATCACAAGATTCCGCAATAAGCGGCCCTTTGTTTCTTCTAAAAGGAATCATAAAAGCCCCACTATGACGGCTGTGCCAAGGTAAGAATTTCTTTAGCCAAGTCCACATCTTTAGCAATGCGCGCTTGCAGTTCACCAATATTGGCAAATTGGCGCTCTTCTCGAATGGACTGTACAAAGGAAAGACGTATTTGCACGTCATATAATTGAGGATTACCCTGCAAAATAAAGCTTTCTACAGATAAAACATCATTGCCAAAAGTAGGCACATACCCCACATTGGTTACCGCAGGGTAGGTAATGCCAGAATCTTCTAAATAATCATCATGCACCGTGAGCCACGTGGCATAAACACCTGTTTTAGGTACTAAAGTAGCCCCCACTTGTAAGTTGGCTGTGGGAAAACCAAGCCCTTCACCACGCCCAAAACCGTGTATTATGGGGCCGTCTAAATGATAATAGCGCCCAAGCAGGGGGTGAATATCCCACGCTTCGCCTTGCCGCACAAGATTACGAATACGTGTAGAGCTGACCACGGCACCATTAACAATAACCGGGGAAAGCTGCTCCACAGAAAAATCATATTCTTTTCCCAACGTTTGTAAGACATCATAATTGCCGGCACGTCCTTTGCCCAAAGAAAAGTCGTAGCCAATAACCAATTCACGGCACTCTAAGGGTAAAAGCACGTGTTGAATAAATTCTTCGGGGCTTAATGCAGCCAAATCTAAAGTAAAGGGCATTTCAAGCACAAGATCTATGCCATTGATAATAAAAAAGGTATATCTTTCATCTTGCCCCAACAACAGGGAAGGCGCGCGAGTACCACCAGCCAATACGGCTAAAGGATGTGGCCAAAAAGTTAATACCACTGAAAGCAATTTACGTTGAGCTGCCTTTTCCACTGTACGATGCAAAAGAGCTTGATGCCCCACATGCACGCCGTCAAAATTGCCTATGGTGACACAAGTTCCTTTGTATCCATGCAACTTTTTTTGAGCTTGGAAAAAGTTTTGAAATTCTGAAGCAGAAGTTAATCTATGCATAAAGTTACACAAGACGTTGAAAAATAAAGGTATAGTGATTACGCAAAGCCAAGGAAAGACGCAAAGTATCAGCCTTTTGTGTATCGAGGTTTTGCTTGGTAAAGGAAAGCAAATGCTGACTAATATGACTAAAATCTTTGGCATCAGCTCGCAAAATCATATCTCGATAAGCAAAAATTTGCTCTTGGGTTTGCTTTTTCTTGGCTCCCTTTAAAGGGCTTATATATTCCTCTACAAAATAGAGGAAAAAACTTTTAGCTGTTTGCGGAAAAGATTGCTCTAAAGCCATAGCCCAAAGCCCAATATAAACCATATGCAGTTCATGCAATAAAGTACGGCGCAAAGTACGGTTGAAAAATCCAATATTAAATACTTGTAAATCTGCGGAGAAATCCACGTCATCAAGCAAAGCTTTAAAATTAGCCGCCACTTCAGCACAAATGCTGTCATCAAGCCCTGGCACAGAAGTAACTGCCCCAACATGGTCTGCACAGCGTAAACGCTGTGCCTCTTCAGCTAGGGTCTCTTCTATAAAGGCTTTTTCGTAACTTTCTACGGTATCACTCATGGCCTTTATCTCCGCTTTTTTTTCTTCCTTTTCTACGCCGTGGACGCGCTATTTCATCGCGATTTTGGCTTTTCCCTGCACGGCTACGACCTGCTTTATGCGCATCTTGCGGTATTTCATCGTTTTTCCCATGGCGCGAAGAAGATCTGCTACTGGCTTTCTCTGCACTATCTAAAACCTCACGCCTCTCCCTTCTTTCTCCGCCCTCAGATTTATCTGCTTTAGCCGCCCTATCCGATCTTGGTGTGCGTGGTGGCCTGCTTTGCCCTTGAGGCTTAGAACGCCCACGGGGATTTTCTTGCGATAAACGTCCCTGTAAAGCAGTAAAAATCCCTTGTAAAGGCATTCCCAAGCTTTCTTGATAACAGGCATCTAAAAGCATAGCCAATAAAAGGTCTTGGCCTTCCTCGGCTCCAATCACCTCTTCCCAAGGGGGAAGTGTAGCGCCGTCATCACCGTGTTTTGCAAAAATATTAGCCACATAACGGAAGCGCTTTACTCTTTCTTTCTCAAGCCCTGTTAATGTACGATAGCGCGCTTCAAGCAATGTTGATAGGCGCTGCCCCACTATTTTGGCAACATCGGCATCATTAGGCAATTCTTTTTGCAAAAGCTTGATGGAGTAATGCTGCGCTATGCGTTCTAAATCTAACTTTTGCATCACATCTACCAAAGAAATTACCGTGCCCGCTGCACCGGCGCGTCCTGTACGTCCGGCTCTGTGAATATAAATTTCTTGATCTTCAGGCGGCTCATACAAGAACACATGAGAAAGAGCCGGAATATCAATACCTCTGGCGGCAACATCGGTGGCAACTAAGAAGCGTAATTTCCCTTCGCTCATTTTTGACAGCACTCTTTCACGCTTACTTTGGGATAAATCGGCAGAAAGTTCATCGGCATTATAACCAAAGCCCTTCAAAACTTCCGTAACGTAGTGCACCTGAGCCTTAGTATTACAAAAAATAATGGCAGAAACAGGATTTTCAGTTTCAATAAGACGTATTAAAGCGCGGTCTTTATCCATGGCTTTGCACAAGCAATATAAATGCTGCATTTGTGGCACATGTACCTGCTTTTCTGACAAAGAAAGCAAGGCAGGTTTCGTCATAAATTCTTCAGCCAATTGAAGGACATGCGGCGGATACGTCGCAGAAAAAAGACATGTGCTGACTTTTCTCTGGGGCAAATATCTTTGCACTTCCTTCATGTCCGGATAAAAGCCAATAGAAAGCATGCGATCTGCTTCATCAAAAATAAGAGTGCGCACATGATCTAAGGTCAGCGAGCGCCGTAAAAGATGATCCAGCACGCGTCCAGGCGTGCCTACCACCAAGTGTGCACCGGAGCGTAAGGCAGAGTTTTGCTTACCATAGCCTACACCGCCATACACCGCAGCCACATCAAGCCCTGTACCGGCAAAAAGCGTTTTTGCTTCGCGCTCTACCTGTATGGCAAGTTCTCTTGTGGGTACCAGCACGAGAGCTTGTACTACATTTTTTTCCGGCAAAAGATGTTGCAAGAGCGGCAATACATAGGTGCCAGTTTTACCACTTCCCGTGCGAGATTGCACCATGAGGTCGCGGTGCGCCAATAAATATGGCAAAGCTAATTCTTGCACAGGCATAAGTTGTGCCCATTGAGCACGGGCACATGCTTCTTGTAAGAGTATTGGCAATTGTGCCAATGTTGTGGGGGCAAGCGCATCTTCCGGCTCACGCAGCAAAGAAACGGTATTTTCATCCGAAAGTTGCGCGCCGGAATGGGTGCCAGAATGAGTTGAAGAAGCAATATTGTGCGTCATAATTTTTCCTTATAGTACCTGTGAATTGTGCACAATAGCATCAAAAGCCATGGGGCGCAATGTTTGCATCAGGGGTATTTTAGCAAGGAGGCAACTTAGCACACCATTGCTCAAATCTAAGCTTAATGCTACCTAAAGAAGAGTTGATCAATAACTTTTTCTGGGGAAGTCTTTACAACGCAAAAAATTCCCCTCCCCTTCAAAACGCGCTTATTGCCTACATCATATTAAAATGAGAAGTACCATGGCCATTATTTTTTCTGTAAACAGCCACTATACCCAAGAACTTGAGGATTTAGGGCATACCGTATATAATATTTCGTTGCGCCATGCCGGTATGTACTCTGCCAAAGATCTTATGCAAAAAAACATGCCTGCCGGAGTGCAAGCAGATATTTTTTTTCATACTGAAACCTTAGCCATAAAAATCTTCTTTATGGATGTACACTCCCTCCCTTGTCGTACTGCATTTTGGAGCATAGACACGCATTTGCATTATGGATGGCAAATGTACTATGCCCGACTGTATGATATTTTTTTCACCCCTCATAAAAGTTTTTTAGAGCACCTTCCCCCTTCTTGGCAACACCCTAGCACACACAGACTAAGCAAAAAAAGTGATAAAAATCCATGGCTAAACCATGCACAACGTAGGCATGATATAAATTTTGTTGGTAGACTGAGTGGAACAAGACCCCAAAGAGAGCTTCTTTGCCAAATGCTTAAAGAGCGTTATGACAAAGCCAATATAAATAACATTTCTCATAGCGAAATGATGCAACTCTATGCCAACACGCGCATTCTTCCCAATGAATCCATAGCCAATGAAGTAAATTTCCGCCTCATGGAAGGCGCCAGTGTGGGCGCCTGTGTCATCAGCTCCGATGTGGGAGAAGACCAAAATTGTCTATTTACCCCTGAAAAAGAAATTCTTATCTACAAAGATTTACAAGAATTAGCGCAAATTATAGACCATTGCCTGCGCGAACCAAAGTTTTGCGAAAGCATTGGCCGCGCCGCTTGGGAAAGGGTGCAAAAAGAACATCTAGCAGAGCATAAAGCGCAACAACTATGCAGCACCTTTTTTGCTAAGTCTTCCTTCTCTCGATGCGAGCCAAAGCATGCGCAAGACATGCTCCATTTTTCATTTTTTTTAGCACGCTTTTTCAATGGCATAGCAAATATTCAACAAACAGAACAGAGCCCAGAAAATCTTTTTTCTTCTTATACCATACCAAGCCTTGCCCTTGTACAAAAAATCTTTCTCACTCTCAAAAATGAAGCTAAAAATCCGCATTGTGCGCGAGGAAAAGAAAAAATATACGCTCTTTTTTCAGAAGCTGACCATGATTTATTGCAAAACAACTCAAAAATAACAAAAGAACTCTTAGAGCATAAAAAAGTATTGGTCGTAGCTTGCGGCGGTGCTGCCCTGCACTACAAAGATACAGCACGTAGCTATTTTTATTTACGCCAACATGAAAAAATGTGTGACAGCCCGCCACAACCCATGCTTTCCTGCCCCATTGAAACAGGGCTTTCATGGATTACAGCACTTATTCGAGAAAAAAAGCAATGCCTTGTGGGAAGTAATTACATAAGCGGGTGCTGCCGAACGGCTTTTGATTTTGCATTTTTACTCCGAGAATTAGACCTTTACGATATGCGCTGGGCTGCCGGCATGACCGTTCTTGACCATGTATGGAAACGTTACCCGGCCTTTGATCATTACACAGTATCCATACGCTAAACTGAGCTTTTAATTAACTTCTTGAAGGGGAAAAGGGCACTTTTACTCGCGCCATAAATAGCACAAGACTCCTGCACAATGCATTGTGCAGGAATCTCAGTCAAAGTGAGCATCTCTTTGAAAAAGTTGACAGCTGTATACTAATTTGGCAGTATGCCCCTGTTAATTTAAAGTGCATTACTACGAAATAGTTTTCATGTTTTTAAGACCTTGTGCACATGCACGTTTTTAAAAATACAATATATCCCTTTATAGAGGTTCCTTATGTCTCAAATTGATATTGAACAACAAATGGCGCTTATTACTCGCGGCATAGCAGAACTTATTGACGCCGAAGAATTACGCAAAAAAATTCTGCGTGGCAAACCACTTACAATCAAAGTCGGCTTTGACCCCACAGCACCGGATTTGCATTTGGGGCATACAGTGGTTATGCACAAAATGCGCCATTTTCAAGAACTGGGACATAGAGTTGTTTTTCTTATTGGCGACTTCACAGGTTCCATTGGCGACCCTTCCGGTAGAAGCGAAACCCGCCCGCCCTTAACCAAAGAACAAGTTATCGCCAATGCAGAAACCTATAAGAAGCAAGTATTTAAAATTCTTGACCCTGATAAAACCGTGGTGGAATTTAACTCTAAATGGCTAGGAGATATGGGAGCTGCTGATTTTATTCGTCTGGCTTCCCGCTATACTGTGGCGCGTATGATGGAAAGAGATGATTTTGAAAATCGCTACAAAGAGCAACGCCCCATTGCCATACATGAATTCCTCTATCCTCTTTGCCAAGGTTATGACTCTGTGGCCTTAAAAGCTGATGTGGAAATGGGCGGCACTGACCAAAAGTTTAACTTATTGGTGGGGCGTCATTTACAAAGTCAGTACGGCATGGAAAGCCAATGCATTATTACTTTGCCCTTGCTTGTGGGAACCGATGGCGTGCGTAAAATGAGCAAGTCTTACGGCAACTATATTGGCATTGACGAAAGCCCCAGTGATATTTTTGGTAAAGTTATGTCTATTTCTGACGAACTTATGTGGACATACTACGAACTTCTTTCTTCACAAAGTCTTGAAGATATTGCTAAGTTGCAAGCACAAGTTAATGATGGTTCCTTACATCCTAAAGTAGCTAAAGAAAATTTAGCACAAGAAATGGTTACACGGTATCACAGTGAAAATGCTGCCAAAGAAGCACGTCAAGGCTTCAACGCTGTCTTTGCCGGCGGCGGTGTACCTGATGATGCCCCCACATACGAATGCAATGAAGGTGAAGAAAGCACCCCACCTTTATTTTTAGAAGCGGCCGGCCTTGTAAAATCTCGCGGGGAAGCTCGTCGCCTTATTAAAGAAAACGCCCTTTCCATCGACGATGTACGCTGCACTGATGCACAAACACCGCTAAAAGCTGGAGCGTATATTATTCGCCTTGGCAAAAAGCGCTTTTTACGCTTAACGGTAAAATAGTTACTTCATAAAAAATATACCAAGGGGCACATCACCCCTTGGTATATTGTTAAGCACAGCATTTTCGGTTAAACAAGTCAGGCATCAAATACGCCTTATTTTTTTAAACACTTTTTCTATTTATGGCTTTTATGGAATACACACTTTTGACTACAGCAAGTTTTCTTGGCTTATGTATAAGCACAGCTGTACTTTGGCGTATTCCTTATGCTTTTGCTCCGCTTTTTGTTCTTTCTTTTTTGGGCTTTGGCGGATATATGGCTGCTTCTTTTGCTCATTTGCATGTTTTTTTACAAACAAGCCTGTACGCGGGGCTTATATCTTTACTCCCTGCTCTTTTTTTCTTTATACGTAAAAAACCACCTTGCTCCACTCTTATTTTAAGTGCCAGCCACGCAGCCTTGCAATGCTTTATCACTTGGTACTATTATGGCGCCAAATTTCGCTATCATGATGAGTTTTATTGGGCTGCATTAACACGTGACCTTTTTCAATCTGGGGCTTTGCTTCAAGGCATATCCCCCGTCATGGAAAGCCTTGTCCCCAAGGTACATCCCCCTTTCATGATGCTGCTACAAAGTTTCTTCTCTACAATTCCTGGAAAAGAGCTATTTTATCAAGAAAGTAGTGCTGGCGTAGCCTGCCTTACTGTTCTTTTGGCTTTATTTTGCCTCGTAGCACATTTTTGCCATAAACACATGCCTCTATTCCATGCTTTAGCAGTCGGCATTTTTGCGCTCATTTTGGTGCGTGTTATAGGCACCAACCTTGATAATAGCGTGTACACCATGGGCTATGTAGAAAACTACCAAGCCGCATTACTTTCTTTAGGTATTTGTTTGATCTGCTTTATGTCTCGCTCGTACCTGCAGTTTTTTGCCTTGCTGAGCACGGTGCTTATCTTAACCATGACTAAAGCCACGTCGCACCTTTTTGCGCTTTGCATTATTTCACTATATTTTTTATTGGCACTGTGCGCTTTTTGGAAGGAAAGAAAACAAGAAATATCTGCCTTTAAAGATTTTGGCGTTTCGGTGGGTATATGCGCTCTTTTATTTATATCTGTTGTTGCCTTTAAAGTGCACTGGACTCTACAGGTGCACCGTGCCAATACACAATATGCACAACTACAAGTACCTGCAAAGCCATCCCCTAGTGTAAAAGATTTCACGCCAAAATCAAGCCCAGTTCAAGAACCTTCAGCTCCAGAAAATGCACAAAAAAGCTCACAAACGAAAATTTCCTTAGGAGATATTACCAATTCCGCTTCTATAGTAGACAACTGGAAAGGGATGCCTTGGGAGCATTTGCGCATTTGGTTTTGGGGATTGGCAGAATTGCCACTTTTGCACTCGCCCTATATTCCTGCACACTACATGACCATATTTTTTACATTATTACCATTATACGTGTATATGTTTTTCCTCATGGCATTAGGCTATTTTTTCTTTGGGGTTCGATACAAGAGAAAGGATATGCATGTCTTTTCATTTTTATCTTTAAGTTTAGCTTTGTGGTTTTTCTTGCGCTTTATTATTGCCTTGCATTTTCATACGCCTGCAGAAATTGCCAGAGTAGCCTCTTATGCCAGATATATGAGCGTACTTCTAGCTCCCCTACTAGTTCATATGACCATGGTGTACCATATGCGAGTAGGTACTGCCTATGTAAAAAATAAATGTATTTACTACCTTTCCCTATTATTTTTCCCCATAGGTTTAATGCTTATTTGTGGATTTACTCCATGGATTGCACCACGTCATATACCTTTACCAGAAAAAAGATTAACCATGGAAAGAGCCACAACATATTTAGAAAACCATACCCCTAAAGGGGCGCGAATTTGGTTTATTTCACAACAAAAAAAGAACGAGACATTGGGCATTGCCCGTTTCTTTATACTTAAAGAAAGACGCACAGATTTGACCTTACCATGGCAAATACCCACTTCTAAAGATGGCATAATAAATCTGGATGCCCTTTTAGCCCAAGCTCAAAGTAAACAGGTAGAATATATTTTTCTATGGAATGAAAAAACAAATTTACACTATAGCTTAGCAGGTAAAATTTACGAAAGTGCTAAAAAACCTGTGCTCATACCTTTGAAACAAGCACAGTGAAATTTTAATCACTGCCACAAGAATTATACTCTATAGGTGTATTTACTTGTACAAACTCCCATTCAGCATTTTTTCGTTTATTAATATTTTAGCATTTTTTCACTCACATTCTGTACTTTTTAAAATACCCCAAATGCGACGATCTGAAAGTTGATAGCGCCTTGCCAGCTCTTGTACCGCTTGTCCTGAACTTATGCCCTGACGTGTGGCGGCGCTAAATGAAGACACAATGGCCACATTGCGAACCTGACAAAGATACTTATTACATTTAGGTATATAGAGCTCTGTGCCGCTAAAATGGCGCACCAAGCTTTGCATATGCTCAGGGCTAAGCACCTGCCGCAAAGGGTGTTTTGTGGTATTTTGTGTTTCTCCATGTGGTGGCCAGCGCGCGGGTATGCGCAATGTATGCCCCCCAAAATGCTGCAAGAGGTTTTGCAGTACTTGTGCATCTTTTAATACATCATACAAGAGTTGTGCTGTATCCGGTAATTTTTCTCGATACGCGCATTGGTCTTTTTGAAAGGAGCTAGAAGAAATGCTTTCTTTCACTTGTGCAGCTCGCACATGGTTAGTGGAACTTTTTATTTGAGGGTATATCTTTAATCTTGATGAAGAATATGCCATGAAAACTCCTTTCTAAAAATAGATTTATTTGTATAAAATAAACTTTATTTAAAATAATGCAAGTATTTTCTGTATGAATAAATTTTAACTTTTGATATACATTAAAAAAACACATAAATCACGGAAAACTTTTATAAATGGAAAGAAAAGCTTACAAAAAATCTTCCGAAAAAATGGTTTACTTTTAGCACATTGGCAGCAATTAAATTTTTTTCTGGTATAATTGTAAAACTTTTCTTATATAAAGCTTGCTAAGCAAAGTTCATATGGTCCAAACAGGCAAAAAAATCTACGCACAGCAAAAGGAAAACTATGACAGAACAAGAAAGAGGCTTTGGTCAACGTTTGCGCCAACGGCGTGAAACTCTGCATATGCGTAAACAAGAGCTAGCTACCAAGATTGGAGTAAGCCTTACTACCATTCAACAGTACGAAAACGGTCAAATGCCCAAGGGGGAATTTGCCGTACGCCTTGGGCAAGTGTTGCAATGTTCCTTGGATTGGCTTCTGGCAGGCGAAGCGCAGCCGCGTATACATGCGGAAAATGCAGAGGATCATTTGTTGCTGGTGCCCATGGTAGAAGCGCGCCTTTCTGCCGGAGGCGGTAGTTTTGAAACCGGTGTAGAACATATACGTCATTATGCTTTCCGCTACGATTTTTTACGCCGCAAGGGCAATCCGTCTACCATGGTCTTGTTGCGCGTAACAGGTGACAGCATGCTGCCGCTCATTGCGCACAATGATGTGGTACTCATTGACCAAAGCCAAACCAATCCCAAACCCGGACATATTTATGCTGTGGGCGTTGAAGACATGGTCTATTTAAAAAGGGTGGATGCCCTACCGGGAAAAATTATTCTTTCTAGCCTTAATCCAGACTACAGCCCCATTGAGGTGGAAAACACGGAACAAATGAGTACATTGATACGTATCATTGGTCGCTCCATATGGCTTGGTCGCGAATTTAGCTAGCAGACAAATCAGCATTCCGTCTGTTCACTGAGGCACAAAGAGTTAGCCCTGTGTCAGCAACAAGAGAGCTTTTTATACAGATGCTATAGAGGCAGGCAATGCTTCTTGAACTCCCTGTCTCGTTGCCATAACAAGCATGGCGGCTTCATAGCCTCGCTTTTTTCCTATAAAGCACGCACCCGGAACATTGCCCAAAACCTGAAAACCTGCGGATTCACTCAAACGCCACGCATGCCTATTGCTTTGTGCGCACAATCCCAGTAATGAGTCGCAAGGAACGTGAGAAAATATCCATGCCAGCGCCCCTTGGCTCATGGTAACAGCTTCCTTAAAATGCGCTCTAAACACAGTAAAATCAAAAGTCCACACTCTATGACCCTTATTACCTTGCCCCCATGCCAGAGGCGCTATAAAGGCCATGGCCTGAATATTGTCCAGATGATAGCCTTTAGCGCCGTATATTTCCCCTTTGGCGCAACATAAAAGCCAGCCTCTTTGCGCTTGTGTTATTTCAAGCCAATGCTCCAAGGAGGGAGTTTCGTAGGCATACATAGTCACATGAAGCAAATTTTCCTCTTGCATGCGTTGAAAAAGTGCTGTGCGTAAAGGCATTCCGTATGTGGTGAACATATTTTCTGTTACTACAAAATACTGATAGGACATGACTATCTCCAAATATTGTATTGAATTTTTGCCTTGGAACTGACAATACTTTGCTCAGGCCGAAATCCCAACACGGCATAACGCAAAGCATCACAAGCATGGCTTGTCCAATCATGCAAAGGCGCCGAAGAGTATACCTCTTGGCGAGGCCGCCATTGTCGCCTATATTGACGCAAAGCCCGTAAACCTTGAGCACACGCTTCTTTATCAAAATACATACGGGCAAGCCCGCTACGTACAGCATTAATACCATCAGCCAAGGAAAGAAAAGGGCACACTGTAAAAGAAACACCTAATTTTGCAGCCATTTCCCAGCGACTTAGGCCTGTGCCTAGTTCGCGTACCTTAATATCATGGGGGGCTATATGCCGCCCATATACATAAGGTTTATCTTGTAACAGTTGAATATAATGTTGCAAACCTTGACCGCTGTCTTCCATATATTCTAGAATACGCCACTGACCACCACTTTCGACCTGAAAAAACCAAATACCTGTCGCATCGTCCATACCCAAATCCCAAGCCGTATGAACGGGCAGTTCCGGCGCATAGGGCACATGAGTTATGCGCCCTGAATGCTCCAATTGCTCCACCATTTCTGCATAGTAAGCACCGCGTACAGCGGCGGCAAAGGAACATTCAAATTCTTGATCATAATCTTCCTTGCTCATGGAAAGACGCGCTGCTGTTAATTCTGATGGAGCAATATAGCCCGTTTGTGATGCTTTAAAAGCAAAACGAGACCATATATTGCCCTCAAGCTGTCGCCCAGCTTCTTCCCACACATCGTAAAATAAATTATCCACACCGTTGGGAGTGCCACAAAAAAGTGCCCTTCCCTGCCTATCTGCCAACATGGGGCGTATAATGCGTGTCCATACTTCCCGCGGCATATCTGCAGGCTCATCCAGCACCACATCGTCCAAATACATACCTCGCAAAGCATTTGCATTGTCTACACCAAAAAGACGAATACTAGCCCCTGTTGAAAGAACACAGCGCAGTTCCGTTTCAAAAAACCGCGTATTAGGAATATTTTGAGTAAAAAACTTCAAATAATCCCAAGCAATGGTTTTAGCCTGTGTGGAAAAAGGGGCCATATAGGCCGCGCGCCAATCACTTTTGCCTGTACCACTACCTTGCCGTAAGGCTTGACGTAATAAATCATTGATAGCAGCCACCGTTTTTCCAAAGCGTCTGTGGCAAAGAAGCACGCAAAAGCGCGTACGTTGTTCGTGAAATTGCCATTGTAAAGGACGCGGCGCATAAGGTAAAACATGCTCTACAGATGCGGATTCACTTTTTGTCATGGTTCTTCCCTAGCAATGAAGCCTGAGGTAATGGCTGCATCTCTGAGCTTTGCTTTGCATCTTGAGCTGTTGTTTGTTCAGGACACCATGCTTGCACCGGCCCCCAAGTAAATATGTGGCATTGCGTATTTTCTTTCTTAGAGTTTGTACTGCTTTTTTGCTCACACAAGTTTTCAAGCATGCCGTGTAATTCTTTTATTTCCTTTACCAATTCAATACCCTTGCTCCCCCTTTCGGCTTCGGATAAGCCTTGTGTTAGCAAAGCTAATCTTTCTTTAAGAGCTTTTTGCAGGGCAATTTTTCCAAACTTTTGCGTTTTTTGCATGCCACTCCCTTTAATTTGCTTCACGTTCTAACAAGGCTAAATGTTCTAACAAGGCCTGACAACGAGCCTTCCATAGGGGCATATGTTCTGCCAGAGGAGGATTCTTCTGCACCCATTTTCCATAACGATATATGCGTTGGCGCACAGCCATACGCGCTGTATAAAAATCGAGCCCATGCTCTGCCAAGTTTTTTGCTAGTGCTATGGTTTTTTTACCCACAACACCGTCTTCAACCACTGCATGATACGTATCCAAATGCGCTTCTCCCACTATATTACAGCATTTTTGCACCATTTTAACAGCATGAGACACGCCCATGTGCACAGCGCTGTCATAAAGAGTGCAGGCCAAGGCAAGAGGCAAATCTGCACAGCGTAGAGGGTTCCAAAAGTTTTTTCGCATACAATGAGTTAGAGTTTCAGCAGAAAATTCTGTAATAGTGCGCGTTGAAGCAACATCCCTATACAGCTGACTATGGCTCTCTTGCGCTTGAGCACAGGGCAAGAGTAAATCTTGTAGCCATTGCCTCGAAATATTATGGGTATGAAAAGAAGCTTGGCAGGAGAATATTTCCTCCCAATGCTGTGTAAAGCCATGTGCCGCCATAAATGAATCTGACATACAATGCCTCCATGAAGTATTACAATAAGGACCTTGCCCTATATGCACACAGCATGCGCTATTTGTGGCATTGCGTAAGACTGAAACGTTTCACTAAAAAAGGGAGGTATGGCCTTGACTTTCTGAGGTCATACATATATTTTTTTACAAAAAAGGAGTAATTATGCGTAGAAATTCTTTGAAAAAAAGCGTCCAAAGCATTTATTTATTATTTTTTTCACTATTCACTGTTACTGCACTTTGCGTAAGTCAAGCTAAAGCCTTTACCAAGGAGCAATGCCCCACCGCACAGCTGGAAAAAGATTTTTATATTGGCAAACTTCTTGATAGTTATGATTTTAATGAAGAATATATCAGCACCCATACAGGCAATGCTACCTATATGTTCACAGCAATTTCCCCCACCGACCAAAGTGTACAAAAAAGCTTACTTTCCAATAAGGGAAAGGTGGCAAAGATTCACTATGTATTAGAACAAAGCTTTGATGCTAACGAAGATTCTTGCAAACGCAACCACAAAATTATTACGGTGGAAAGCGTAGCTCAAAACACGGCACTCACTGCTTTTGATAGCAAATGCACGAAGAAAGTTTTTAGTACATACAACATAGAAGGCATTTTTGATGGCGTGGTGCAAGAAGATCAAACCTATGTAAATTTGACCGTTAATGGAAAACCTTTCTCTATGGCTGGCTCAGCGGAAAGCCTGTTTGGTGCCATGCCCAAAAAAGGGGATAAGGTTAGCGTAAAGTTAAGCTTTGAAAGATTTTGGAATGGAGGCTGGTGTGCCTATGAAAATAAAGGGACAGCAGGGAAGATTTTGAAGAAATAAAAAATTACAGTTTTGATAAATTGAATGTGATAAAAAAATGAAGACTTCTGTGCAATACATGTGCAGAAGTCTTCATGCAAAAATAGGTGAAGCAAAACTCCACCTATTTTTTTATAGCATTATTTTAATAACATGTAGCATATAAAGGGAATTGACGTGCAAAGCCATCAACTTCGTCCTTGATTTCCACAAGCTTTTTCTCATTTTCTGTATTTTTCAATGCATCAACAATCCAGCCGGCCACTTTACGCATATCATCTTCCTTCATACCACGGGTTGTAAGTGCAGCAGTGCCCAAACGCACACCAGACGTTACAAAGGGAGAACGTGTTTCAAAAGGAACAGTATTTTTGTTAGCGGTAATGCCAGCAGCATCTAAGGCATGCTCTGCATCTTTACCTGTTATATTCTTATTGGTTAAATCCATAAGAATAAGATGGTTATCTGTACCGCCTGACACTAAGTCATAGCCTGCTTGCATAAGCTCAGCGGCAAGCACTGTAGCATTTTTAAGCACTTGCTCTTGATAGCGTACAAAAGATGGAGTTAAAGCTTCGCCAAAAGCCACGGCTTTGGCAGCAATCACGTGCATAAGCGGTCCGCCCTGAATACCGGGGAAAATCTGACTATTCAAAGTTTTACCCATGTCTTCGCCAGACAAAATCATACCGCCACGTGGTCCACGCAAGGTTTTATGCGTCGTGGTAGTGGTAATATGCGCATGTCCAATGGGGCTAGGATGCACCTTAGCAGCCACAAGACCGGCAATGTGCGCCATATCAACCAAGAGCTTAGCGCCCACTTCATCAGCAATAGCACGAAAACGTGCAAAGTCTAGCACACGGGCGTAAGCAGAGCCACCGGCCACAATAAGCGCAGGCTTATGCTCTTTGGCTAATTTTTCCACTTGATCATAATCGATGCGCCCTGTTTCTTTTTGCACGCCATAAGAAACAACTTTAAATAAACGTCCAGAAAAGTTTACAGGGCTGCCATGGGTTAAGTGTCCCCCATGCGAAAGATCCATACCCAAAATAGTAGCACCGGGCTGGATGCAAGCAAAGTATGCAGCCATATTGGCTTGAGAACCGGAATGAGGTTGCACATTCACATATTCGCAACCAAAAATAGCTTTTGCTCTGTCAATGGCAAGAGTTTCGACTATATCTACATATTCGCAACCACCATAATAGCGCTTGCCTGGATACCCTTCGGCATATTTATGAGTGAGCACCGAACCTTGCGCTTCACGCACAGAAGGAGAAACGAAGTTTTCTGAAGCAATAAGCTCTAGTTTGCTCATTTGGCGATCAGATTCAAGACCAATGGCTTTAGCCACTTCTCTATCTTGAAGGAGGAGTTCAAACATAATTTTACCTATTTTTCCCAGCGTTTAAAGATAAGACTAGCATTGGTTCCACCAAAGCCAAAAGAGTTGCACATGGCGTAAGTGCATTGCACTTCTTCTGAGCCTTGTCCCATATAATTTAAGTCACACTCTGGATCAGGGGTGTCTTGATTAATGGTTCCAGGAATAACACCCTTGTGCAAAGCAAGCACAGTGAAAACACTTTCGATACCACCTGCAGCACCAAGCAAATGACCTGTCATGGACTTAGTGGCAGAAATACGAATATTTTTGGCATGGTCTCCAAAAACCAATTTAATGGCCTTGGTTTCACAAGAGTCATTTAAGTAGGTAGAAGTACCATGAGCATTAATATGCTCAATCTCTTCTGGAGCCACATTGGCATCTGCCAAGGCTTTTTTCATAGCTCTTGCCATGCCCTCGCCTGATTCATGAGGCGCTGTCATGTGGTAGGCATCGCAAGAAGTACCGTACCCTAAAAGTTCTGCATAGATGGTGGCACCACGCGCTATGGCAGCGTCCATATCTTCTAGCAATAAAAATCCAGCCCCTTCGCCAATAACAAAGCCTTCTCTGTTTTTTTCAAACGGACGTGAAGCCTTGGTGGGATTATCGTTGTTTTGTGTAGATAATGCCTTTAATGCGGTAAATCCAGAAACCCCTAAAGGTGTGACCGTTGCTTCAACACCACCGGTAATAACAGCATCTGAACGCCCTAAAAGCATTTCACTAAAGGCTGTTCCTATGGCATGCAAAGCAGAAGCACAAGCGGTGGTAACAGTAACATTGTTTCCTTTAGCACCTTCAAAAATAGCCACTTGCCCTGGTCCCATATTAGAAATAAGCATGGGGATCATAAAGGGAGAAATTTTATTGGGGCCAGAGCTTAGTAATTTGGAGTGAAAGGTTTCAATGGTATGTAAGCCGCCAAGACCTATGCCTAATATGACGTCAGTGCGTTCGGCGTTGTTATCGTCGATAACAAACTTTGCATCTTGAATAAGAGCCTTACCAGCCGCAACGGCAAATTGCGTAAAACGGTCCATGCGCTTTGCTTGTTTGGCAGGAATATGCTCTTCCGGCACAAAATTTTTCACTTCACCGGCAATGCGTGACTCATATTCGCTGGCATCAAAAAGGGTAATGGGGGCAATACCAGATTGACCTGCAATTAAGGCTTCCCAGGTGCTTTGCACATCATTGCCAAGTGGGGTTAAGGCTGAAAGCCCGGTGACCACAATACGCCTGCGACTCATGTCAACTCCTTAAAAATATGCTGCTTAGAAAACACAATACGGCATAGCTTAAAAAAGCCTGCCGTCTTGGTGCATTCAGTTATTGTATGTATCGTAAAGACATAAAGGGGGCAAAAAAGCCCCCTTTATCATGCATTACTTGCTTTCGATATAAGAAATGGCGTCTTGCACTTTCAAGATTTTTTGAGCATCGTCATCTGCAATTTCGATGTCAAACTCTTCTTCCATGGCCATGATAAGCTCTGTCAAGTCCAAGGAATCAGCACCAAGATCTTCCACAAAGGAAGCGCCTGGCTTTACTTCTTCTGCAGATACACCAAGTTGTTCTACAATAATGTTTGTTACTTTTTGTGCTACATCAGACATATTTGCCTCCATACGCAATTTTTGATTTTAGGAAAGGCCGATAAAAGAATTGGGACGAACAAACTTTTCAATTCTATTATATCAGCACGTACTTAAATATTAACAATACATGCCGCCATTAACGGCAAGAATTTGTCCTGTTATATAGCTAGCCTTTTCTGAAGCTAAAAAGGTCACAGCATGCGCTACTTCTTCCACAGAACCCATACGCTTTAAAGGAATATGCTCTTCATATTTTTTACGTATATCTTCGGGCAAAGCAGCCGTCATATCAGTTTCGATGAAACCAGGCGCCACGGTATTCACGGTAATATTACGCGCAGCCAATTCTTTTGCGGCAGCCATGGTCATACCATGCAAACCGGCTTTAGCAGCGGCATAGTTCACCTGACCAGCGTTGCCATTTTGCCCTACTACCGAGGAGATATTTATTATGCTTCCTTGGCGTTGCTTGCTCATGATTTTTGCAGCTTCGCGCAGACACACAAAGGCGCCGCGCAAATTAATATCAAGCACAGCATCAAAGTCATTTTCTTTCATGCGCACAAGAAAGCCATCCTTGGTGATACCAGCATTATTTACTAGTACAGAAAGCTGAACTTTATCTTTAATGTGCTCTGCAAAAAAAGCATTTACAGCCGCGTCATCACCAACATTTAAACAAAAAGCCTGCGCTAATCCGCCATCTTTTACAATGTCATCAGCCACTTGCTGGGCTTCTTGTGGTTTACTCACATAGGTAAGATACACCTGAAAACCAGCTTTTGCCAAGTTCTGAGCTATGGCTTTTCCAATGCCTCGTGAACCGCCTGTAACGAGCGCTGTTGCTATTTTGTCTTGCATAAAGTTCCTCTTTAGTCGTAAAGCTTCATGGCTATACCGTAAAAAACTCTAAATTTCAAGGTGTAATGGAGCTTGCAAAAAAAATTATTTCAAAAAATCTACGAGTCCGGCCGCCCAAGTGAAGCCAGCCCCCACCGAAGCTACCATAGTTTTACTGCCTTTTTTAATCAGCCCTTGTTCTCTAGCATCTTGTAAGGCAAGCGGTACCGAGGCCGCAGAGGTATTGCCATATTTATGCACATTGGCAAAAATTTTTTCTTCTGGCAGGTGTAAACGCGCGCCCACTGCTTCAATAATACGCAAATTAGCCTGATGTGGTATATATAAGTCCAGCGCATCAATACTCGTACCGCTTTGCTCAAGCACTTCATGCGCCACAGAAACTAAATTGCGTACCGCATGTTTAAAAACTTCTCTACCTTGCATTTGCAAGAAAAATTCTTCGCTAATAGATTGCCCGCAAGCATAAGAATTATGTGTACCGCCGCCAATGGTGATTAAATCCCAAAGCTTTCCATCAGTATGGCAAATCACATTGCTCACCGAAGCCAAAGCATTTTCTGGTGTAGCTCGCATAATGAGTGCGCCGGCGCCATCGCCAAAAAGAACACAAGTAGAGCGGTCGTTCCAGTTCATGCGGCGCGTCAGAGCTTCTACACATACGAACAAAATTACTGCATCGCTATGCGTGTTTACAATGGATTCGCACAAAGAAAGGCCATATAAAAATCCGGAGCAAGCGGCATTAAAGTCCAATGCCATTACGGAACCGCAACCCAACTTATTGGCTAAAACGCTGGCTGTAGAAGGGCACAAAAATTCGGGGGTACACGTTGCCAGTAGCACATGTGTGACATCTGCCACTTCAAGCCCGGCTTCTGCCAAGGCTTTTTGTGAAGCTTCAAGACCTAGGTCTGTGGCATTTTCACCGTCAACCAGCATATGTCTTTGCTGAATACCTGTGCGGGAAGTAATCCATGCATCATTGGTATCCACCGTACGGCTTAAATCATCATTGCTTACAATTTTCTGCGGAACGCTGGTTCCCAAACCGTGGATATGGCAACTTGTATTCATGGAATTAAATCTCTTTGGGTTAAGATGAAGATAGGCTAAAAGGCGAGGCTGGTTTATAAAGCGCGACTGAAACGTGTTAATTCGTCATTGGCCATAATAGTTTGGGCTAGATGCTTATTGGTGCCTTTACGCACAAACATCCCCCCCATGCGCACTGCGCTACAAATGGCTTTAGGATTGGACTTTCCATGACAAACAAGAATAAGTCCCTGCAAGCCCAAAAGCGGTGCACCGCCGTATTCGGCATAGTCCACTGTTTCTTTAAATCTTTTGAAAGCCCCCTTGGCAAGCAAAGCCCCAAGGGTAGGCAACACGCCAGAAAGTAAATTTCTTTTTAAAATGCGAATAAGCGAAGTAGATAAACCTTCGCTAGTTTTCAGCACCACATTACCCAAAAAACCATCGCAAATGGCTACGTTCACATTACCGGTAAAAAGGTCGCGTCCTTCACAGTTGCCGGCAAAGTTTAAGTTTTGTGCCATCTTTAATAGGTCATAGGCTTCTTTCACTTGCGTATTGCCCTTACCTTCTTCTTCACCAATGCTCAATAAGCTTATGCTGGGGGCAGAATATTCCATAATATCCCGCGCAAAAGCATTACCCATAAGCCCAAATTGAAAAAGGTGATAGGGCTTACAATCAACATTGGCCCCCACGTCTAACAAGACAAGGGGATTTTTTTCTGTGGGCATAAGCGTTGTTAAAGCAGGTCGCTCCACACCTTGAATGCGCCCCACAATAAACATGCCGCAAGCCACCGTAGCACCTGAGTGCCCGGCACTAACCACAGCATGGGCTGCCCCCTCGCGCACAAGACGACAAGCCACTTGAATAGACGCATTTTTTTTGCGTCTAAGCACATCAGAGGGCTTTTCATTCATATGCACCACATCATCGGCGTGAACCACCTCTACGCGCACACCAGAAGTACTAATCTGCTCTAATTCAGCCTCTATCTTTGCGGTATCTCCCACTAAGAGTAAGGATAAATTATAGCGTTTAGCAGCATCTATGGCGCCAGGCACCACCACTGAGGGGCCAAAGTCCCCCCCCATGGCGTCCACGGCAATAATGGGGCATACGTCCATTAATTCTGGTCGTTGGCAGTGGAGATAACTTTGCGCCCTTTGTATACACCGCAGCTAGAGCACACGGAGTGAGGCAAAGTAGGTTCACCACAATGACAATAAATAACGGTAGGCACAGCTACACGGTCATGAGAACGACGCATTCCTTTTCTGGAACGGGATTTTTTGTTTTGTTGAACAGCCATAATAATCTCCTTAAAATCGAATGTTATTTCGAAGTAATTTTTAATGCACGAAGCGCAGCCAAACGAGGGTCTCCCTCATCTTTCACGCAAGCACAAGAAATATCATTTAAATTTGCACCACAAGAGGTACAAAGTCCTTTGCAATTTTGGCGGCAAAGGGGGCGCATAGGCAAGGACAGTAAAAATTCTTCCCAACAAAGACTGGCTACATCCAATTGAGCGACACCATTTTCCACTATTATATGGCTGTCCTTGTCCATATATTCGTGAGCCATGTCGTCAGCGTCATCTTCTTCCTCGTCTTCAAAAGGGATAGACTCACCGGGTATGGCTTCAAATGTGTCTATAGCGTGCGCAATGGTGGTCACAGAATCTTCTGCGCACAAATCACAAGGCTGTGAAACTTGCCCATATAATGTGCCGCGCACAAGACAACCACCCGGTACCAGTAGCAATTGCAACTCTGCCCGTAGTGGTTCAAGCACCTTACATTCCACACCAAATTCAACCATAGGAGCAGACCACACAGTAGCATCATCTACCACTATGTTACATCCTTGCGCCGGAATGTCGCGTATTGCCTTATACAAACTTCCCATACAGTCCTCGTGAAATGTGCCTTTTACATGCCAAGCCCCTAGGCTGTCAAGATATAAAGTAGGATTTTTCCCATCCCTCATTAAAAAAACACGTCTGACGAAGCAGATTGCCCATTTTCAACGACCTGCTAGGCAGTAAAGAGCAAAGCTCCAGCCATACCCACAAAAATTACCGCCGTAGCCTTATTCATATACACTTGAAAGCGCGGTGAGCTATTAAACCATTTGGCAAGCTGGCCACCTAAAACTGCTACGGCACCAAACACCAAGAAAGCCGAAGCAATAAACAGAGCACCTAATTGAAATATTTGTAAACTTACAGAGCCATGTGCAGGGTTGGCAAATTGCGGCAATAAAGCAAGAAAGAACAAGGTCACCTTAGGATTAGTGATATTCATTATTATCCCGCGTTTATATAAAGCAAAGTTCCCTATAAAAGTTTGCCCCGTCAAGGAAGCTTCCGAAGTGCCACTGCGCAAAGTAAGCCACGCCAAATAAACTAAATATAAAGCACCCACTATTTTTAAGACCCAAAAGGCTGTGGGAGACGTTTGAAAAACGACAGCAACCCCTAAGGCCACTGCGCACGTATGCCCAATAATGCCGGTCATAAGCCCAAGACTGGTAGCAATGCCCGCGCGCACTCCGTAAAGAGCCGATTGCGTCAATACAAAAATATTATCAGGCCCTGGCGCTATAGCTAGCACCAAGGCAGCAAAACAAAAAGCTGTAGCAACTTCCCATGGTATCATAACTTTTCCTCATAATTATGTATCTGTATGCACATGGCCTGTATGGCGGCGATTTTTTCTTTTTTTGGCAAGGTGCGAACAAAAGCTTCGGCTCGAGAAGCCGCCCCACGATTTTCACAAGGGGCACATGCGCAGAGCTCCACCGGCCTTCGCCCCTTGGTATATTTGGCTCCGCCCTTTTTATATCCATTATGCTCTAAAAGCCGTCGCTGCATATCAGTAGTAATGCCGCAATACAGCGAATTATCCACACAGCGCAAAAGATATACATACCATTGTTGCATGAGCTTTTATGTACACGGGCAGTTGTTCTTGTCAATAGCAAAAATCTTGCACAAACGCTGATCAGTTTTGCGTTGAAGGCAATACTTGTGCATTGACGCAGTTTAGCAAGCGTGCTAGCAAAACACCAGACTTCTACCAACGTATTCTATACTTTGTAAATTTTTTCTATATGCTCTATTTTTTTTGAAAATAAGATATAATAAAACTTACGAACAACAAAGGGTTTGTGTGCTACAATTTTTACGTTATTTTATGGTGGGTATTATCAATACCGCTGTGTACTGGGGCATTTTTTATGTGGTACTGCATTTTTATGGACTACAAAGCGCTGCCAGCGCAGTGGCCTTTATTGCAGCCGTTTCTGTTTCCTATATACTCAATTCCACAGTAACTTTTAAACAAAATCCAACAGGAAAAAAATTCGTATTTTTTACAATTTTTATGGGTTTAATATCCGTATCTGCGGGCTTTGCCGGCGATACACTAAACATCCCCCCCCTTGCCACTCTGGTCTTCTCTTCGAGCTTTTCCTTAGTAGCAGGTTTTTTATTTTCAAAGTTTATTGTTTTCCGTACTTAGATAGTCAATTTTGTTAATTGTCACAGAAAAGCCTTAAAGTGTAGTTCATGTCCTTATTTTCGGTTTTTTTATTTGTATATTTTTACTAAGAAACTATTTTATTATAATTATTAGTATGTTCTTCAGTGACGACTAGGTAGTATCTGTACGAGTCCATGAAAAAAGCCCTTATGCTCAACGCACAAGGGCTTTTATTTACGCAAAGTCTGGGTCTAAAGCAGCCCGACCATTATCCAACATAATATAAATATAATGTAGACTACGCTCATCTATAGGGATTATAGGAAAAGGGGTTCGGCAATGCTCACAACGCACCATGGCCGGTTGTG
>CAYJAD010000004.1:0-88827 GCA_964368075.1 uncultured Desulfovibrionaceae bacterium | reverse complement strand
GTGTATAAAATGCGATATACTGCTTCGGTAATGGGAGCGCTCACCGCATGCTTTTTTAACATGCCATAGACAGCTTCGGTAGTTTTTACCCCTTCTGCCACCATACCCAAAGAATCTACAATATACGAAAGACTTTCCCCTTGCCCAAGGCGCATGCCTACTTGTCTATTGCGCGAAAGATTACCGTGGGCTGTAAGCGTTAAATCTCCTAGACCTGAAAGCCCCATAAAGGTCGTAGCTTGCGCCCCGCAGGCTTTCCCCAATCGGCTCATTTCCGCAAGACTACGCGTCATGAGTGCCGCCCTGCTGTTGTGCCCAAAGCCCAGCCCTTCGCACAATCCCACAGCAATGGCCATAATATTTTTCAACGCACCGCCAAGCTCAATACCACGCACATCACTACCAGAATAACAACGAAAGTATGGCGTAGAAAAAATCGTCCGTAATTGGGTGCCAAGGGAGATACATTCACTGCCCAGCACCACAGCTGTTGGTTGCCTTTGCATTACTTCATCCGCAAAGGAAGGGCCGGAAAGTATGGCGTATTGCGGGCGTAAAAATCCCAATTCCTCTACGACCACTTGTCCTACAGTTTTTGCCGAAGAACTCTCTAAGCCTTTGGCTGTATTAACTAAAATACAATTTTTTGGCAGCAAGTGTTGTATACCTTGCAAAAAAGCACGTACGCTCTGGGTAGGTATAGCCAAAATAAAAACATCGTAGCCGCCAAGTTGTGACATATCTGCAGAAGATTTTACCGCAGCATGAATAACATATTGCTGTAAGTAGTAGAGATTTTTATGTGTAGTATTAATACTTTGAGCCACCTCTGCATCTCGCACAAAAAGGCACACTTCATGCCCGGCATCTGCCAATACATGCGCCAAGGCTGTACCCCAAGAGCCTCCACCCAGAACAGCTACACGCAAAGGCGATTTTTTAAGTATTTCTTGCATATATACCTCTAAAATTGTTCTTTTAAAAAAGCTAACCCCACCTGTCGAGCTCGACGTACATCACTTTTGGGATCATCAACAAAAAAGGCAAAATACGTCCTCGAGTTATCAAGTTTCGCTTCTACAAAGCCCACTAGCCAACTTTTACCACGTCCATTGGCACCTGTTTTGGCATAAATAGTGCTTTGTTGCGATGCGGTTCTTTCTTCTAACAGCATAATTTCTTTTACAAGCGCCACATGTTCCGAAGCTATATGGGCATGACCTTCGAAAATATCTGCCAGAACTTGAACTTGTGTCAATGGCGATATTTTTAAAGAAGAGTCGAGCCAAAAACCATTTAAATCAGGCATAGCATTTCGCCCATTGCCTTTCCATTGAGAAATATCTTCATTACCGTAGTGCAGTTTTTTCAAAAATTTTGCAACAACATCTGGAGTAAGAGCATAAATGAGTTGGTGATAATACCACACACAAGAAAATTGGAAAGCTTCTTGTAAGGTAACATCTTTATTCCATGCATCTAGCCAATATGTTTTCCCATTATATCGCATTTTACTGTTTTTGCCAGTAAGAAGCCCCTGCTCTAAACCTAGCAAGGAGGAGACAATCTTAAAAGTGGAGAAAGGCGAAAAAGCTTGTGTAGCCAATTTCTCATTATACATTTTAAGACTTGCCGTTTGGGGAGTATAAAGCACCACGGTACCTTGCATACCTTCAAAATATTTAGCAGCGTCAAAAGCTTGTGGCGTGATACTAGCAACATGGGGTTGTGCCGCAGCATGAGCTACACAAAAACATAATGTATAGCTAAAAGCCGTTGTAAGAATGAATAAGAAAAATATTTTTCTTAAGGGGGGGAATATTTTCTGCATCTTTAAGCCCTCAGTGGATTATTTGTTTCGTCACATGCTCTGTTTGTAATGCTACTATAAAGCCTCTGCATCATTCCCAATGCAGGTTTCATTATAGGTTAGCAACTTTCACAACCAAACCAGTGATTACATGGAAACTTGACCCTACGCAAGAACACTTTTTCCTTTTAAAACAGAGAAAAACACACCACCTAAAAAAACATTTGCTTTTTTGACTAAGAATCTATATGTTGACCACTCGAGTTTAGCAAAAGGGGGTGATTTCCTTGCCAGGAGTATTCCTTAACGAAGATGATTATAACTTCGATATCGCTCTGCGTCGCTTTAAAAAGCAAGTAGAAAAGGCTGGCGTTCTTTCTGAAATGAAGAAACGTCAACACTACGAAAAGCCTAGCGTCATGCGTAAGAAGAAGAAAGCCGCTGCCAGAAAGCGTTTGATGAAAAAAATCAGAAAAATGAACATGGGCTAGTGACTTTTAAAAAAACGTTGTTATCTATATAACACGCAGTCATAAAAACCTGCGGGGGATTCGTACACGAGTTCCCCGTTTTTTCCTATTGTTAAAACCCAAAGGCCGCACTATGACTCTCTCTGAACGTATTGAAAAAGACTATATTTCCGCTTACAAAGCCAAAGAACAGCTCACCCTTGATGTACTGCGTTTGTTAAAAACCGCGGCCAAGAACCAATTGGTGGAGTTAAAGCGCTCTCAAGGTAGCCTTGATGATGCCGAAATGATGGACGTGATTTTGCGCCAAGCAAAGCAACGACAAGACTCCATTGTGCAATTCACAGAAGCCGGCCGCGCTGATCTTGCGGAAAAAGAAGCCGCCGAATTAAAAATTTTACAAGTCTATCTGCCACAGCCCCTCACAGCGGAAGAATTATCCGCGGCCATAAGCAAAGCCATAGCCGATACCGGCGCCCAAAGCCCTAAAGACATGGGTAAGGTTATGAATGCTATTATGGCGGAATATAAAGGCCGTGTGGATGGAAAAATTTTATCAGACACCGTTCGCCAGCAATTGAGCGCATAACAATAACAAAGTTGACACTGTATTTATGATATCGGCAAGAACATTTACTGCACTTGAATTTGACAAGGTTCTCGAACACCTTTCAAAAAAATGTCTTTCACCTTCTGGGAGAATGGCGGCTCTGCATTTACGCCCCTATGACCATGCCCATGACGCTATGGAAGCGGCTAAACTCTATGAAGAGTGTCGCCTTTGGGCTGGTATTGCGGCTTCTGCGCCACAAGGCAGTGACAAAAAAGCTTTTCGCATGACAGCTTTTCCCGATGTGTCAGGCATTGTTCCATTTTTACGCGCCCCCCATGCTTTGCTAGACCTCGACGGTCTGTGGACTTTACGTGAAGTATTGCATATGGCCCAGCAAGTATATACATCCGTACAAGCTGTTGTACAAACAACCAATACCGCCCTCTCCTGCCCTCGTTTACTGGCCCTAGTAGAAGCCTGTCCCTTACCTGAAGCCCTCACGCAAGCCTTGCGTCGTTGTCTTAGTGATGATGGTAATATTCGCGATGAAAGCTCACCAGAATTGCTCTTAGTGCGTACAGAATTACGCCGTTTGCACCAAAATTGCTTACGCAGGGTGAAAGATTTTGCCAATGAATATAATATCCTTCATTACATGCAAGACGCTTTCATGACATTAGCTTCAGACCGCTATGTTTTACCGCTTAAGGCCAATTTTAAGGGGCGTTTGCAAGGCATTATTCACGACTGGTCACAAACAGGCGAAACATGTTATTTTGAGCCCATGTTCTTGGTGGAAGTTAACAATAACTTGCAAGATTTAAAACGACAAGAACGCGAAGAAGAACGTAAGATTCTTGAATATCTTACTTCCTTAGTGCGCGAAGCCCTGCCTCTGGTAGACAATGCCACACATTTACTTTCGCGCCTTGACGTACTTATGGCCTTGGAAAAATTAGCACAAGAAATGAGCACCCAAGGCATCAATAAATCAGGTAAGAAAAAAAGTGAGAGCGACCTTGCTTGTCACACAGTGCATCTGGATGAAAATGATGCTTCGGTGCATTTACCAGAAGCGCGCCATCCATTACTGGCCTTGGCAGGAAACGCCCAGCCCATTGATATTTTGCTCAATAAAGGTGAAAGAGGTCTTGTAATTTCTGGCGGTAATGCCGGCGGTAAAACCGTATGTTTAAAAACATTGGGTCTTATTGCGCTTATGTCTTTAAGTGGCTTTCCTGTGCCTGTGGGGCATGGTTCGCACTTACCTGCATGGACACATATTTACGCCTTTATTGGTGATGCGCAAAGCTTAGAAGACCATGTGTCGACCTTTACAGGGCAAATTCGTCAACTGGCAGAAGCTTGGGAAGAAGCAAGCAGTCACTGCCTTGTATTGTTGGACGAATTTGGCGCCGGCACCGACCCCGCTCAAGGGGCTGCTTTAGCACAAGCTGTCCTTGATGGCTTATTAGATAAAGATGCCACCGTCATGGCCGCTACGCACTTTCCTGCCTTAAAAACGTACGCTCTTACGCGACCCAAAGCGCGCGCCGCCTCCGTACTCTTTGACCCTAGCACCAAACGTCCCCTTTTCCGTTTGGCCTATGACCAAGTAGGAGCTAGCCAAGCATTAGATGTGGCTAAAGAACACGGACTACCTGAGAGTATTTTACGCAGAGCTGAGCAATATTTACTCATGGATGGTGAAGATACCAGTGCCCTTATTGAACGGTTAAATGTACTGGCCGTACAACGTGAAAATGAAATTTCAACGTTAAAAAAAGAGCAAAAAGAGCAAAAGCAACAGCAACAAAAATTACAAGAGCGTTTAGAACGAGAACGTACCAAGCTGTATGAAGAAGTGCGCACCAAGGCTCATGACCTTATGCAGGCATGGAAGGCTGGCAAGGTAACGCATAAACAGGCTTTAAAAAACATGTCTGCCTTGCGTGCTGACGTTGCAGAAAATTCTGCCTCGGCAGCGCAAACATCACGCCCCACAGTTGTTATGGACTCTTTACGTGTTGGTGTAGAAATTCTGCATAGAGCCTTTGGAAAAAAAGGAAAAGTTTGCGAAATTGACACTCGCAAAAAGCGCGTACAGTTGGACATGGGCGGCGTTACTCTATGGGCAGATATGAAAGACCTTGGCACGGAAAACGAAGGTATTCCAGAAAAAGTCACCATCGATAGAAGCCTCAAGCGCGGTGGTGTACTTAGCAATGTAGCACCGGTAGGCCCGCTTTTATCTCTTGATATGCGCGGTCAAAGAGCCGATGTAGCCCTTGGACAATTGGAAACTTTTTTAGATAAAGCCATTTTAAACAGCCGAGAAAGTGTAGAAATTATACACGGTCGTGGGACAGGCGTTTTACGTAAAGAAGTGCATAATTTTTTACGTTCCTTCCCCGGCATTGAAAGTTTTGCTTTGGCCCCCGAAGATAGAGGGGGAGACGGCATGACTATAGTTCATTTGCGTTAAGAAAAGGGCATATGCCCATGTTATTTACAAATAAGGTGCTTTATGGATCGCAAGCAAGCCATTCGCCACATTAAAGACCGAGTCAATATCGTTGATATTGTGCGTCGATATGTGGATTTAAAGCGCAATGGCCCGCGTTGGGCAGCACCTTGTCCTTTTCACCAAGAAACCAAACCCTCTTTTTCTGTCAATGAAGAGGAAGGCTTATTTTATTGTTTTGGTTGTCAAGCTTCCGGCGATATCTTTGAGTTTTACGGGCGTATTAATGGCCTTGATTTTGGTGAGACTTTAGAGCAATTGGCCTTAGAAGCGGGCATTATTCTAGATGCATGGAAGCCAAATAACAAAAACATGCAAAGCGCACAGGGGAGCAGCCCCGCAGATGCCAAACGTAAACAATCTGCGCGGCAAAATATGTTTCGCATGTACGCCCTTGCCGAATCGCATTTCGTGACTAACCTTAATAACGATGACGGGAAAGTTTGTCGCCAATATATGCAAGGGCGACAATTAAGCCAAGAAATCATCGATAAATTTTCTCTTGGCTGGGCTAAAAAAGATTGGCAGGCCCTAGCCACTGTTTTGCAAAGAGCCGGTTTTCAAGAAAAAGATGCCATAGAGGCAGGACTACTGGGCCGCAGTGACAAAACAAATCGCGGTTATGATCGCTTTAGAGGAAGGCTTATTTTCCCCATACGCTCCTTGGCTAATCAAGTAATAGCCTTTGGCGGACGTATTATTGGCGATGAAGATGAAGCCAAGTACATTAACAGCTCCGACTCTCTTATTTACAAAAAGGGAGATCAGCTTTACGGCCTTGCTCAGGCCAGAAGTGGAATATCTGCCAAAGGCCATGTGCTTTTGACAGAAGGATATATGGATGTGTTAACCTTGCACCAATTTGGCTACACCCATGCCGTGGGTGTGCTAGGTACAGCATTAACACCGGAACAAATTAAACGGCTGTCGGGCTTTACGTCCACCATAATTTTGCTCTTTGATGGAGATAGAGCAGGCCGAAAAGCGGCGCTACGTTCTTGCGAAATGCTGCTTACCAAAGGCCTGAAATGCACAGTAGTGCTTATGCCAGAGGGCGAGGATATAGACAGCCTCTTACACAGTCAGGGCGTTGAGGCCTTTGAAACATTGCAAAAGCAAGCCCCAGAGGGACTGACTTTTTGCATACAAACCTTAAGAAATATGGCTCCCAAAGAATCTGTAGATTGGGCAAAAGCATTTTTACAAAAGGTTGAAATTCCAGAACTTATAAGTTCCTACACCAGCAAACTAGCTACGGGTTTGCAATTGGCAGAAGACGCCTTGCGCCGCTCTGTCATTCAAAACCGTCACAATGCATTGAAAAATTTACCAAAGGATGCGCCATCAAGACAAGAGAGGCCAGAATACGATGACGCCCCCTTACAAAACCCTTATCAGCAGCAAGCGGGTATGGCCTCTGGGCCAGAAAAAGCAAGAAAACTCACTCCCCTTGCCATGCGTGATAAGCAAATTATGATGTATGCTGTGCGATACCCCCATCGCTTACAAGACTTGCGAAATATGGGCGCAGACCTTGCGTTGAACAGCGATGTTGCACGGCAATTATGGAAAAAAATTGAAGCGTTTGACCCCGATGAAATTTTTTCTCAGCTATCAGAAAGAGAAAAAAAATTTTGGGTTCAAAGTCGCACCGGCGAAGCCGCCCCTCGAGATACCGGGGATAAAGAGTTACTTAGCCTTGAAAAAGAGCTGGAAGACATGCAAGCGACCTTGCAAAAAACTTCCCTTTGTGCCGCCTTGCGTGAAAATGCAAACCTTGGTGACTTTGAAGCAGATTTAGATTATCTTCGTGTGTTGCAGGAAACCCTGAGGAGGATTGATGAACAACCTTAAAGATATACAGCAGATTAAAACCCTTATTGATAAGGGAAAAGCCATGGGCTTTCTTACCTTTGATGAGGTAGCAAAAGCTTTGCCTGCTGAAATGAGCAGCTCTGAGCAACAATTTGAAGAGGTTATTACCATCTTTGACCAACACGACATTGCCATTGTCGATTCGGAAAAAGAAGGAAAAAAACTTGCCTTAAACTCCACTGAGCCGGATGACGACGTGGTAGGCGAAGGCAACCTTGACCTTGCTGAAGAAGAAGAGGCCATTGACTATTCTTCACGAAATACAGACCCCGTACGCATGTATTTGCGCGAAATGGGCGCTGTACCCTTGCTTGACCGCGACGGCGAAGTGGTCATAGCCAAAAAGATTGAGTTGGGTGAGCAAGACGTTTTATACGCCTTGGTGGAGGTGCCCGTAGCCGTGGAAGAGCTCATTCACGTGGGTGATGATTTACGCCTTAATCGTATCAAATTAAAAGATGTTGTTAAAACTATTGAAGAAGATGACCCCAGCGAAGATGAAATGAATCAACGCACCCGTGTTATTTTACTTCTAGATGAAATTAAAGCCACTTTCCGCAAGAAGAAGAAAATTTACAGCAAATTGGATGATTGTTGTACTTTAGAACGTCGCGTGGCCGGTGTGCAAAAAGAAATTATGTGTTTTAAAGAGGAAATTGTCACTCGCTTACGTGATATTAAGCTTGAAAAAACCCTCATTGACCGCATTATTGAAACTGTAGAAGATTATGTGCGCCAAATGCATAACTGCCAGCGCGACCTATCTGCATACATTCTTTCTACCGGTCGTACACAGGCGGAAATTCAAGACCTATTTTCTCGTATGGAAGAGCGCACCGTCAACCCCAACGACGCAGCAAAAGAATTGCGTTTAAGTGTAGACGAGCTCTTTTCCTTTAAAGAAATGATTATAGGTAAAATTGAAATCTTGCGTCGTTTGCAAGAGAAATGCTGTCACAATGTGCATGATCTTGAAGAGGTGCTTTGGCGTATTAAAAGGGGCAATATTCATGCCATGCGTGCAAAACAAGAGCTTATTCGCTCTAATTTGCGCCTTGTGGTTTCCATTGCCAAAAAATACACCAATAGAGGCCTACAATTTCTTGACCTTATTCAGGAAGGCAATATTGGCCTTATGAAAGCCGTAGATAAGTTCGAATATCAACGCGGTTACAAGTTCTCTACCTATGCTACATGGTGGATTCGTCAGGCCATTACGCGCGCCATAGCTGATCAGGCCCGCACCATTCGTATTCCTGTGCATATGATTGAAACCATAAACAAGCTTATTCGTACTTCGCGCTATCTTGTGCAAGAGCTTGGCCGAGATCCCACACCGGAAGAAATTGCAGAGCGCATGGAATGCCCTGTGGACAAGGTGAAAAAGGTCTTGAAAATTGCTAAAGAACCTATATCTCTTGAAACACCCATTGGGGATGAAGAAGATTCTAGCCTTGGTGATTTCATTGAAGATAAAAAAGCAGTGGCTCCTGCCGAAGAAGTTATTAATACCAAACTTTCAGAGCAGTTGGCCTCGGTTTTGGCAGACTTAACCCCAAGAGAAGAGCAAGTCTTGCGTAAACGTTTTGGTATTGCTGAAAAGAGCGATCATACTCTCGAAGAAGTGGGCAAGCTCTTTAACGTAACCCGCGAACGTATTCGCCAAATTGAAGCAAAGGCTTTGCGTAAATTGCGCCACCCCATACGCAGTCAGGTGTTGCGCTCATACTATGAAAATTAATTAAACTTTAGGGAGAGAGAGTATGTAAAAATACTTTTCTCTCCCTAAAATCTTCATTCAATTCCTCTAAAAAAATTCTATTTACGCTGTTTACAGCTCCCACATCACTGAACAAAATCTTGCGCCAAAACTTGTGCAAAACAACGAGGTGTCATGATTCCCTCTGGCGAATGCATCAATTTATGCACCGGCGATAATTGGCATATATTTTTAAATAATGTAGCGTCATATTCTTTTGTTAAGCATTGTTGCAATAAATGCGCGTGAGCATTGCTAATCTTTGGCATATTCATAAAAAATTCCGCACATTGCGGATCTTTAAATAAAGCATAGGTGCAAAAAATGTGAAAGAAAAAGTAATCAAAGGCGCTTTCTTCGCGCAGCCAATATTCTTCTAAGAATTTCTTAATAAGCAAAATATACCTTGTATGTGCTTTGGCATGCATGAACCAATTAGAAAAGCTACGCGCGTCTATAGAGCGCATATGTGCAGTAAAAATTTCTTCCTTTATTGGCAATTTTACTAGGTCACACCACGCAGGTAAAGCAAAGGCAAAGAAGTTTTGCTCAAATATATGCTGTGCTAAAGGCTGTGTAAAAAAAACTGTGGCGTCCATCCATGTGCCACCGTATTTCGCCAGCAAAGCCACACGTATATAATCCACAAAATGAGCAGGGCATATCTTTTTTTGCTGATATTTTGTGAGAATGTGCTGGGGAATGGCGATATATTGATGGACAGTATTTTCATCTATAATCTTAATTGTATGATTCGTGTTATGGCATTGCACGCTGTGCATACAAGCTTTTACAAGAGGCGGCATATGCTCCTTTCCTTGCAACCAGCATTGCCAAATATAAGGAATAGGAAAAGTACGGGCTGGTTCTTCCCATTGTGTACTGAAAATCGCATCATATTGAGCAAGATATTCTAAAACATGCACAAGTGATTCCTCCCCGAAAAAAATTAACCGCGGTGAAGTCCTTGTGAAAAAGCTGCATAAAAGTGTGACTTTTGTGCATATTGCCACCAAACTTTAGCAAAAGGAATATGCTCGGTATTCCAAGGCTTTACCGGTGAACAATAATGAATAACGTGCGGTTTTAATAAAGATTGTACATAATTTTTATAATCTTCTTGCGCCACATAGGTTTGTAGTTCTTTTACATCCACATGTGTTTGCACATTCCAACGAGCATCAAGAAAATGTATATGCCCTTGTAAAATACTATTTAATATACACTGGTCTACAGTGCGTGGCCTTTGCACTTCTTGCAATTTTTCCAAGCATTTTTGTGTGAAATTCCAAGACAGAAGAGAAGGAATATGAAAAATCAAAAAACCTGAATTAAAATATTGCTGTACATTGTCTAATTTTAGCACCTGTTCAGCATATTGGTGCAAAACAGTATCAAATTCTACCTTGCATTTGAATTTATATTCTAACACTGCTGCCAAAGCTTTGTGTTGCATGTCTACAGCAAAAGCAGCATTCATATCTGTCAAAAAAATCATATCACAATCCATATACACCACTTTTTCGTAATGCATAAAAATGTGCGGAATAAAAAATCTATAGTAAGCTTCTTTGCTAAAGTGCGCATGTGTTACAAACATAGCAGCATCAACATGTGTTAAAAATGGAGCCATATCTATGAAGCGTATAGATATATGTGTTTTTTGTAAGGAAAGTAGGGCCTTTTTGTACAGTGGTGATACATGCGTATGTAAAATGCAAATATCATAGTGGGCACTCTTCGAAGCCTGCTCTATAAAAGAAAGAAGCGCCACCTCAAGATAAGGCGCATAGGCATCATTGGTGGCGAAAACAAAACAGCGTTTTGTATCGTCAAAAGCTGGGCTAACAAAGTGTTTTTCCAAAATATTTTCTCTCATACACCGAGACTATCGTCCACGTTTCTAAAACCTTACGCAATGAATTGCGCAAAGGGCATATAGCAGCCAGTAAAAAAAAGTGTAACATATAAATAGAGATACAAAACATCTGTTTTTATAGCTCTTTCTACATGCTACACTTTTTAAAAATTACCTAAAAAGCATTATATTGCACAAGTTCATTACGGGCTGGTTTTGGCAAGGCATCACCGGCTTGAACCGGCTTTCCAATATTAAAAATAGCTTTAATCTTTTTCTGCTTTGGTACGTTTAAAACCTTTCTAACAGCTTTATTAATTTCGCTATAGGTAAAAATAAGGTCATTGATCACAGTTACATAGCCCAAAGCCGTCACCGCCAGCAAAATATTTTGCGATGCAAAGCAATAATTTTCTGTCTCAAAGTTACGCCGTAATTTATTGGGGATATCTTCAGAAAGAACCAATATGGAAACAGGAGCCAAGGGGAGTTTTGTTGCTTTTTGTAGCTCCTCTAAAAGAGCCTTATCGGTAACAACAACATAGGACGTAGTGCGAATATTAACACCAGCAGGGGCTGCTATGGCGGCATCTAAAATAGTCTGTATATCCGCTTCACTGGGAACGTCTTCTAAAAACGCGCCGCGATAAGAATACCTAGAAAAAATAGTGTCAAACAGTTCCATGGGCACCTCATTGCTAAAAAGTTGTGAATCCATAAAAGCCTGTACGATTATTCTATATACCTTGAATGCCGTTTCTTGTCTAGACAAGAGACTTGTAGTATTATTTAGCTCTTTTGAGTTATTTTTTCTATGAGCAAGAAAAGGCTGTTTTATAAAATTCTAGCCCCGTCTTCTTGCACCAATATCATGAATTCACGGCGCACTCCGCCCCACTCGGGGTAATATAAACCCGGTTCCACTGTAACCACCATACCTTCCTGTAAAGGAATATGACAACGCGGATTTAAACTAGGACCTTCATGCGTTTCAAGACCTACACCATGCCCTAGGCCGTGAGTAAAGGCATCTTCCACACCTTCTTCTTCAAAAACATTTCTGGCGATTTTATACACATCGCTGCATAAAACGCCTGGTTTAATGGCGGCTATGGCGGCTTCTTGTGCTGTGCGTACTAATTGCTGTGTAAGCATAAAATGCACAGGGGTATCCCCCTCGCCCACCCAAAAAGTACGCGTCTGGTCAGAGCAATAGTCCTGCACACGACAGCCCACATCAATAAGCACCGGAGAATTTTCTGTAATGCACGTGGCACCGGGGATGGCATGGGGCAAGGCTGCATTGGGGCCCACGGCTACAATATTACTAAAAGCCAGCTCTGAAGCGCCCCCTTCGCGAAAAAATTTCTCTATGCCCCAAGAAAGATCAGCTTCGCTGCGTCCCACATGCAATTCTGTATATACCCATTCCATAAGACGATGATTGAGCTCGCACGATTTTTCCATAAGAGCGATTTCTGTGCTATCTTTTATCATACGCAACGATTCCACAATGTTCTGCGCCGAACTTAAACTTAGCCCATGTGCAATTTTTTGATAAAAATCTGCGCTAACAATAGATTTTTCTACACCTATGCGCCCTTGTACCTTTTCTTGCAAAAGACGGCGAATATGCTCTGCAGCATTACCTCCATAAATGGAGATATAAGCTTCATCCCATAAGCGGCGTGCAGCGTCTGTATAGCGCGCATCAGTACATAACCAATCTTTGCCAGAAGATGTAATTATAAGGCGCCCTGCGCTTTCATTGCATTGCGGATCGTGCAATTCAAAACCGGACAAATAAAATCTGTTGGCCGCATGACTTATGAGCAAAGCATCCAAACCCACCGCACGCATTTTTTTACGGACGTTATCTCTTCGCTTGGCATATATATCTGTATTCATAAAATAAACCTTTTTTTATTTTCAATTAAAATAGTCATGACTATTTTTTAAGCATTTTTTTAACGGAGAAGCCAGTGTTCTAACGTTTGTTGCAATAACTGCGGTGAAATGGGTTTGCCAATATGGTCATCCATACCGGCCTCTTCGCAGGCTTGTCTATCCTCGTGCATCACATTGGCAGTCATGGCCACAATGGGAGTTTCTTTCGCGTAGGGTAAGTCAAGTTTTCGAATGGTCTTAGTAGCATCTAAGCCGTTCATGGTAGGCATTTGCAAGTCCATAAAAATGAGATCGTATTTTTCTTTTTGAACCAGTTGCACAGCTTCTAGTCCATGATTAGCAAATTGTATATCCAGATGATACTCTTCCATCATGGCCGCAGCAATTTCTTGGTTAATAAGATTATCTTCCACAACAAGAACTTTCTTGCCACGCATCTTTTCTCTTTTGCATTGCTCTTGCTCTAAATCAACACCCAAAAAGGCCATTTCCTTTTTTTCTTCCAGCATATCTTTAGAAGCCACTTGCACAGGCAAGGTACATATAAATTCAGCGCCTTGACCAAGAGTAGATTGCAAGCTGATATCACCATCCATAAGCTGTAAAATGCGCTTACTAATGGCCAAGCCAAGACCGGTTCCACCAAATTTACGCGAAGTGGAAGTGTCCGCCTGAGTAAAAGGCTGGAACAAAGCCGCAGACTGTTCTGCCGAAAGACCAATACCGGTATCTTTCACGTGGCATTCTATAATATAATGACTGTCATCTATTTTTTCTTTTATGCATACGTGTAATGATACAGAGCCTTTTTCTGTAAATTTAATGGCATTGCTTAAAAGATTAAGCAAGACTTGATTCAATCTTTCTCCATCGCCTATTATAAGCTCCGGCACATCTGCATCTATTGAGCGATGAAACTCTAACCCCTTTTCCTTAGCAGAAAAATAGGTGATGCTATAAACGGCGTCTATATTGGTGTACAGGTTGAAAGGCACACGTTCTAAAGCCATTTTATTGGCTTCAATTTTTGAAAAATCTAAAATATCATTAATAATACGCAAAAGCCCCTTGGCAGAAATAGTTATTTTTTCAATATAGTTTAACTGCGTTACGCTTAAATTGCTTTTATCAAAAACATGTAAAAAGCCCAATACCGCGTTCATGGGGGTGCGTATTTCATGGCTCATGGTGGCCAAAAAGTCGCTCTTGGCTCTGGCAGCGCGCTCTGCTTCGTCCTTAGCAAACATAAGCTCCGTCTGCACATCGTGAATGGCCGTTACATCATCTGCCCACACCATATTATGCCATGTTCCTGACCATGTGGTGCCCATCACAGATAAGCTCAGTTTGCGCGTGGTATTATCGGCTCCTACCATATCCACAAGCACATCATACACATTAATGCCATCACTTACCTTGGCAAGAATTTCACGACCAACGTTGACCATGCCCATAGCCTCTAAAGGTAAACGTTGCCCCACAACAATACCCTTACCCATCTTATACATGGCAGGATTACAATAACGCACTATTCGATCAGAAGTATACAAGAAGCCAGATGGGCTACTATCCAAAATTTCATGAACACGATGCACTTCTGTTTCAAGCTGTCTTTGCAATTTCATATTTTCAGTAATATCGATGGCAATATTTACAGCATATTTTATATGCCCTTCTTCATCATATACAGGGGAAATAATATTTCGAAACACATATTTTTCACCTTGAGCACCATTAAATTCAAACACACTACTTTCTGTAGTCCCGTGGTGTAATACCCGAGCTATCATCTGCATTTGCTTTGCAAAAAAATCTTCGCCCATAAGTTGCTTTACAGACTCTCTCACCTCCATACGGCTATTGAGCCCCATAATTTTCATGGTGGGCTTATTAATAAGATGTACCCCTTCATAGGAGTGCACCATAAGTCCATGTGGTAGGCTATTAATTATTTGCTGCAATTCTGCCGTTTGCTTGGCAGCAACTTCCATCTCCAAAGCATTTTTTTGTGCTGTGGCATCTACACCCAAAAGAAGGTACATATTTTTTTGGCCAACATAAGGAATAACAGTGCATTGCACTTGGAAAGATTCTTTATTTTCAGGAACTAAAGTAAGTACAAAATTACTTTGTGTGCGCAAAAGTTCCTGTAAATTTTCAGAGTTAGAGGCCGTCATGTAGTTTAGCAAGGAGTTATTTTGCTTATCAGATGTCCACCCCATACATTTATAAAAATACTCATTGGCAAAGTGTACATCGCCTTGAGAATCTATATCTAAATAAAAAATGTTACCAGAATCTATAATGCAACTCGAAAGATTGTTATAACGTTTGAAAACCTTTCTCATTTTGAGCAAATATAGCACGCAAGCCAACAAGCCCAAAAGTAAGAAAATAATAAAGGCTATGGAAAAATACCAAAGGTTTTCCATTTGTTTAACAGCTTGATCACGCGGTACAATACAAAACACGCGCCAATCCGAAGCACCAAGAGGCACCTCACACACAAAGCTTTCTACTCCCTTATAAAGCATAGAAGCCTGAAAACTATAAAGCTTTTCTAAAATATTCAATCCATTTTTAGAAAGAAAACTTTTTTCTGCCAAGCTAATTTGAGTATCAATACTTGCCTTACTCATGCGTCCTTGGTCTACATATTTTCCATGTCTGTCCACAAAAAACAGCTCCGCGCCCAAGTGCGACTTGCCTATTTCGCCATAGGAAAATTGCGGATTTCGAGCATCTTCCACTGCAACCAAAAGCCCTACAATCTTTCCTTCATTGTAAACAGGCGCTGCATGGGCTATGTAAAACATGGTGCCATCTTCTGACTCGATGATGGATGAAAGAGCAAATTCCCCTTGTAAGGCTTTGTTAAAATACGCATGATTTTTTACTGCATATTTTTTTTCTTTAACGGAATGCGCATTTCCATGCACATCTACCACCAGCATATCATACCAATGGCTCTTTTCCATTTCTCCAAACAATATGGCAAGCTTTGTGTTTGTGCTCACATGAGCACTAGAAATATAAGGCCGGCTAGCCATTTCTTTCAAAATAGCATTACTTTTTTCAAGACGCTCTATGGCGACAGTGGCGGCATGTGTGCTACGATTTTGTATGGACTGCATCATAGTTCCGTACAAAACTTCATGCAATTGTATCACATAAAAGAAACCCAAGGCTAACAAGGCGATAGGAATACCACATAAAAAAATAAGAATTTTTCGAATATCTAAACGATCTGACTTTCGCAATGACATATACCATCCGCATACATTACAACACAGAAAAAAATTTTGTGTGTAAAATGTATTATTTTAAAATGCTAAAAGCGACAAAAAAACAGCATGCACTTACGGCAACAAGCAGTTACCTTTGTGGACAATATGCAGCAAAGAAAGTCTCTAAATGTGCAATTATTTTACATTATCTACCAAGGCATGATTTTTTTTCAATGCTAAAAAAATGTGGTAAAAACTTAATTTATACCCATTATGTAGAATTTACTCCAAATTTTTATTACACAAAAGAAAAATGAAGGCAAGTTCTCTTTACAAGAGCTCGTGCCTAAGGTAATCTGAAAGAACTTGATACCATATTTTTTCACTAGAGCGTTTTCCCATGAAATGATTTTTCGTGTATATCACAAAAGATAAGTGCGCTTTAGAGAGAATATACTCTTCTGGTATTTAACCCAAAAAGCGCATGAAGCCTGACGCAAAGATAACCGAACAGGCGTTTCTGTGAAAACGCTCTAAGCCATGAGTATATTTATGGATACAAAAACGCATAAAACTCTTCGCCCTTTGCAACCACCGCAACGAAAGCAATTATACTCTTTAAATGAACTTAAAGAAAAAAATGAGCGCGAGAACACAGCACAAACAATGCTGGGCTTTCATGCCCCCTACCCCAAGAAAAAACTTTCTATTTTAGCCCGGTTAGGCATTTGGATGGCGGGTTTACTGCTTACCTTATTACTCACCATAGGCAGTAGCCTTGTCTACCTTACCTCCCCTTGGGGCGAAGAAGCCTTTACTGGCTTAGTAGAAACCACCATCAACTATATTGGTAAGCCCATGGATTTACGTGTCAGTATTGCTTCTTTGGGTGATTTATGGAAAGGAAGAATACATATTGTTAATTTGCGTATCTATGATTCCTATGGCCCATGGATACGTATCAGCGAAGGTACCTTACACCCCGATTGGATAAGCTTGATACGAAGCATTGCCGCTTCGTGGCGATATACACGTGACAAACAAATTCCACCTCATTTTTTTAGAAACAACGCACCCATAGTTTCTTTATCCAGTATACGCAACAATACACACCACTCTAATGTAAAAAACCTGCCTTTTGTTATGGAACACGGCGGTTCCTCTGTGCAAGACATACAAGACAGCCATGATGCACAAAATCATGAGTCAAGAAAGTCATTACATGCTTTAAACAATTCTGAAAATACTCAGAAAAAACTTGTAGACAATTTATTGGTTGCCAAAGATATTTTAAATAACAAAGTAGTTTTAGGCCTCTACAGCGGCACTTTGGTCAATGTGGTTATGCCGCGTTTTCCTAAATACACTTTTGAAGAAAAAGAAAATAGCATAGACCCTCAAAATCTTTTTAATTTTTTACCGCCCTGGTTAGCTCTTGATGTGGGCGAGCTAGAATTTGCAGATTTTCAACTGGGCCCTGATGCGCGATCTATAAATTTTTCCACACGTTTACACGGGCAAATGAGCAGTGAAAAACTCTTGCTACGTAGCACACTATTAGCCGCAAAATCTATTTCTTCACAATGGGTTCTTCCCGCCATTCAAGAGCTTCCCGACGATGTGATGATTTCTTTAAGCAAAATGGACAATTTTTTGCAGACAGATTCCAGAGAATCCACTTCAAAATACCGTGATTTACTGCAAACCAGACGCATTCTGGGATATTTCACTCTTGATTATGACAAGGGCGACATAGATCTACGTTGGCAAATACAAGACTCTTTGCTTATACCTCTTGCTTTTAGCGGGGTAGATATATTATGGACGCGTTCTCGTATTTTAGCACAAATTCCCACATGGCCACCTACTCCAGAGCAGCCCCTACAAGCGCGTTTTGCCAGCCGTTACGGCTTGCGTCTTGTGCAAGATAGCCAAATAATACCTACTTCTTCATCTTCCGGACAACTTTTTTGGGATAATAATAAGATTATTTTACGCGATATTGATGTACAAAGCCCTGCCACATCTCCCAATCTTTCCATCAAAGCCAGTCTAGGTTATTCTCCCCATGAAGGTTTTGGCTCACACCTTATGTTCTCCATTAGTGAGCTTGAGCCTTTTGTCACCGTATTTGGTATAGATACCAAACAATTTCCTGTAGGGGGTCCACTAGAAATTGATTCGTATGTATCACGCGGAGGAGATTTACTTTTTTGGTGGAGCAAGCCCCTCTCTCCTGTACAAGGGCAGCGTTCTCTACCGGGATATTATGCCAACCCCCATGATGGAAGTATTCTTGCTAAAAGTGTGCTGCGTTATATCAAGAACACATATGCCTCTGCCAAAAACGTAGAAAAAGCCCATGAAGCACTTCTTTCTGCTACATCACCGACGAAGAAATCTAACAACTATGATGCTACGCATCCGCCTAAAAAAGGTCTTCTTGCCAACACAAGCCCCTTTGGAAAAACAGAATTTGGCCCCTTGCCTATTCCATCACAGGGCGCTGACGGGCTTATTTATTCCCTCAAGGTAGAAAGTCCCCAGCTACGCCTTCCCAAGGGAAATATTGATAATGTCTTCTTAAGTATTACCGGCACTTCTGCCCATGCTCCAAGCACTCCAGAAGGACAGCATTTTTATACACGACATAAAAAAAGCACCAACTCAAGCCTGCCACTTTCTGATTTTACATCACAAGGAATACCGAGGGGACTGTTAGGCGATGTTTTCTTACGTTTTGGAGATGTATTTAAACAGGGCACCGGAGTTTTTACCGGTGGCTTTTTTGCCGGTGGCGCTTACAAAAATTCAAAAGCGTTTCAGTTACGGCTTCATGATATAAATTTAGATTTTCCTGGAATTTCAGGAGATGGAAACATGGCCTTCGCCTATGCTTTGCCCATTGTAAAAAGACGTTGGCCTTGGGTTGATGGCGATTTAAATATACATATTGATAATTGGGATTTTATAGCTACGCTATTTGAAAGCCCTGTACGCACCAACAACGCTACCCTCTTTTCCACTTACAAGTCTATTTTAAACGAACAAGGTAAGCCTGTGCAAACCTTTAGAGCAAAGGTAGATACCCAAAGGGTAGAATCAAAAGAATTTATGGTACGTCAAGCCACAGCCTATGCAGAAAGCTCACATGTACACTCTTTAGCAGATACTCTGGCGCTCTCTTTTGCCCATTCCCGTGCAGCTCTCGCGCGTAAAATGCACTATACGCCCGAAGACCATATTCCCACCTTTATGGCATCTCTTGATATTGCATCTGGGCGCGGTGGCCCCATTCGCTGGGCTCAAGGGCAGGGAAATATGAATGTCACAGGCGATAAAGCAAATTTTTCTGTACAAATGCTTGGAGAGCTCAGCGCTTTGTTAGAGGGTTTATTTAATTTCCGCACGCGCACACTAAGCTTAAAAGACATGGTTATTAAATCGAAAAAGTAAAACCTATTTACTATTCTACCATGGCAGAGAGAGTATGCTTTTTAAGAAGCTCGTAAAAATGCCCGCGCGACAAGCCTGACTGTTGCGCACACAGGCGTATATTGCCATCGTTTTCTTCTAAAATTTTTTGTAAATACGCACATTCAGCTATCTTTTTCCATTCTTTCAAGGTGGGCATATTTTCCATGGTGGGCAAAGGAAAAGTCGAAGATAGGGGAAGCCCCTCTTCTTGCACCTTATTGCGTACAATGCTAACGCGCATATCCGTGGGCAAGTGCACAGCGTACAGTTCTTCTTCATCCTTAGCTATAATGCAAGCTCGCTCTAAAGTATGGATAAGCTGGCGCACATTCCCCGGCCATGTATACGCGTGTAAAGCTGAAAGACAATGAGCGCTCAATACCTTGGGTGGAAGTCCATTTTTTTTACAAAAACGCTCAATGGCAAAGGTGGCCAAGGCCTCAATATCTTCTTTCCGTTCTCGTAAAGGGGGAATTCGAATAACCACCCCTTGCAAGCGATACAATAAATCCTCGCGAAAGTTCCCTTGCTTAACCAAGCTTTCCAAATCTTTATTAGTAGCTGCTATAAGCCGAAAATCACTTTGCAACTCTTCAAGCATACCCACTGGGCGAAAACGGCGCAATTCTAAGGCGCGCAAAAAAAGCTTTTGCGAAGAAATGCCGAGCTCCCCACTTCATCCAAAAATAGAGTTCCATTATTTGCCCGCAACAAAAGCCCATCTTTCGCTTTATCCGCACCGGTAAAAGCTCCCTTTGTATGCCCAAAAAGGTGACTTTCCACAAGGTTTTCCGGCAAGGCAGCACAGTCTACAGTAACAAATGCTTGTTTAGCGCGTAAAGAGTTTTCGTATAAAGTACGTGCAAAAAGTTCTTTCCCTACTCCTGTTTCTCCTAACAGGAGCACATTAACAGAGCTTTTTGCTACTTCACACAATCTCTGCAAAGTTTTTTGTAAAACCGGACTATTACCTATGATATGCGGACAGCTCTTTTCTTGTCTTGAATGGCTATAAGCAGAGCTAATGCGTTCTTTGGCCTGGCGCCTATGAGCCATAATCTGTTGCAATATATTCGAAAGCTCTTTCACCTGTAGGGGCTTACACAAAAACTCCCATGCGCCGGAGCGAAAAGCATGCTCTGCCACATCGCCATCACCATGACCGGTAATAACCAACACATGCGGCTTACCCGGCAGTTGCAAAATTTCTTGCATATGCGCAAGACCGTCACCATCGGGGAGCATTTTATCCAAGAGCACCACATCCACGCCCAAAGCCCCATACTGCAAGCCTTGCGCTATAGTGGTGGCTTGCATAACCTCATAGCCAAGGCGACGCCCCACCTTTTCTACCAAGGTACGCAGTAAAACTTCATCGTCGATAATTAAGATTTTTGCCATACCGTATCCTCATGCCACTTTTTTACCTGCATATAAGTGTGCGTGTGTAATTGCAAAAGAGTAGCTCCATCACCCATAATTTGATTTTTACAATCATTTTCTATTGCCTTAGCGCATTCGTATAGTGGCATACAGCAAAGCATAGCGGCACTATTTTTAATGGTGTGCGCTTGCTCTAGTAAAGCGTGTACATCCTGCCTTTGCAAAGCCCTTTGCACATGAAAAAAGCGTTGTGGATATTCTTCAAGCCATAACGTCACTAAGGTATGCAGCAATTCCACATCATCATCTAAAGCTTGTAATGCCTTTTCTTTATTAAACCAAAGGCACGTTTTTGGGGCAGTTCCTTCCTCATTTTTGTCTTCAACTTGTACCATACAAATTCCGTCTGTTACACAGTATTTAGCAACACAGCATAAAATATCCTGTGAGGTTAAAGGTTTCAATAAAACATCTTGTATACGAAGCTTCTGCAACTGATGCGCTGCCACATCTAGCACCGAAGCGCTCATAAGCACAATAGGCACATGGTGCTGTGAAACTTCGCTCTCTTCCTTCACCTGAGTCCGCATAGCATGCGCAACACTAAGGCCATCCATACCTGGCATACGCATATCCATGAACACTAAATCTACGCTCTGCTGAGCAAAAAATTCTAACGCTTGTGCACCATGCGCAGCATGCCACACCTGACATCCTGCTTTTTCTAGCACTGTGCGCACAAAAAAAGCCGTTACGGCATTGTCTTCTACGAGCAATATATGTGCCGAAAACTTATCTTTACTCTGAGGTTTTTCCCCATGTATCTGGTGTGGGGTATTCATGTGCACCCCCCTCCCCACTTCTTCGTTGTAAGCAAGAAATGGGAGAAACAACTGAAAGCGTGCCCCCTGCCCCACTGTGCTTTGCAGTATAATATTTCCTTGCATGTGCTGCGTCAGTTCCGCCACTATGGCAAGGCCAAGACCAGTGCCGGGAATATCGCTTTGGGTGGTACTACTACCACGCTCAAAGCGTGAAAATATGCGCGTCTGGTCTTCTTTAGCTATGCCGCAGCCTGTATCAGTAATAATAAAATACAACCCTATAAATTTATTGCCGCCCTCACCATAAAATTCCCCCTGCCCCATTGAAACATTCACATGCAATGTGACGCCGCCTTTGGCAGTGAACTTTACGGCATTATTAATTATATTCCCTAAGATTTGGCGTAAACGAAAACTATCTCCCATAAGCCATTGCGGCACTGTATCTTCCACTTCACAATGCAATGTCAACCCTTTAGCCACACAAGACGGTATAAAAAGCGCACAACATTGCTCTAAAATCGGGCGCAATAAGAAGGGTTTTACCTGCAAATGAATTCTTTGAGCATTAATAGCACTGTAATCGGTGATATCTGTCACCATCTCTAACAATGAAGTTGAGGCTGTTTGCAAATATTCCACAATTTTTGCTTGAGCTTGTGGCGTCACCGGTTCGCGAAGCAATTCTGTCATACCTAAGATACCTGCCAGCGGGGTACGCATATCGTGACTCATATGAGCCATAAAAGTATCTTTCAGCTTTTCTTGCGCTTCTTTCATGAGCTCTTTACGGGTATAGAAAAAATTCATGGCGCCCATGGCCAAAGACCCCATAATAGCCATAAGTCCATAAGCCAAGAAGAAATTTCTGTTTTGTCCGACTATAACGCTAAAACCGGATTGCGTATCTAGACTAACGCTAATCCCCCCTAAGACCTCCCCCTCATTTTTATGCTTATGGCAAGAAAGACAAGAACTTTTTGCCACAATAGCCTTCCAATATCGAAAACGCGTTTCGCTATTTTGTTCCATGGTAAATTCTTGAGTCTTAGCATCCTTACCGTGCACATACGCGTACACTTCAAAAATGCCTTGTTTGCTTTGGGAAAAAGCTTTCTTTTCCCACGCATCAGACATGTTATCAGGGCGTAAAGGAAAGGGACTGGTAATGGCAAAAGAGATTTCAGAAGAAATGGTATTTTCACTCAATTGCCTACTCATATAGGCAGGATTTATAAGCACAAACTCTGTTCCATCTTGTAAATAGACAGAGCGTTGCTCTTGTGGCAACCACGGATTAGGCATGCCATACGCACTAGCCCGCACATATACACCACCATGCCTTGCGTTCCACTGGCGCGTGTTTAAAACAAAATCCGTCAAAGTTCGAGCTTGAGTAAGCCAATGATCTTCTAAATGCAAAAGATTGGTACTGCGCGCATGATAATATAAAGATACCATCAGTAAGCACCAAAAAATAGAGCCAAGCAAGGCAAAGCGATACCTTTGCCAAAAGAGCCGTAGGGATGGTTTAGATTTCAACATTCCGAAAAACATGACAGCTTTATTGTCATATTTTTCGGAATATAACAAGAGACTTTGTATATTTAAATAGCACAGCAACACTAACTAATAAAAAACATTGATACTTTTTTCTCAAGCTAATGGATGAAAAACGGCATATTTCTTGTAAATATCCATTATAACACTCACCATAGGGGTGATAGAAAAAGGAGGATTTTATGGGAGCATCTCGCCACGGCCCGTGGCTAAAATTGGTACTTGTGGGCATTGTGATAGGCGTAAGCACCGTTGCTACCGCCGCCGTCATGATGCGCTATACGGACAATCGGCCTTTTTGTTCCAGTTGTCACGTTATGAACCGTGCGGCAGTAACGCACAAAATGTCAACCCATGCCAATGTTTCTTGCAACAGTTGTCATGCCCCCACAAATTTATTGGAAAAGTTACCCTACAAAGCAGCCATGGCCTTTAAGGATGTTATCTCTAACATCCAAGGTAAGGATGTGCCTGTACATGTGAGCCTTTCCACTATGGATGTGGTGAATGAAAATTGTAAATCATGCCACGCCATGACTAATATTAATGTGGCCAGCATGGAAGCAAAAAACTATTGCATTGATTGTCACCGCAGTGTGGCGCATATGCGCCAAAAGCCCATCAGCAAAAGGATGATTGCCGATGAATAACAAATATCTTTCTCTACCTATTGTTGTAATGCTGTGTTTATTTATGACTGGCTTTCTTGCCGCTTGTAACGATGTAAGCACCGAATTAAAAACTCCTACATATGAGACAGGGCTCAAAAAAGACGAAATTAAAAATTCTGCTTTTAAAGATGTTTTCCCTGCTCAATACGCATCTTTTGAAAAAAATGCTGAAGATACAGTAATGACAGAGTATAAAGGCTCCGTTCATTACAGAAAAAATGATGATTTTTCCCCTCTTCCCAAGGGCTTTAAGCATGCGCAACCTTATTTAAAAAATCTTTGGTTGGGCTATCCCTTTAGTTATGAATATAACGAAACCCGCGGGCATACTTATGCCATAGATGATTTAGTAAATATTGATCGTATCAATCGCTTTTCAGAAAAAGGTGGCTTACCAGCCACATGTTGGAATTGTAAGACCCCTAAGATGATGGAATGGGTAGGTGAATACGGCGATAAGTTCTGGAGCATGGACTCCAATTATTTCCGCGATAAGTTAGACGCCAGAGACCATACCATTGGTTGCGCCAACTGCCACGATCCTCAAACTATGGAGTTACGTCTTTATTCCGAACCTCTTAAAGATTGGCTCAAGCGTAGCGGTAAAGACCTTGATAAAATTTCCCGCAATGAAATGCGCTCCTTGGTATGTGCGCAATGCCACGTAGAATACTACTTTACACACAAAGATAATGGCCCCGCTGCCAAGCCTGTTTTCCCGTGGGATAATGGTTTCTCCCCGGAAAATATGTATGAGTATTACAAAAGCCATGGAGCAGAGAACGGCCCCTTTGTGGACTGGGTTCATACAGCTTCTAAAGCGCCCATGCTCAAAATGCAGCACCCTGAATACGAAACGTGGATTGATGGCCCCCATGGAGCCGCCGGCGTTTCTTGCGCCGATTGCCACATGAGCTACGAACGTGTAGATGGCAAAAAGATTTCCAGCCATTGGTGGACATCACCATTAAAAGACACCAATATGCGTGCATGTCGTCAATGCCATGCAGATAAGTCTCCTGAATATTTAAAAGAGCGTGTTCTTTATACGCAAGAAAAAACATATACGCAGCTTTTGAAAGCCCAAGAGGTATCAGTGAAGGCGCACGAAGCTGTACGTCTTGCCGCCGATTATACCGGCGAAAAAAATGCCAATTATGATACCCTTATGAAGGATGCCAGAGAAATGGTACGTAAGGGGCAAATGTTCTGGGATTATGTATCCGCAGAAAATAGCATAGGTTTCCACAACCCTGCCAAGGCTTTGGATACCCTCATGCAATCCATGGAGTTTAGTCAAAAAGCCATAGATTTGGCCGAAGAAGCCACCAATTTTGCTATAAGTGCCACTCTTGTCACTGATATCAAAACCTTGGTACCCCCCATCAAAGAACTTAGCCGTAAGTTACAGCAAGATGCTGAGTTCTTACAACAGCATCCATGGACAAAGCTGCTCCCTGTGCTTCCAAAAGCAGAGATGGTCTGGGAAGGACAAAAAAGAGTAGACGGTAAATAGTTACTCGTATGTAATTTTTTCCTGAGAGGGGAAACTTTTTTTAGAAAAAATTTTCCCTCTCAAACTCTCCCCTTCAGAAAAAAACATTGCCTTAATGCTTTGTTTTGTACCTGCACTTCTGTGTCGTACTTTTTGTCTTATAAGAGAGCATATAAACACCAAGGGGGAGAAGATTTTTCAATCTCCTCCCCCGGTTCGCAATCTTTGCATAGTTCATTATGCAAAGATGTTATTTATTGATACTGCCGCAATACTTTTTCTGACCACGCTTGCCTATGCACTTCTTTTTCGCCTTCAAAAGCTATTTGTTCGGCTTCTATATAAAAAGCTTCTTTGTCAGAACGTACATTTTGCGTGCTAAGCACCTTATAAGACCAGTCGCCTCGTGATACCGTATGCTCCCAAGAGGTAAACATTTCTGCCGAAGTTGGGTCATCAGGAAGAATGCTATATTTTTCTATGGCTACTTGATCCACATGCAAGCCATGGGCGCTGTAGCACAAGGTGCCAAAATCATCATAGATTTCTGTAGTCACACGACCAGTATAGGCGTCTTCGGTGGTGACGCGTGTGCTTTTGCCAGCCCGCACTTCTTCTAAAGCTATGGGCGTAGCGCTTTGTGGCTTTTTAAACAGTTCTTGAGTCACCTTGGTAGCATCATTATGACAAGGCACAGTAAGAACAGCAGAGTCCAAGCGCATAGTGAGCGACGTGCGTTCTGGGCTAGGCCACATAATAGGCCAATACGTGTCAGAAATTGACAGACTAAGACAATGCCCTGCCGGCACAATATAGGCCACATCATCCAGCTTTACAGTAATATCATAGAATTTACCCGGTTCCAAATATTCTGGTTCTTCCATGCTATCCCGCATACAGAGGTTTTGCACTGTGTAGGTAATACGTGAACGTTCGCCACTAGGAAAAACGTCATTAAGGCGTAAAGACCATTTGCTCACGGGCTTGTCCGAAGCGATTTGGCAGCGGAATGTGGCAGCACCTAAAATATGCAGATCTTCTTGTAGGGGAGCTGAGGTAAACACGCTAGAATACATATCATCTTTGCGCTGGTCTGTAGGAAACTCAGGCCCCAGCCAAATAATGCAAAATTCTCCGGAAGCGGCACCCACATTTTCCGGCGCATTAATGCACACAGTAGCGCCATTATTATTTGCTTTATCCTGTGTCAAAGTAGCGCCTTGAATATGAAAATCCTTTAAGGCAACATTGGGGCTTGGCCACTGCTTTTCTTGTATCCAGTAGCCATCCCGCTTGGCATAGCTTGCGGCAGGGGGCATGGATTCTTGCATGTAAAAAGTAGCAAGAGGTTCATCCATAATGCCGTTTTGTACGCCTTTAAGCCAATAGTCCCACCAACGTAAAGCTTCTTGTAAAAAGCCTATGGCTGGATCTGGTATGGCAAAATGAGGATATTTATGTGCCCACGGCCCTACCAGCGCTTTTTTGGGCGCTGTGATATTTTCCAACATGCGCATGAGGGCAGTATGGTAAGAATCCCACCAACCGCCCACCAAGTAAACGGCAGCTTCAATGGAGCTATAGTTTTCACTGATGGATGCATGTTTCCAATAATCATCTTTCTTATAATGCTCAAGCCAAGTTTTGCAATGCAAAGGCATATTTTGCAGACGTTGCATCCACATATCATGCCACGCATCGCCTACCAAGACAGGGTCAGGGGCATAGGCAGAATAGCTTTGCATTACCGCCGCCCAACCAATATTTTCCGAAAGTAAAGCACCATTATGATAGTGTATATCATCACAATATCTATCATCAGTGGAGCATAAAGACATGATGGCCTTTAAAGCTTTGGGGCGCAAGGCTGCCACTTGTAAAGCATTGAAGCCCCCCCATGAAATGCCCCACATGCCCACATTGCCGTCGCACCAGTCTTGCTGGGTAATCCAGTCAATAACTTCCAAGCCGTCGGCCTGCTCTTGAGGGTCATACTCTTCCATCATAAGCCCTTGAGATTCTCCGTAGCCCCGTATGTCCACACGTACACACACATAACCGTGTCCGGCAAGATAGGGATGCGAAAGCTCATCTCTTGCCGCCGTGCCATCACGTTTACGATAAGGAAGATATTCTAAAATGGCAGGATATTTTTGCCCTTGGGTATCTGGCAACCACATGCGGGCAGCCAATTGCACCCCATCAGACAAAGGAATATAAATATTTTCAATTTCTCGAACCTTTAAAGGAAATTCATGCACTACTTCTGTGCGATCAATTGCTGTTACGAGGGCCATATATACTCCTTAGGCGTTTTTTGCTTGTTCTTGTTGTTCTAAAGCGGCTGCTTCTGCTGCATAGTTTCGCACCACACAATCTTTGAGAATGCGAGGATCGTTAGCTAATTTTATGGCAGAAAGAGACATAAGAGCTAAGACGACAATGGCGAACATACCACCCAAGTTTGCTACCATTTTAATACCATTAATACCGGCAAAGGTAATCATAGTCCAAGAAATAAAGGCTACAAAAGTTCCCCACATAATAATAAGGAATTTATTGGCATGTACATTGTCTGCCGAAAGCCCTTTGGTACAAATTTGAGACATGACCAAAGAATTTGAGTGCGCCGTAGTTACAAAGGAAATAAAAGCCACAAAAAGCATAACCCCAGCCAAAGTAGTAGACATGGGCAAACGATCGAAAATGTTATACAACACGTGTTCTATGCCCTTGTCTTCTAATATTTTAAACAAAGCCCCTTTTGAATCTAAATCCCAACGAATTGCAGTACCACCAAAAATCCACATCCAAATAATAGTAAAGGTGGCAGGTAAAAGCATGGTCATGTTCATTAAGTCTCGAACCGTATAGCCACGGGCTATGTAGCCTAAAAATAAGGCAGATAAAGGCGCCCAAGCCATCCATACTGCCCAATAGTACAGGCTCCACCACTTAGGCCACTGATCACCAGAGGCGGCGCCAGTAAAGGTTAAGGAACCCAAGAAATTTTGCAAGTAGGCTCCCAAAGCTTCAATGCCCAGTGCCACTTGGAATAACGTAGGCCCTGCGACCAGCATTAACAAAGCTATACCCATAAGGCCTATGGTGTTCCACTTAGCCAAAAAAGTAATACCTTTATGTAAGCCTGTAATGGCGGAAATAGTAAATGTAGCGGTAACAATGGCGATAGTAATACCTGTAGTGATACTATTCACAGGCACATTAAAAAAGTAGCTAAGCCCCCCCATAAGAATAAGGATACTAGTACCCATGGTGGAAGCCATACCAAAGATCAGAGTAAAAAGACACATAGAATCTATAAGCTGGGAACCTATGGAGCCAATTTTGATATTACCCAACGCAGGTTGCACCGTAGAGGTGAGAGAATACGTTTTTTTGAGATTAAAGAAAACTAAAGCAAAACATACTGAAGGCACAGCATAAAGGGCGTAAGGGGCGTATGTCCAGTGGGCCAATACTGTGGACAAGGAGAATAAAGCGGCTTCAGCAGATCCGGCAACAATACCTAAAGATTCAGGTGGCTGGCGCAGGTGGTAGAGAGGTTCTGCCGTAGACCAAAAGAACACTCCGGCGGACAGGGTGGTAGATACAGTGATGGTCAACCATTTCCATTTGCTTAGCATGGGTTTAGCATCCAAACCACCAATACGCACACTCCCAACCTTAGAACAGTACAAGTATATGGCGATAAGCGTTACCAAAAAAATTAATAGGGAAAAAAGCCAAGCAAAATTTTGCATAATCACATTATTTACAGCTGTAGCTCCCTTAGCAAATGTGGGTTCATCTACAATGTTTATCACCAAAATTGCCAAAGCCACTATAAAAGAAGGCCAAAAAACAATATGCCGCAACTGAAATGTTTCATTTGTATCTTTCACAAAACCCCGTCTCCTAAAACGATTAAAAATTAGGCCATGCTCATGTAATAAAATTTTCGGTCTCTAACAAGGCAAATTACTCTCACTAAGTATGCATAATATAAAGATATTCGTACTACATTAACAAGATAGTCTTACGCAGTTAGCTAACAAAAAAAGTATTTAATCAGCGTTTCCTTTGCTATTTGTACTATACGATAGCACTCCTCCTAACCAGATTTCGCACTTGACTAACGCCAACGCTTCAAAGACCGCACGCAATAACTTGCGCAAAAGTCTTATTTCTTCTGTGCTCAGCAATATACACATACTGTCAAAAAAAAGTCTAGTTAGAGCACAAGATTCTTTTTTCACATGTATATAAAAAGACTGCCTAATTCTCGATAAAAAGTGAGCCTTCACTCTCTATTGACAGCAGAAAGCTCTTCCGCTTATCCTCTGCAAAACGAAACCTTCCTATATATTCTTTAAAAGAGGATCTTACATGCAAAAACGTCTCTTTGGCACCGATGGCATTCGCGGCAAGGCCAATGTCTACCCCATGACAGCAGAAATGGCTTTACGCCTTGGTCAAGCAGCCGGAACCTATTTTAGGCGTGGCACGCATCCCCATAAGGTACTCATTGGCAAAGATACGCGCCTCTCTGGATATACTTTTGAATCTGCCCTAACGGCAGGTTTTTGTTCCATGGGCATGCACGCCATTATGGTGGGGCCTTTGCCTACGCCTGCCATTGCCTTTTTAACACGCAGCATGCGTGCTGACCTTGGTGTGGTCATTTCTGCCTCGCATAATCCGTATTATGATAATGGAATTAAATTTTTTGATGCTGAAGGCTATAAATTAGCCGATGAAGTAGAAGATGCCATTACCGCTTTGATGCATAAAAACGACGACGACGACACAGGACAAACATGGGAATACCCACCCGCAAAAGAAATCGGCCGCGCTAAACGCATTGAAGATGCCGGTGGACGATATATAGTATATACTAAAAGCTGTTTTCCAGCGCATATGTCTTTATCTGGTTTGCGTATTGTTATTGATTGCGCCCATGGAGCCTCCTATAAAGTAGCCCCCCTAGCCCTTGCTGAGCTGGGTGCAGAGGTTATTGCTTTGGGCGACCAACCCAATGGTTTAAATATTAACGACGGTTGCGGTTCGCTTTTTCCCCAACGTACGGCAGAAAAGGTACGAGAATTGCGGGCCGATATTGGCCTGGCTCTTGATGGCGATGCCGACAGACTGATTGTCGTGGATGAACAAGGCACCATTTTAGACGGAGACCAAATCATGGCTTTATGTGCCGCTGCTATGCTGGAAAGAAAAGAGCTTGCACAAAACACCCTTGTTTCCACAGTTATGAGTAATATGGCGTTGGAAGTATTCATGAAGGAAAGAGGCGGTAAACTATTGCGCACACAAGTGGGCGATCGCTATGTCATGGAAGCCATGCGCCGTGGCGGCTATATGTTTGGTGGAGAACAATCGGGACATCTTATTTTCCGTCAATACAGTACCACTGGCGATGGTTTATTGGCCGCTCTTCAAATTTTACGCCATATGCAAGATAAAGATAAGCCTCTTTCAGAGCTGGCAGGCTTGCTCACCCCCTATCCGCAAGAGCTTATTAATATTCATGTGGATAAAAAACCTCCCATTAAAGAAGTGCCCATACTCGTACAAGCCATACATGATATCGAAAATGACTTTGCCGGCAAAGGTCGCGTCCTTTTGCGCTATTCAGGTACGGAATCCCTATGCCGCGTTATGGTAGAAGGCGACAATGCCAAAAAAGTACGCGAACACAGTCAGTTTTTGGCAGAGCTAGTACAGAAATCTTTGGGAGCTTAACGGTTCTTTTTGCTCTAGCCACATAGGCTTTTATGTTACTGTAGACCGTATTCGTCGCGTTATATTACAAGGAAATATGAAATAATTATGAAAAAAACACCACATACTTTTATCTTGTGGGGGCTATGTTGCCTTCTTTTAACTTTAGCATCACCGGCTTTAGGAGCAAATACCGTACATAAGGTTTTAGAGCCTCTCAACTTAAAAGCCCCCATATTGGTACCTCTCAGTGACAAACAAGCTCAAGCCAAAGCCCTTTCTTTACAAAAAGAACGCCAAGGCATGAGCTCATGGCGCGAGCTTGCTCCGGCATTGGAACGCTCTTTGGCCTATGCCAAAAAACAAGCACAGGCAAGCTATGCCATTGAGCATGACACCAAAAAAAATCCTGTGCGCGTTACATGGCAACAAATAACAGAATCCTTAGAGTTATTACAAAGCCTGTTGCCGCAATTAGACAATAACCCTGCCCTATTGGCAAAACATTTTCAGTGGCTGCACCTAAGCCCCAAGACGCATTTTACCTCCTATTTTTCTCCTGTTATGGCAGCCAGTCGCACAAAGAAAGAAGGATTTACGGCTCCGCTCTACCGCTTACCCGAAGAAGTGGCACCGCACTTGGCTGCTTGTTTGCCCACGCATACCTGCCCTGATGAAGCTTTTACCAAGGTTATTCGCCCTGACCCACCTTTTTTAAGCCGCGCTCAGATCGATTTTGACGGCGGATTAGCCCAACGTAATCTGGAAATTGCTTGGCTAAAACATCCCTTTGATACCTATTGGTTTATGTTACAAGGGTCTGGCCTGCTCACCTTTGACGATGGCAGTACCCAAGCTGTGCTCTTTGCCGGACTCAATGGGCATAAGGGCGAAAGCATGGCAGGGTATCTTATGAAAACAAAGCAAGTTTCACGTAAAAATGCCACCCTACAAGGTATGCGACAATGGTGGGATAAAGCCACAGAAAAACAAAAACGCGCCTTTTTGGAAGCTTCTTCCGGCTATGCCTTTTTTCGCTATGGTCCGAAAAAACCCCAAGGTAGCGTAGGGGCGGCACTAACCCCATGGGTGAGTATGGCCACTGACCAACGCATTTTACCTTTAGGCGGTATTTTGGCTTACCACCTCCCCACACCGGGTAAGAAAAATACCCCCGGTAGCGTAGCCGGCAATATGCGTACATTGCACGGCCTTGGTTTTGCACATGACACCGGAGGAGCTATAAACATGCGCCGTATTGACCTTTATGCCGGTGAAGGCGAAGACGCCCACGCTCAAGCAAAACAGATATACACCAAGGGCGACATTTGGCTTTTACTAAAAAAATAGCTCAAAGGTGCAAACGAAATCGTATATCAACTTCAAAAAATAGTATCTTACTAAGATTTCTCCATAAAAGTTTATAATTTTATGTTTCTTTTCACTTGCAAGATAGGTAAAATATACTTATGGTCTTATAGTCCTTTTAGCGACTAGAAAAAACAGAGCAATGACAGTGCTGATAAAAGCGTCTGTAGTACTTTTGTTTTTTTTAAAAAGGTTGCGGAAATGGATTTTTTTTTGGATTTTAGAGAATGGAGTTACGCCTTACAGATTAATGTTTTTACCGTAGGTATATTATGAAAAAGATTCGCAAAGTTGTTATTCCCGTGGCAGGTTGGGGCACACGTTCCTTACCGGCAAGCAAGAACATTCCCAAAGAAATGCTTCCCATTTACAATAAACCTGTTATTCAATGCGTTGTGGAAGAAGCCATTCAGTCAGGCATCAAAGACGTTATTTTTGTTACAAACCGTGATAAAAGCGTCATAGAAGACCATTTCGACTATAATTTACAGCTCGAGCAAGTGCTAGAACGTGCTGGCAAAATGGATAAATTAGAGCTTGTTCGTAATGTAGCTGAAATGGTTAACATTATGTCTGTACGTCAAAAAAAACAATTGGGCCTTGGGCACGCTGTGCTTTGCGCAAAAGAACTCGTACGGGATAAACCCTTTGCCATCATGGTAGGGGACGATCTGATGTTTGACCCAAACCCTGGTATAAAACAATTGATAGATGTAGCTGATGCTGAAAACATGCCTGTTATTGGTGTGGTAGAAGTTCCTAAAGATAAAGTCGATCGCTATGGTATCATTGATGGTGTGGAAGTTTCCCCCAATGTGTACAGAATTCATGACATGGTGGAAAAACCTGAAAAAGACAAAGCACCTTCTCAATTAGCTATTGTGGGGCGTTATGTACTTACACCGGATATTTTTGAATATTTAGAAAATGTACAACCCGGTCATGGTGGTGAAATACAACTCACCGATGCCTTACAAGCTCTTGCCAAAGACAAAGGAATGCTGGCAGTAAAAATGACTGGTTGGCGCTTTGATGCCGGAGACTGGGCAGAATACCTCACAGCCAACGTCTTCTTTGCATTGCAAGACGATAAATTACGCCCTCAATTGCGCGGTATGTTGCGCAATATTCTTGAGCATATGTAATCTTTTCTATCAATAACTTTTTTATGTCATCATTGCGGAGGAAGTATATATACTTCCTCCCACTTTCTCGCCAAATACTTTACCCTTCTGGTTTTTATGTTTTATCGTATCGCTTTACTTTCTCCCCCCTTTGGTGTGTTTACCTATGCCTTGCCTTGGTGGTGGCCTAAGGAGCACGCGTCTTTTTTTTGCGTTGGTTTACGCGTGGCTATACCTTTGGGTAAAGGAATACGTGTGGGGATTATCTGTGATGCAGGGCAAGAAGAAAGCGGTCTTGATGCTGACATTGAAGTAAAGCATATAGTAAGCCCTTTAGAAGTAACCCATTTGCTTCAGCCTTGGTACTTTAGCATGATAAACCAGCTTGCCTTGCGCCAAAGTCGTCACGAGGGAGATATTTTACGCCATATTTTACCTGCGGGCTTGCGCAGTGCACAAAGTAAAATTCGTACTTTTATAGATGGTAAAGCCCACATATATACCTTAAAAATGGTACAATGCCCCAACGAAGCTTTTACAGCTTCGCAAGGGGAGGCCTTAGCCTTAGCCCTTATGGCGGGCACAGCGCAAATTCTCCCCCCCAAGGTAGACAGCGCTTTATCGGAATTGTGTGTTTTGCAAGTGGATCCGCCTTGGCCAGTACGCCCCATGGCTATAAAGCAAGTGAGCATTCTTGATTATCTCTTAGACAAAGGCAGCACTAACAGGCGCCAACTTTTACGCCAGCTAGGGCAAGGCGCCGCCCCCGCTTTACAAAGTTTGCTACGACAAGGTCATGTACGCCTTGAAGCCCCGCAAGAGGAAGAAGAGGCAATACATATGGCCTTATTGCCTCCGCCGGACAGTGCTTTTACATTAAGCACAGCCCAAGAAGAAGCTTTGCAAGCTTTTGCTAACGCTTTAGAAGAAGCACAAAGCACAGGCAAAGTGCAAGGCCATGTGCTGTACGGTGTCACGGGCAGCGGAAAAACTGCTGTGTATTTAGAATTAGCAAAAATGTGTTATGCACAAGGCTTGTCCATACTTCTTTTGGCGCCGGAAGTAGCTCTAGCCCTAAAGCTACGCCGAGATGTGGCTTTAGCCTTACCCCATGTGCCCACATTTCTCTACCATGGTTATCAAAACCCTCTCATACGCGAAAACATATTTAAAGACTTAGCCACACGCACACAGCCCTGCATAGTGGTAGGCACACGCTCAGCATTATTTTTGCCGCTAAAAAATATCGGCGCTGTGGTGCTAGATGAAGAACATGACGCCTCATTCAAGCAAGATGAAAAAATGGTCTATCAAGCCAAAGAGGTGGCATGGTTCCGAATGGCGCAGCAAAAAGGGCTTGTGGTTCTGGGGTCAGCCACGCCAGACATAAAAACTTTTTATGCTGCCAAGCAAGGAAAATTACAGGTGCAAAAATTGCCCAGCCGTGTAGGAGGGGGCACTCTGCCAGAGATTCAATTGGTGAGCATTCATGGTCAAAAAGCTACGCAAGCCACCTTGGCCGCAGAAAGCGAGTTGGCTTTAAAAGAAACCTTGGCTCGAGGGGAACAGGCTGTTATTTTATTGAATAGACGTGGCTATGCCCCCTTAGTGTATTGTTTAGATTGCCAAAAAGTAGCACGTTGTCCCCACTGTGAAATAGGTCTTACCTATCACAAAAAACGCCAACGCCTTATTTGTCATTATTGTGGGTATGCCGTGCCCTTCCCCACCCTTTGCAGCCATTGTAAAGGCATGCATTTTCTCCCCATGGGTGAAGGCACAGAAAAACTTACGGAATATCTGTCTTCTTTAACTTCAGGAAAAGTTTTACGATTAGACCGCGATAGCACACGCCGCGAAGGCCACATGGAAGAAATTCTAGAGGCGTTTCGACGCCAAGAAGCGCAAATTCTTGTGGGTACACAAATGCTTTCTAAGGGGCATCATTTTCCTGAAGTAACTTTGGCTGTAGTGGCAGACGGAGATTTGGGCTTAAACACCCCAGACTATCGCGCTGCTGAGCGCACATTTCAATTATTGGTGCAATCTGCTGGCCGTGCCGGTCGAGGACAAAAAGCCGGAAAGGTACTTATTCAAACAAGAGATGTACAGCATTACTGTTGGCAATATATACAAAACGCTGATTTTGAGGGTTTTTATGCTGACGAGATGCAGCGCAGAGAAAAGTGGCGTTACCCCCCCTTTGTACATCTTGGGCTCATTCGAATAAGTTTTCCTGTAGACTTTTCTGAAGGTAACGATTTTTTGCGACAATGCGGCGCCCAATTACGCCAAGCAGGAAAAGAAAATCTTGTCACGGTACTTGGGCCCACGCCTGCACCATTATCTATCTTACGAGGGCAAAAACGCTTTCATTGCCTATTAAAAAGTGAAAGTTGGCAAGCTATTCGTCATATTTATAATTTTGCGATTACAATATTTACCCATAAGAATATCAAGCTTTCTCTTGACCTTGACCCGCTTAATATGTACTAGGTGCGATGCTTACGCGCATAAGGATACATTTTTACAGTGAGTGCATACTTTATCGCGCTTTTTTTTGATTTTTGCCTGTGGATGTGTGCAAAAATTATAACTGATTATTCATTGCTTTGGAGGCTCCATGTCTAAAATTTGTCATGTTTTTATTGCATTGCTTTTATCATTAAGCCTTGCAGGAACGGCCATGGCTGAAGGCTTTGCCATGACGGAATGGTCCGCACGTGGTCTTGGTCTTGCCAGTGGTATGGTAGGTCGCGCTGATGATGTATCTACCTTAGCTTATAATGCTGCAGGTATTACACAGTTACCGGGTACGCATTTTATGGCCGGTATATCCTTTGTAGCACCTTATGGAAGCATAAAGAACAGCGACACGCAACAAACAACCAGTGCCCACGCAAATATTTGGACACCTGCCCATGGGTATATATCACATCAACTCAATGACAGAGTTTGGTTAGGCTTAGGTGTGTTTACGCGCTTTGGCCTTGGCAATAGCTACGATGACAACTGGTCTGGTCGCGGATCCGTTTATGGTGTAGGGCTTACCTCTGTTTCTGCAGTGCCCACCATTGCTGTAAAATTAAACGATATTTTTTCTGTGTCCTTAGGTGTTGAAGTCATGTACTTAAGTTTATTTTTAAACAACAGATATCTGGACCCCGCTGGCGGCCCAGATATCAATAGCACTCAGTTACACGCCTCCTCCACAGGTGTAGGCTTGCATTTGGGCTTACATGCTAAATTTAATGAACAATGGTCTGCCGGGCTTACCTATAAGAGTAAAGTAGCACATAGCGCCACCGGCACTGCAGCCTTTGGCAAGCAAATACCCAGCTTTGGCATGGTAGATACAGAAATTAATGGCTTTATTGTACTTCCTGACTCCATTTCCTTTGGTGTCGCTTTCAAGCCTTTAGAAAACCTTAGCTTTGAAGTTGGCACTGTGTACACCCGTTGGTCTACCTACAATGCACTAGACATTTATTTTGATAATAACTTACCCCCTTCAAAAAATCCTAAAGAATGGAAAGACGGTTGGAATTTCAATGCCAGTGTGGAATACAGCCCGCTAGATTGGCTTACATTGCGCGCCGGCTATTGGCACGAAACCGCCGTTACCAACGAAAGATATGCCGATTATATGATGCCCACCAACGGCCGCGATGCTGTGAGCCTTGGCTTAGGTTTTAAACATGAAGACTGGACTTTAGATCTGGCCTACACACATATGTGGATTTATGACACGAACTATGACAAGAGCTTAGCACATGGTGTATCCGCTGGCACCTCTTCCAATGTGGGCGCAGATTTATATACCGTTTCTGTAGGGTTTAAATTCTAAAAAATACCTACAAAGTATTCGCTATTTTTTAGGGGGAAGGGAAACTTTCCCCTAAAATACTCCTTCTCCCTTCAAACTTCCCCCATCCCTCAAAGCGCTTTTATTCGCAAAAAAAAGGAAATATACCGAAATATATTCCCTTTGTGTGTTGTTTACTAAACTAAGTGATATTAAGACTTACAAGGATGATACCAGCAATTTTTCCCCTGCGCGAATGTCTGCACTGCTTTTTTTATTCAGCTTAAGTAACTGCTTCGTGGACATATTATATTTCTGAGCAATGGCTCCCACCGTATCACCATATTTCACAACATGTGTTCTCTTTTTACTATGCGCCACAGCTCTTGTGGCTACCGCCTTAGCCCTGCCGGGTATGGTCAACTTTTGGCCTATGCGTACTGTTGCAACACTATCAAGTTTATTCACACGCACCAAGGTCGCCGTGGTGGTATCGTATTTGGCAGCTATGCGCGATAGGCTGTCGCCTTTTTTAACCACATAGTAATGAGTTTTTGAAGAAGAAACTTGCGCATTATGAGCAACAACGGGCGTATGGGCCTTGGTATTTTGAGCACGGTAACTGCGCCCAGATTTACCAGAAGCAATATATCTTTGAGCTGCAGATTGCGCACCCTTGGGCACATTAACATAAGTATTCTTATTTCTATGTGTTACATGGCCTTTGTGCTGAGCATTGGCTTCACGAAACTCATGGTAAGGAACACCCACAGCGCGGGCTAGATCGCGTAAATCTGTGCTGGGTGCCACTTTAAAACGCGCATGTAAAGGGGCTTGATTATGATTTACAGGTGTAAAACCTAGAGGGCCAAGGTTACGCATAATTTTTGTCATGGCCAAGAAACGCGGTACATAGACCATGGTTTCTAAGCGTAACTTTGTTTTTCCTGTCAAACGCTCGTTACGAGCTACCATGGTAAAGAAATCGTTGGCGCCGGTGCCTTCCAAGGCTCTTTTAATTTTACCCTGACCAGCATTATAGGCGGCAATAGCAAGCAACCAATCGCCAAACATATTATGTAATTGCTTTAAATATTTTGCAGCAGCCTCTACAGATTCGTAGGGATCTAAGCGCTCATCTATATATCTATCTTGTTGCAATCCAAAATGCTTACCTGTATAGGGCATAAATTGCCATGTGCCAGCAGCGCCGGCATGAGATTTTGCTGTATGACGATAGCCACTTTCTACTAAAGCTAAGTAGGCCAGCTCTTCCGGCATGCCATTTTTGCGGAAAATATCACGAGCGTGGCCCAAATAATCTTCCGAGCGTTGCGCAAAATTTTCCATGGTCGGACGACTACCATAAAGAAAACGGCTGTATTGCTTGGCAATGGCAGGCATACCGGCAGCAGGAATATTTTTATCTAACTGCCCTGTGCTATACAAAATTTCTTTTTCTTTGGCTGTAAGCTGTACACCACCCAAGGAAGCTTTCTTTGGCGTCACCACGGTTTTTTCTTTGCTAGCACAACCGCTTAACAAAAAGATGACACAAAGAACAACTAAGCACAATCTGCCCTTATGCAACGATTGCCATGATTGCTTCACATTTTGCCATGAAGAATTTTCTTCTGATAAAAATACTTTGCTTGACATTACTACCTCACTTATGATGCGTAAACAAACACACTATAAAACATTTATACCACGGACATGTTATGAAAAAAAATTCTCACAATCACGCCACCTACCTTGCAGGCATTAAACCTGTATTGGAACTTCTTCAGTCAAACCCAGAAAGAGTGGATACTCTTTTTTTAAAAAAAGGCCTGCGTAACCAAGAAAGCAATCTTATGCTGGACATTTGCCGCTCCGAAGATATTCGCTTTTCTTTAGTGGACCCTGTCACTTTAGACAGAATGTGCTCTGCGCAGCATCAAGGGGTGGTAGCACGCCTTGGTGCCCATGTGCATATTCCTTTGGCAGAGCTTTTGGAAAAAGCTCTTCGTGCGCCCCTTCCTCTGCTTGTGGCCTTGGATCAAGTTCAAGACCCCGGTAATGTGGGCACTTTGGCCCGAACCATGCACGCTCTAGGTTTTGCAGGTTTAATTTTACCAAAGCATAACAGCGCTTATTTAGGTGACGGTGCCAAAAAGGCCGCCGCCGGTGCTTTGGAACATTTACCCCTAAGCCAAGTGACCAATCTGGGACACGCTCTTGATGAAGCTGAGGAAGCAGGCTTTTCCATTATAGGTACCGGAATGAAAACCGATGCGCTGAATGCTTTTACGCACGCTCTGCCCTTGCCAGCTGTGTTGGTGCTTGGCAACGAAGGTAAGGGCATGCGCCCCGGTATTGCCAAACGGTGTGGACATATAGTTTCTATCCCTATGCAAAACCATTTTGACTCCCTTAATGTTGCTCAAGCTGGTGCCATCCTTCTTGGACTTGTAGCTCGTCAATGCGCTTTGACTTCTGACAATGACTAATGTCGTGCCTACAATCAAAACCAGAACCTTTTTCTTCCATGACGATTAGGCTTACTATAACAGAAAAAAAGACCTTGGCAAATAAATGTCTAGAAATTCTATAACCTTAGATTAGATTTTTTCTTCAGTACAATTTTTTTTATGTGCCATAAAAGCACCTTAAAAAATCTCTAGAAAAAAAATGCCCAAAAATTGGGCAAAAAAAAATTTGAAAAAAAATTAAAAGCCTAAAAAGTTATGCACTTTTTAGGCTTTTTCAAAATAAAAGGCTCGATTTTCGGCTAGACGTTCAAAAAGAGTAACAATCGAAAAAATAGCTAGCATATTAATAATTTACCAACAATAATCGTTACTAAAAATGTGTTTTCACCCTTTTTTCAGCGACGACTACTGTATTTTTTTAACAGATTTAAACCAATTATAAATAGGGAGACCATCACCTAACTTTTGCTCAACAGAATATGTTAGAGCAAAGCGTTTACCCTTAGGATTTTTTCCAAACATTTTATGTACAGCGCCTTTTTTATAAAGAAAAAAATAAATTTTCCCATCTATAAGTAAATTTACGCTAGGATACCCCCCTTCACCTTCATCATGCCCCAAATATTCCCCTTCGACAGTATTTTTATAAAGAACTTTGCTCGCATTAACATCTTCATAGGTACTTAGGGAAACACCATCGCCTTTTAATACTTCCGCCTCTTTTAAAGTATGTACAAGCTCGCACTCTTCCCTTTGCTCTGAGTATTTTTGCACAGTATTGTAGGTAACCTTTACAGGTATTTCTTCATCAAAACCTATGAAAGTTTTGCCAAAAATTTGTTTGGCCTTTTCTTTAGTTGTAGCAACAAAAACTAATGTTCTTTCACTTTCATCGCGCAGATCAATGGCCTCTAAGCCATTGTATCTTTCACTCCACCCCCAATACATTCCTTTAATCGTTTGAGTACCAACGACCTTAGTGGGACAAAGTTTACCAGCGGAAGGTCCTATATAAGCATAGGCTGAAAAAGGGGATAAAAAGAATAAAAACAAACACCATAATAAAACATTTTTACTAAGCATGGTTGCACCTTCTTTGTTTAGCAGTTGATCTTAACAGCCTGTTGCAAAAGTCTGTTAAGCAAAAAGTTTCTGATGAAATATCATTTCCATCATTTTCCTACAGGCTGTTCAAAAAGCGTAAGATTCAAGGAAGACGAAGTTTTTTGCGAAGGGAGTGTACTCTTCTGGTACTCGACCGGAGCAAAAAACAAGTCTGACGACGTAGATTGCACTTTTTCAACAGCCTGCTAGAGTACACGGTAAATTTTTCACAGATTTCCTCGTATTTCTTGTTGACTTTGCAATTATAAATCTTCTAGTTTCCCAGTGAACAATGCAATGGTTATGGTGTTAAATATTTTTTAACTATTAAAAAGTGCTTAAATGCAACGAGAAGGTTATGTCAACAGAAACTCCTATTAAAGCAAATCCGGCTCCCATTGGTCTTGCGGCCTTTGGTATGACCACAATTTTATTAAACATTCATAATGCTGGTATTTTTGAACTCAATGTTATGATTATGGCCATGGGCATTTTTTATGGTGGACTTAGCCAAATAATTGCCGGATGTATGGAATGGGCCAGAGGCAATACCTTTGGCAGCACGGCATTTACCTCTTATGGCGCTTTTTGGCTTACGCTTGTCTTTATATGGATTGCACCTCATACAGGCTTACCCGCAGCAACTCCCGTGGCCATGGCTTGGTATTTAACCATGTGGGGCATATTTACAGCACTCTTAACCATTGCGACATGGAAGGGTAAACTTATCGGCCGTTTAGTTTTTGTAAGTTTGACAATTCTTTTTGCCTTGCTTGCAGCAGCAAACTTTACCGGCTCCCATGCTATACATGTTTTTGCGGGCTATGTAGGTATAGTTTGCGGAAGCTTTGCATTATACGAAGCCGCGGCCATAGTTATTAATGAAAAGCATGGTAAGCAAGTTCTGCCTTTATAGCACCTTGACGACACTAATTTGATCGCTGTTGGAAAAGTTAAAATCAGAATTTTCTGAAATATTTTATTATTTGATATGAAATACATAAATTTAACTTTTCCAACACGTTACACCCCACCACACCGCAAAGTTTTATCTTTAAATACAAGCCTCTACCACTAAATTCATTTTCAAAAACCACTAAAAACAATTAAAAGACTTTATGATAAAATTATTTGTTTCCAGCATTGTTATGCTACTTTGCATTTATCCATTAGCCAAGCTTAGAAAAAACATCATTACTGAGAATGAATTATATGGCATTTTTTTAGGAAATTACATATTTTTTGTACACTATTTGGTCATGATTCTCGCCATTCTAAGCCTTGTGCATTATTTTCTCTGCCCTATTTCCAAGAAGAATCTTTGCCTTATACTGCCCATCGCGTTGATTTTTATTGGCAGTCTTGGTTACTACAACTATAGAAATCCTCAGGTGACGCATACTCAAATTAGCCTACCTAAAAAATCAAATCTGCAAAGCCTTAAAATAGCTTTTGTTGCAGATTTACACCTTACCACCACATCTAATAAAAATTTGTTTATGGATATGGTTGAAAAAATCAACGAGCAAAAGCCTGACATTGTAATTTTTGGCGGGGATATTTTGCAAAATAGCCATACAAAAGTAAAAGATGATTATGCACAGGTATTTTCGCAATTGCGCTCCACCTATGGCACGTACACCGTTTTAGGCAATCATGAATACTATGGCAATGATGTGGAGGAAAATATTAAATACCTAGAGCAGCTAAAAATAAAAGTTTTAAGAGATGAAGTTTTAAAAATTGATACCATACACTTTATTGCAAGAGATGATATTAGAAGAGATTATACAGAAGGCGAAAGAAAAAGTTTGAACGATTTATATGCTGAAAATGCTGTTACTATAAAAGAGCCTATTATTGTTCTGGACCATAATCCTCAAAGTATACCAGAAAGCCTGAACAATAAGGCAGACATTCAGCTTTCTGCCCATACCCATGCAGGGCAGTTTTTCCCATACAATATGATTTTACAAACCAAGTTTCCCAATGCTTATGGGTATAAAAAGATAAAAACTCTTCACACTGTTGTTACATCAGGCGTAGGTGTTGGCTTTTGGAAAATTGTAGGACCATGGCAAATGCCTTACAGATTTGGTACCCGCAGCGAAATCAGTCTTATAGAAGTGAGTTTTAGCAAGTGATTTTTTAAGGGGGGAAGGGACTGTTTTGCTAGCGCCAAAAAGTGCTCCTTCCCCTCAAAACGCGCCATTAGTTAAAACCAAATATAAGACTCCTGCACATGATGATTTACGCAAAAGTATATTTTTTTACCACAGCACAAAAAAGTCATTGTGCTCTGGTCTCTGCTCTATGATATATCGCTTTGCGCTGCGCTAAACAATTGTTCACACGTGCTCTTTTCTTGCGAATATATTGCAAGACCAATACAGGCTTGTGCGCTCTTTTCTTGTTTTATATCATCATAGCTTTCCAACATAATACTTTCAACAAGCTTCATTTTTTCCTTAATCACATCTCTGTGCGGTGTATCTTTCAAAAATACAGCAAACATGCTCTTGCCAACGCGACCGACTATATCTTCTTCTCTAAAGCTTGCAAGCAAACCGCTAGCAACATTAACTAAAACACTGTCGTCAAAAGAATATTTAGACAGTCCGTTCAGCGTTTTAAATTTACCTACATCCACAATAAAGAGGGCGTGTAAGAGATCAGGCTCTGCTTCAAGGCATTCATCAATGAGCATTTTTGTTGTTAGTTCATTATAGCATCCTGTAAAATCATCAATTTTAGTAAACAAGGAAAATGTTTTTTGCTTATCAACATCAATAACCTTACCAACGGCTGTAAGGGCTTCCCCTACTTGATTTTTTATTACTCTATACACTATTTTGAAATAGCGTACTGCACCATTGGGCAAATTAAAACGCAACTCACAAGGGCCGTGTTCTCCCTTAGCTAAGTTCTCGCATATTGTCATAAAGTAATCTAAATCTTCTTCATAAACCAAGTTTTTCTCAAGGAAAGTATCAGGGAAAGTGAATTTTTCCTTAGGAAGGCCATACATTTCAAAGCCTTCTCCAAAAAACATCATTTGCTGACTCTGATAGTCAAATGTCCATAACCATTCATTGGAAAGATCCAAGAGGTTTGCAATAAGAACCCTATCAGAAACATCATTATTAAAACCATAACTCTGCGTCCAATCAGTAGAATTACTCATAGCTTCAGACGTAATTTCTCTTACAAAGGCTGCCATCAGTGGGGCGTCTTCACTGCCTTTTACTTTAAGCCTTTTCAGCGTCACTTCAGCAAGAAACTCTTTGCCTTGGTTTGTTCTATGCACCCATGGAAAGCATAAATAGCCTTTTATATACGCCTCATTCAAATAGGCCATGGATAACTCTAGAGAGTTTGCCCCGTTAGGCTGATATTCTGGAGATAAAGAAAAGAGTCTTGGAAGAAATTCTTCCTTTGTGCTTATGCCATAAGTGTCTAGGGCGCATTGATTACAAGACAACACTTTTTTTGTTTCATCAAGAATAATCATACAAAAAGGCATAGCTTCAATAATGGAAGACATTTCATTATAGCTGAGATGAAAATTCATCAGGCTACGCTTTTTAACAGCGCTCACAAGCAAATTCTTCTGAATATTTATTTCATATTCTAATAAAAATTCTTCCACCGGCATGGGCTGATAAAAATAATACCCTTGCCCATAGGCGCAACCAAAATCCAAAATCATTTCTTTTTGTTCTTTGGTTTCAATACCTTCTGCCACACAAATAGAAGTGCCTAAATCTGTGATCATTTTGAGGATATTTTTTACCAAGGCTCTGTTTTGCGCACTTTGCGTAATGTAGTCAATAAGCCCCTTGTCTATTTTAACCTCACTAAATTCTGTCATGGTGAGCATTAACAAGTTGGAATATTTAGCACCAAAGTCATCCAATGAAATTTCAAAACCGGCATTTTTTATTTTCTTAAGTTTTTTATCAAAAAAGGTGAAATCCATTTTATCAATGCTTTCAGTAATTTCTATTTTGATATACTCATGCGGAATTCCATATTTTGCGCACGTTGCCACAACTTCTTCTAATAAATTTGTGGAAAGAAAAGTAACCCGTGAAAAATTCACAGAAACTTTAAAGGCCTTTCCTCTTTTCATGAGCCCCTGTAGCATTTTGCATACTTCTTCAAGAACAAAGAAATCAACGTGCCTTATGGTGCCCTCGTTTTCATAAACGGGTATAAATTTCTCAGGGGAAATCATTTTGCCATTTTTATCAAATTTACGCACTAATGCTTCAGCAGAGGTTATTTCTTCTGTTTGCAGATTTACCTTGGGCTGTAAATAAATGGTAAAACAACCAGATTGTAACTCATCTAAAACAATTTGCACAGGGTTTTGACGGCTCTGAACCCCATTATCCATACAAGATTTATATGTTTTCTGTTTTTCAGCAAACATAATATCAAAAGATTGAGAAAGACCTTTACGCAAATCAATCTTTTTACTTTGGTGTAATGCCCCCACAGAAAGGGAGAAGTCCTTATGTTCTTTTAATTCACTTTTCAGAGCAAAAAGCATGTCGTTAAAAATATTTAAGGGCGTGTGAGGGCACAAAGCAACAAATTCATTACCGGCCATACGAAAAATATCCGTCCCTAAGTGGCGCCGTAATAATTTTGCCGTTTTTTGCAATATTTCATCGCCATATTTTTCGCCATAAAGCTCATTAATATCTCTTAAGTGATTTAAGCCAATATATACATAACCAAAGTCATTTATTTCAGCTTCGGCAAGCTCTTCGAATCTTTCATTATATTTATTGCGATTCCAAAGACCGGTAAGTATATCTGAATAGGAAAGATTTAGTAACTGTTCATGGATTTTACTTTTTCTAATTCTATCTACCACAAAAAGAACAACAGAGTGCAGTAAACGTAAGTCACAAACATTTTTTGTAGGAGCATCAACTCCCATGCAATAAGTAAGCTTTCCATCTACAGCAAAAGGAACAAGCAAAAGGCTGTTTACATGTATATGTTTAAAAAATGCGTACAGGGCACTGTTAGGATCTAGCTCTTCTAAATCACCTAAGGCAAATTCACCTTTTTCTGTAAGCACCTCGACTACGGGGCTAAATTCGGCTACAGGTATACCCTGATTGAGAGCATAATGCGTAGACAATTGTTCCGCATTATATTCATGTATTTTGCTTACAATTTCTTGCTTAGGGTCAAGTTCATACACGTAGGAGCGGGAGGTTCCATAATAATTAGCAACAATCTTCAAAAGCGTATGTATAGCTTTTTCAATTTCGCTATCTTCAACAAGAGTGTATACGCAAGAGACCAACGTTTCTTCGAGGGTCAATTTTTGCACTATACTCTCTACATCATCATGGGTAAGGGCTGGGTCATATATGACCACAAGTTTTGCAGCTTTATTATTAATCTCAATAAGGGTGTCTATTTGAGTATAATATTTTTTGGTAGCGGCATCATAAATTTCTTTACGAACTCTTTTACCTTTAAGAAGATTAATACTTTGACAACTTATGCAGGTGCGTTTGCAATCATCTAGAAATTTATAGCATTTATTCCCCTGCCTATTTCCTTGATGAAAGATTCTTGCCAAGTCACCTTCGAAAGGCTTATTGATGTATAGCAAATCGCCATTTTCTAAGTCTGTAATATAGCACGTGAAATTAAGATTATCCATAATAATCTTAGCCAATTCATACTGTTGCACAACAAACTCCCAAAAACTTACAAAACCTAATTACATCAAAAACTTAAATCACAATTACCATTTATTTCTAGCCAGCAACCTAACAATATGTAAAAAAAATTATACACCATCGTTAAACTGGCTAGCCAGATACTAGCAAATGCATTGTATTTGTCAATCACGCCATACGAAAATGTGTAGAAGTGGAACTCATTTTGCACAATGTTCATTTTCTATATCTATCTATTTTTTCAAACAAATAACAAAATGGGTATATATTAGTAGCATAGAGGGGAAATCAAGCCATTTTCTTCTTGTAGCTTAATTATTTGACAATTTAATAAAAAAAGAAGTTTACATTTTTTTATTAAAATATTTCAATCTAATGTCAAAAAAAGCAAATAACATTTTTCAGATAAATCTGTTAAGCACTCGATACAGCACTACTCTACCACAGAAAGCACTGTTATTTTATAACTTTCAAAAAGTTTTGTTTTACCACTTTTTTGGCTCATTCTGTGCTCGGCCATATTTCTCCACGCAGTCATGGCAGTTTCATTTTCCCACACATTCATAGAAAGCACTTTATCTGAATCCATAAGACTTTGAAAACGTTCCATGCCTAAAAACCCTTTAAAACCTTCTAACATGGGTTTCAGCGTCGCAGCCAGTTCTAAATATTTTACCTTGCCTTCTTTGCTGGGCTTAACCTCAAATAGCACAATATATTTACTCATACCAATCTTGCCTCCATGGCTAGAAGATATTGTTTCATCTCAAGCCCGCCTGCATAGCCCACCAACTTTCCAGAGGCACCAATAACTCTATGGCAAGGTACAATGACAGTCATAGGGTTTTTATTATTGGCCATGCCCACGGCGCGACAGGCCTGAGGATTTCCCACAGCAATGGCGATATCTTTATAGCTGCGCACTTGCCCATAAGGTATGTCGCAAAGAGCATGCCATACTTTTTTTTGAAATTCTGTTCCCTCAAGCTTATAGGGGATATCAAAGGTTTTTCTTTTTCCTTCCAAATATTCGCACAATTGCGCACAGGTTTTATCCGTAAGTGAGGTTTTCATTCCGAAATCATCTATGCTCGTAGTGTGTAGTTTTTTCAAATAGATAATATAACCATCTTCATAGGCTACTTTGAAAAAACCCATTTTTGTTTCGTATATGGCAAAACCGGTCATAATTCCCCCTAAAATTTGATTAAAACACTAAAAAATCGTTAGAATCTTGTGGCGCGTTATTTCTGTCTTCGTGTGTATATTGCCGCACAACAGACCCTACAGTTATGGTATAATTTTCAAATAAATTTTCTTGCCTCCCATTTTGCTCAGATATCTGCTCTGTAGCGTCGCGACATTGTCTAGCGCTCTCATCACTTTCAAAAACACAGAGAAAACAGTATTTTTCTTCCTGAACAAGACTTGTAAAAGACTCTGCCGAAATAAAGCCGGGAGCTCTAACCACATGAGGTAAAACTTTTTCCACATGCGCAAACTGATCTTTTAGCCCAGCTTTCTTGGGTGTTATTTCAAAAAGTATAATTGATTTTGTCATAAAAAAGCGTCCATTATTTTTAAAGCGTGTTTACATATCATCGGAAACTTTATCAAGTCATTAAAAAAGCACCAAGCAATATGCACAAGGAGGCAATGTGAATAAATAGCTCGACTTCCTTGCTCGAAAATTGCACAATTTTGCGGTTACCTGTTTACAACTTTATTTTTCAACTTTCAAGGCCATTTTAGTGAGCAAAACATGTATAAACTACAACCCGTACTGATTTTAAGCTCTGCACTGCTAGGACTTTTCCTTGGAGTATTTACTCCTTTTGGTGAAGTGCCCATATTCTTAGTAGAACTATTTTTAATTCTTTTACTTTTTATTGTTTTTTTATCTGTGGATATGCAGCAATTAAAGAAGTCATTTTCAAACATAAAATATACCCTTTCCAGTATTTTAATAAACTTTGTCTTTACGCCAATCGTTGCGTACTTTTTGGGAATTATCTTCTTCGAAGACTCCATGGCAATTCGAATAGGACTTATGATGTTACTTGTAACACCTTGTACCGATTGGTATCTTATGTTTACAAAATTGACTGGCGGCAATGTTGAATTAAACATGTATATTTTACCCATAAACTTATTATTACAAGTAGCTCTTCTGCCAATATATTTATTACTCTTTTTCAAAAGCTCTGTGAATATAGAATTTGCAACCATTTTACAAAGCATTGCCATCGTTTTACTTATTCCTTTTATTTGTGCCATGATTGCCAAAAAAATCTTGCTAAAAAGACCTAAAGCGCAAACATTTTTAGCAGAAAAAAGCGAAAATCTACAGCTTATCTTCCTTTGCTTAGCAGTACTGGTCATGTTTGCTTCTGAAGGCGAAAATGTAGTGACAAATCATATTTTATTTTTGAAGCTTTTTATTCCCCTCATTTGCTTTTTCATCATCACCTATTTTTTTGTTCAAATAGTAGGAAACCATCTAAAATTCAATAACAAAGACCTAATTTCTTTACACTTTACAACATTAGCACGAAATTCGCCACTGGCTTTAGCCATAGCTGTTACCGCCTTTTCCACAGAACCCCTTATTGCACTCTCGCTCATTGTGGGGCCTTTATTGGAATTGCCGATTCTTTCTATTATTTCTGAAGTATTAAAGAAGAAATATTACTGAGGAAACGCTGACGAGTGCTTTTTCTGGAGGAAACTTTTGCTTGCGGTGGATTGTAATTTGAAAACTATCAAAAAGCCTCCCCCAGATTCCCTTCAAAACACGCTTATTGCCCATATTGTAAAAAGTGATACTATTGCCCAACACTTTTGTTTGACAAATATTAGACTCTTATTTTTTCGAGCGCGTTTTGAGGGGATGGGGGGAGTTTGAGGGGATGGGGTACTTTTTGGCGCTAGCAAAAGCACCCCTTCCCCCCTCAATAAAAAACCAACTTATGCTTCTCTGGGGTGTAGCATAGCCTCAGGTGACAGAATTTCGTCTAGCTGTTCCTTGCTAAGCAACTTGCGTTCTAGTACCAAATCATAAACAGAAGCATTTTTTTCTAAAGCTTCTCTTGCCACAGAAGCCGACGCTTCATAGCCGATATGCGGATTTAAGGCTGTAACAATGCCTATGCTATTTTCCACAAGAGAGCGGCATACATCTCTATTGGCGGTAATGCCATCTACGCATTTATCTTGCAAAGTACGCACAGCACGGCGCAATCTGTTCAAGCCGTCAAAGAGGCAGTGTGCAATAACCGGTTCCATAACGTTTAACTCTAACTGTCCTGCTTCGGAAGCAAGGGTTACGGTTAGGTCTTTCCCCATAACGTCAAAGCACACTTGGTTTACCACTTCAGGTATGACAGGATTCACCTTTCCGGGCATAATGGATGAGCCGGGCTGTAATTGCGGCAAATTAATTTCATTAAGGCCGCAACGTGGCCCTGAAGAAAGGAGACGCAGGTCGTTACATATTTTGGAAATTTTCACTGCGGCGCTTTTAATGGCAGCAGACACGAAAACATAGACACCTGTATCCCATGTGGCCTCAATAAGATTTGATGAAAGCTTTACATTAAGCCCGCTGACTTCCTTTAATTTTTGTACGCATAAGGGCGCATAGCCTTGAGGAGAGCAAATGCCAGTGCCAATGGCAGTGGCACCCATATTTACCTCTAGCAAGCAAGAAGCCGCATATTCAAGGCGCCCTACTTCCACTTCTAAAGTGGTGGCATAGGCGGTAAATTCCATACCTAATGTCATAGGCACTGCGTCTTGTAATTGAGTTCTACCCATTTTTACAATATCACTAAACTCTTCTCCTTTCAGCATAAAGCCATCATGAAGATAGCGAATAGCATTGATCAGCCTGCCAAGCATGGCATGTAAAGCAAGGTGTAAGGCTGTGGGGTAGGCATCGTTGGTAGACTGAGAGCAGTTTACATGATTGTTAGGATGGCAGTATTGATATTCACCTTTTTTATGCCCCATAAGCTCTAAAGCTCTATTGGCAATAACCTCGTTGGCATTCATATTACAAGAGGTACCTGCGCCGCCCTGAAAGCAATCTGTGGGGAATTGGTCATGCAATTTGCCGTCAATAATTTCGTCACATGCGCCACAAATAGCAGTGAAAATAGCATCATCCAAAAGACCAAATTCTTTATTAGCCATGGCTGCTGCTTTTTTTACATAGGCAAAAGCGCGAATAAATTCTGGAATATCTTTGATTTTACTGTGTGAAATGTAAAAATTGTCAATGGCGCGATAGGTTTGCACACCATAATACACATCATTGGGAATAACAAGCTCACCTAAAAAATCATGTTCTACACGTGTTGACATTCATAGACTCCTTTTTATTTGTTTTTGAAAACAATTAGTACACCAGCGCTGATACATCATATTGAGGCAGTGTCGCCAAATTGCGAATTTTCATGATTTATCAAGAAAGACAAGCGAGCTTTAAAGAAAACTATACCAACATACAAATCGAAAAAGCTCGTAAACTTTGACACAGAAAAAGCCGAAAAGGCGCACCTGACGACACTAGCTAAACTCACTGCTAAAAAATAATACTTGCCAGCAAATAGCCCACTGTGCAAGCGGAGCTTACGCCAATAAGGCCGGGAACCATAAAGCTATGGTTAAAATACCACTTGCCTACCTTGGTTGTGCCGCTTACATCAAAATTCACTGTGGCCACATCAGAGGGATATACAGGAAAAAAGAAGTAGGCATAGGTAGCTGGAATAAGGCCAATAAGCACTGACGGGTGCAAACCCAAACCTAGCCCTACAGGCAACATAATACGCGCCGTGGCAGCCTGAGAATTCACCACAATAGACACCACAGCCAAAGCCAAGGCGAAAGTCCAAGGGTAATCGTGCACCATGCCTGTAATGGATGCCTTAAAAGTGGGCATGGCGTATTGAAAGAACGTGTCGCTCATCCACGCAATACCAAAAATAGCTATGGTGGCCACCATGCCGGACTTAAAGACTACCCCTTCAGGGATTTTTGCTGTACTGGTTTTGGTAGCCACAAGAATGATACCGGCAAAAGCCAGCATCATCATTTGAATTATTTTATCCATGGGAATCACTTGCGTACCAATGGTACGCACCTCAGGCACCATGGCGACAAAAACAATGCAAATAAGAGCACATAAAAAAAGAAGCACAGACAGCTTTGCCGAGGAAGGCAGCTTTTCGCTTTCTGCTGCAGGAGCCTTGCTCTCAAGAATTTTTTTCCACTTAGGATCTTGAAGACGTCTTTGATATTCGGGGTCATCCATCAATTCTTTACCGCGTTTAAAGCTGTATAAACATACCAACAGCACGCCCACCATAGTAGAAGGAATGGTAACCATGAGTATACTTAATAGATTAATACTAGGGTCAATTTCTGCCAATTGACTTAAGTAGTATACCGTTACCGCCGCAATGGGGCTTGCACATATACCTATTTGCGAAGCAACAGACGCCGCCGCCATAGGGCGCTCAGGGCGAATATTATTTTTTAAGGCTACATCGCCAATAATAGGCATGATAGAATACACGGCATGCCCTGTGCCAAGTAAAAGAGTTACAAAATACGTGGCAAAAGGGCCAAGAATAGTAATTTGTTTAGGGTTATTCCGCAAAATTCCCTCAGCCAATTGTAGCATATACTTCAACCCACCGGCGGCTTCTAATACAGCGGCACAAGTAACTACAGAAAGAATAATCAACATCACAGCCACTGGTGGTTCTGCCAAAGGCATACGGAATATAAAAACCTCCACCATAAGTCCTAAGGCTGCAATGGCCCCTAGGCCCACGCCACTGAAGCGGCTCCCTAAATAGAGCATGCAAAATAAAAAGAAAAATTCGAAATATAACATGTATTCCCTCTCTGGTGCTTAACAGCCTGTTGAAAAACTCAAAATTACAGAAAAGTCTATTTTTATAAAGTTACTACAGGCTGTTCAAAAAGTGTAAAGTGCGAGGAAGACGAAGTTTTTTTGCGGAAGGCGCGTATAGAGACATACGTAACTGGAGCAAAAAACAAATCTGACGAAGCAATGTGCACTTTTTCAACAGCCTGTTAAAGCATTATTTTCATGAAAAAGAGCACAAAGCTATATCTATGTCAATGATTTTTTCGCAATAAAAACATCTAATATTGTGTTTTTATTAATTTTTATACGCTACCTTTCTCTTTTCACAAAAGCTTTCTAAAAAAGGCAAAATACCATATAGTGCCCACATGAAGAGAAGATATTGGCGTCGTCCTGTGAGCATCCGCGCTAGTCTAGAACGTTTTATGAGAAACATTGGGCAAGCAGAAAAAGTACACCTTGTGCGCCTTTGGCAACATTGGCCTATGGTTATGGGCGACGAAATCGCCGCGTTGGCTTGGCCTTTGGGCTGTAAAAACTCTGTACTCTTGGTGGGTGGCGAAGATGCTATGAGCATGCAAGAGCTTTCCTTCATGCAGTGGGACATTTTAGAAAGAGCCAATGCCTTTATGGGGCGTGAATTTTTTACGGCGGTGCGTGTACAGCTGGCTTTAGACAAAAGACCGCTTGATGTACTCAGCCAGCCTCAAAAAAAGGTAGCCGTACAACTGTTTCCCGCAACCCCCTTGCATGGTAAATACTTGGAAAACATGCCTACCACAAACCCTGTGGCTCGTTGCTATGCCTTATACGTGCAAAAAAGTAAAATGACTGCGTCCTAACAACCAGTTACAGGCAATATAAGACAGATTGCTTAAAAAAACATACGCGATAAACCAAGCAAAAAAGCTTTCTGCTATACATAGTATAAAACACAGCAACAAAATCTATTTTTTCAATGGGCTACTCAGCTTCAGCAATTTTTTTATCAATATGCACAAGCAACTTTTGTGCATGCGTGAAATCCGAATCTAGCTTCAGCGCCACCAATGCCGATTGACGTGCTTTATCTAATTTATTCCATTCTAAGTATAATCTGGAAATATTAAAATATAAATTAGGGTCATTGCGTAAATATTTCGATGCGCGCAAATAGTAGGTTTCTGCCAAGGGAAAACGCCTTAATTCACGCAAGGCTATGCCTATAGAGTTATATAAAGGTAAAATATCATCGCGCAAATCTAAGGCTTCTGTTAAGAAAGACACAGCTTCATCATAGAGCTTAGCCTTCAAAAAAGCTTCCCCAATATGCCCCAACAGTTCAGCATCCTGTGGAAAATCTCTCCCCAGAGAAATCAAGGTAGCGCGGCCTTTTTCTACATTGGTAGCAAGCTCGGCTCTCCCTTTTTCAAGACGCTGCTTTTTCTTTTCGTCTGCTTGGCGCTTTGCTTCTTCAGCTTCTTGTTGCGCTTGCTCTGCAAAACAATTTTGCAACTGCGCCATATTTTGCCCCAACAAGACTTCTTCGCCGGGAATATATTTGAGGGAAAGAGGGAAAACTTTCTTTACTCCTGGATCAGTAGATAAGCTTAAAACAGCATTATCTAGCAATTCAGTAAGTTCTTTTCGTTCGGGTTTTAATAAATTGGTACGCATGGTTTTTAAGGCATTTTGAATGGCTTGTGCAGCGGCGGCACTGTTGCCTTGCTTTACCTGCGATGGAACTTGCCGTAGGGCCTGTCTTACACTTGCAATATTTTCTGACATAATACAGCGCTCCTGTAAGTGGTTTACTCATCCATAGTACAAAGAAAATTTTATGTAAAGCTCCTTTGTGACACATGCTATTGGAAATTTTATCAATACGCCTTTTTGCTCTTCATAAAACCTCTTAAAAGTTCCTTTCAAAAAAAACGATAACCATTTGTTAAGATTAAAATTTTCTAGTTTACCCCCTTAAACTTTCGCTAATTTCGCTTACATGGCGTCATAACAGTATTTTTTATTTATTTTTATTTTATCAAGCTACTAAAAAAGCACCTTCAAGGCAGAAATTTACTACTCATTTTTTTAACAGCGCTCAGGACTCCTTGCTTTTCTTATAGGCTTTTCTTGACAGTAAAGGTGCTGCAGTGGTATAAAAAGTTATCGAGTACAGCGAAATGTCTAGACTTTTTTTAAGGTCTTGCCATGAAAAACGAAAATTTCTTTAGACAATCTTTAACCTATTAATAAGATTTTTACCTACCCAAAAACCTTGGTAAAAAAATTTACTATCGATACAGAGGAGAATTATTATGCGCGAAGAAGGTACCGCCCAACAGTCTATGGAAAATGTTTGCCTGAAACACGACAATGGCCCAGACATAGTATTTACCGGACGTCTTTTTGCAGAGTCCTCTTGGTTTGACGAAGAAAGCTCTACACTTACCCGTCAAAAACTTTATGTTACAGACAATAAAGAACAAGTATACTATATCGTGCGTGGCAATGGCCCTGAACGTATGCGCCATGCTTACAGACTGTCTGTGCAAGGCGACTATTGTGTTATTTACAATGGCAATACAGAAATGACTTTAGAATTTAATATGTTGATGTTGGCTGTTCGTCAACTTTGTGGCCTTGATGCAGAAGCCACACCCACTTTATGCATGGTGGAAGAAATGCTTAAAGCTGCCAATGGCTAGCAAATAAAACTAAAATTTTGCTAATATGTTTTTGTAGACACAATTTATGGCAATGATTGGAAAAATATTCTGCCGCAACAGTTATATTTTTTCATGGGGGCATGGACGAATAAATCCATGCCCCGTGAGAATTTTTTCTCTTATTTTTTCGCATGCTATTATGGCGCCAAGAATACAGAAGCTACATCTTGCACAAAAATCCAATGAAATGTCCATACCGGAGCGGCATAATCGCGTAAAAAGTAAGAATTTTTATAAATAAATTCTTTCTTTTCCTGCGTCATTTTGTCGTAGTACATAAAAAGATGTTGACGTTGCTCTTTTGTCCAGCGAAAAGTGCCTTGCAGTTGCATGTGTTGCATAAGCCGCATAAATTGCTGACCGCCGTCATTGTTTTCAGGGCGAGCCAAAAAAGAGACACTCACACCACTCACAAGCTCATTTTTCATATGCACAAAAAGGCTTACGCCATGGCTATATTCTAGATAGTAACCATTTTCCACAGCCTTAGCCTTTTCAATATTCACGCGAGGATCCGCCCCTCTGTGCCAAAAACGTAAAAAAGCCGACCAGCTAAAGTCCGGCCTTAAAGTTAGGGAAAGCTGGCTATGCTCGTCTAGAACATCTTGTGCAGTATCTCTTAATTGTGGCTTAGACTCACAGGCATGCAGAAAAAAGATACAACAAAATATACATAGAATTTGCTTATAAGGCCACATACCTACCTCCTTATGCTAAATCTATTGCGCTTTTTTCTCAAAAGGTGCTGGTGGTCTCCAAAGCCAAAGTAAAATTAAGAGCGGTACTAGGCCTACTACCTCAGCTATTAAACGATGCACGTAAGGCGTAAGCCCCCACCATAGGCCGAAGGCCAATAAAGGAACAGCCACTACAGCCGCCCAATGGCGTAAAAGCATGGGCCTTGCGGCATATTGAAAATAAGAAACCGTACCTATGGCTACCCATACTTTAGTAAGCATAATGGCCAATGAAGCTCCCTCAAGTGGCATCCATGTCGTTAAATAGGCACACAAAATAACATTAACTATGAGGCCGGAAACATAAAAAACCAAGAGCAATTTTTGCTTTTGCATACTCATCATGGCATAAGCGGCTAAATTATGCAAAAAGGCTGTGGCAATGCACGGTGCCAAAATTTGTTGTGCGGTGACAGCCATGGCGTATTGGTCACCATAGATAAAGGTTAAAATTCTATCACTTTCCACGCAAATAATATAGATAACAGGCAAACACGCGGCCCAAAGAGTTCTGGTTGTTTGACCGGCAAGCTTTTGAAATGCCGGGCGGTCGCTATCCCAAAGTCTAGCTAATTCAGGAAAAAGCACTTTGGCAAGTAGCACTGTAGAAATAAGAATGGAAAGGCCATCCACAATTTCCCAAGCAACACTGTAAGCCCCTACGGCAGAATCGCCGCCATACTTTTTTAGAAAAAAGACATTCAGCTTATTATAAAAAATACCACATGCAGAAATAGCTGTAAAGACAAGCCCTTTGCGCCATTGCTCCCAAATAAGCTTAAGCATCTGCACATCAAGCTTTTTAAGAGGGTTACGCCCAAGAGCCTTTAAAGATATTATTAAAAGAATGAATGTTTCTATTGGCTTATAAAGCGCTATATAGATAACAGGCGCATCCAAAAGCACAAGCACAATGCCCGTGCCAATACCCAAGATGCTAGACGGTACACGAATGCGCATTTCCACATCTTGCCGTCCACGCGCCTCGCATAAGGCAAAGAAAGAATTAACTATAGCCTCAAAACCTAAGCCACCCGCTATAGCCATAACGGTAAAGCGTAGTTCGGGTGTATAGTCTTGCCATACGGTATAAAGCCACGTAACAGTTAATGCTATACTTAGCAAAGCCAGCTTTAACCATGTGATTTCACCCAATAATTTTGTGGGGCGCGTTTCACGACGGGCAAAAGAAAAGATGAGAAAGTGGTTTAAACCTTCATCGGCCACTTGACGTACAATATAGCCAAAGGACAAAGCCAACATAACCTGCCCAAGCATGGCTGCGCTGTGCCTTGCTAAAACAATGGTGAATATAGTCCAAATTACATCACGTGACCATTGCCCACCAAGCGCATAACCAAAACGCTGAGGTATGCTTTTAAGCTTTACCATAGTCCCCCTAACTGGCTCTTATAAAAAATCCTTACTGATTGCTTTATTTATTTCGTTAAAGCTTTTTTATACATACGCATAATTTTTTCACAGTATTCTGTTAGCCACCAAATTGCACAATGGCTTTAAACCCTGGTTTCAATTCTAAATCGGGATTAGGTATGGTAAGCTCCACAGTAAAGTAAGACGCTGCAGCCACAGAAAGATCTGAGCTTGTCCAAGAAATTTGTGCCACAGAAGCCTTAAAAACTTTATCTTTCAAAGAAGGAATTGTAACGGTGGCACTGTCACCCACCTTAATACGAGACAGCTCACCTTCAAAAACTTGCACTTGAATGCGCATAGGATTCATTTTTCCCACTAAGATAGGGGCATTATGCGCAGGAATTACAGCCCCTGGTTGTGCAGTGGCCGCCACAGAAAGAATATGCCCTGCCATGGGCGCTTTCAGCATAAGCTCTTTAGGTAAAGGCTTACTTGGTGTTATGGGCACACCATAATATTCGCTTAATTCATCGAGGCGTCGCTTAAAATTCTCTTCTTGCTTATGTAAAGTTTGACGCGATAGCGTTAAACGCTGCTCCAAAAGGGCAACTTCAGAAGCACTGCGTGCAGAAGCTTGATTAGAACCAAGCCCCGCTGATGCCAGTTGACGAGCTGTATTGCTTTGCGCACGCAATGCGTTTAATTGCCCCTGTAAAGATAAAATTTGCGCTACTGTTCCTTCCGTATTGGATCCTATAAGCATTTCTTTTTCTAAAGCTCTTTGTGCTTTTTCAATAAGGGAATACTTCATCAGCACATCCCCTTCTTGCACCTGTTGCCCGGGCTTTACAAGAATTTCTGTAATAATGCCTGCAAAGGGGACAGCTTTTGCTCGTGTAACAGCGCTAACAATTTTTCCACTTAAAATGGTGGATTTAGCTTGCTCCCCAGTGGCGGCAGCGGCCTGCCATGCAAAAGAGTGCAGCCCGAGCATGGCAAAAAAAACAACAAAACAAAATGAGTATTTTTTTATGGAACGTTGCATCTTAAATAACCTCCAGTTTAGGCTTTCCGATGAAGCGCTCTTTTAAAACGCCAGCCACGTCCATCCAACGTAGTTGTGCCAATTTATAATTAAGCTCTGCTTGCACATATGCAATACGGGCTTCAATATAGGCTTCTTGTGTACTAGCCAACTTAGGGTACTGACTCAAACCTTCTTTAAACTTAATGCGTGCTTCAGTTTCTTGCATCTTAGCAACTTCTAAACTGGTTTTAGCAATTTTTAAAGAGGTTGCTGCTAAATGCACTTCTTGTTGCGCCTCAGTCCACATATGAGAATATTGTGTGCGAGCTTGAGCTTGTTTTTGATATGCTTGCGCTTTACTCATACGCGCCTTTTGCACACCGCGGTATCTACGCCCCCAGTCTATGAGAGGGAAATCAATATTCACATGCACAAAACTGTCTTCAACGCCATTATTTGGCTGAGATTGCCCACTGGGCGGATATTGATTCACAGATAAAGTCACATTAGGCACATACTTTGCCCATGCTACCATAATATTATAATCCATTAACTTTACTTGGCCACGTAGCAATATAGAGTTTTCATTGCTAGCCCAGCGGTCTTCCCATTTTAAAGAAGCGCCATCAAAACCTTTAAACACGTCGGCTGCATCCTTGGTTGCCACATTCAGCTTTTGTAAAGGGTCAACCCCTGACAAAATCTTTAGACGTGTGCGCAACATGGTATCTTCAATTTTTGCGCGCTCCAGTTTTAAAGCTGCTTCACGTTGCTGCTGTTGTGCTAAGTTTAAGGCTACCCCTTGGCTCCCTTCCACTGCCTCTAATTTTTTCCAAAAAGTTGTGACTTTTTCTGTAAGCGGAATAAGCTCGCCTTGAATTTCTAAAATTTTTCTTTGCGCCTCTAAGCGTTGATAAATTTCAGCAATATCAAGAATGGTCACTCCCATAGCTTTTCTGTGCGTGGTAACGGCAAGATTAAGCAAAGCCTTACGCGCTTGGTGATTAAAGTATGTAGAAATAGGATTGGGGAAGGCAGCATAGAAACCAATTTCTGTGTTGGTTTCACCATAATTGCTCGGCTTGTCGGAAATACTTTCGTTGTACCTTGTTATATTAGAAGATACACGCACAGACATTCTAGGCTCTGGCAAATATTCCCATACAGCACTGGTCAAATCTAGCTTTTTAATTTCAATGTCCACCGCAGAGTTTACCAAAGAAGGCGATTGCTGAATGGCTAAATACACGCAGTCTTCAAAGGAAAAGGATTTTTGCGAATTATAAAGGTTTGGCACCGCAGATTGTAATTTTGTTTTCTTTTCAATGGGCACTCCAGGGCTTTCTTCCAACCAGTGCCTAGGTGGCAATTCTGGTGATTTAATACCGCCTTTGGATGAAGCACACCCCAAAATACCCGCCAGACTAAGCATGCATAAAGGAAGCGCCAAAAAGAAAATTTGCGTCACAGCTTTATATTTCTTTTTTTGCTCACACATGTGCCGCTTTTTATCCATGAAAAACATAATTCTTTTCCTTATCTGCTATTTTTTTGCAAAGCTTATTTTTTCTAAAGTTACAAGCAAAACATTTTGTGCGTCATATATGTGCACATCAGCCATCAAGGCTTTACCTGCTTCCTCTGAATATAAACGCCAACAACTGCGCACAGACTCATGCACATTTTTTGTTACATCTGCCCTATGCCGTATTCGCGCAATGGATTCCATGCTACCGACATGAGCAACACATATATTTTCATCAATATTTTTAGATGTTAATGCATTTTCTTGAGCAACATTTTGTACATAGTGTACACAGTGTGCCAAGGCATGACCGAGGTTACTCGGGGGACTATGCCACAAGCCTTCTTCCTTGGCAAACTCTTTACTTTGATGGTAAAAATTTTTCTCTTCTTGTTCTTGCCATAAAGGACGTAGAGCCTCTTGCGTACCGCATTCTTGCAAAAGCACCTGCGCCGTTGCCCATTTTTGAGCACGATCAATTCTTCGTCCATTGTCTGTTATCATGCGCATATAGAGAGTACACCTTACTAAAGGAGCGTCTTGCAAAGGAGCCTTTAACTCGCTGGGCTTCACACCCTGTACATAGCCATATATTTCGCGAGTTACTCCACCCACACAATTTTCTGTGCAATACGGTATCTCTTGCAAAGACAACCCATCCAAGCCACAAGGCTGTAACCAAGAAAAACCTCCCTGCACAGCGCTGTATATCGAATGTATAGCCTCATTGGCAGCTATATTCTTTTTTCCCTGTTGCTCCAAGGAGAGAAAGTTTTGATATGGGGAAAAGTGACGCTGCACTGGGTATACTGTATATTTAGCTTGAGCTTTTGCCCAAAACTTCTCATTGAGCTGCGCTAAAGCCGCCCATGCACAAAGAGCTTGCTTTTTATCACGTACTTTTTCTAACTGAAAACAAAATTCCGGCATATCTTCTAAAAATAAGCCTTCCATGAAAACAAGAGTTTGAGGGATCACAGAAGCATCTTGCAATAAAGGTAGCGCCGCAATGCTATTTTTTGCCCACAAAGGAAAAGCCTTGCCTTCAGTTTCTTGTGCTAAGGAAAGTTCTTGCCCTCCCACCACAAGTAAAAATGTAGCATGGATTTGTTTTCCTTCAGATAAAAACTCTTTCCCTGCTTGCCTCATGTAAGCAGGACTTTGCATAAAAAGCAGTTCTTCCAACAGCGAAGAGTGCTTACTAGAAGGTATAGCAGAACTTCTATCAGAAGCGTACTCCGCTTGAAGTATTGCAGAAGGAGCATCTCCTTCTGCACGTTGGCGCAAACCTAAGACAACTTTGGCTAAATCTTGTACCGTGGATACATGCATTACATCTTCAAATTGCACTTGTATGCCAAATTTTTGTTCAAAAGCGTATAGCATGGCAGGAAAACGCACCGATCTAACGCCCAAATCGTGCCGTAAGTCCATATGGGCGCGAATATCCTGAGCAACTATGCCGGTATTTTCTGCTAAAATAGGAATAATATCTTGAACATAAGAGGGAAGTGCAACATTTTCTGCGCTCTGCCCTGCAACATATTCGGCTCCGCCCTTGGCGGTCAGCCCCAAATCATTTTCGTCTACCGTCGTGTTTCCTTCGCTTTGCTCCTCAGCTTCTGGAAAAGATACATCATTATAGAGGCTAGACACAGCCACAATTTTCTTCAAGGGTAAGTGCCCCAAAGCATACAATTGCGCCATGGCCGCACGCATGCCACCCACTTCATCATTTTTCTCTGCCACAGCAAGACACACAGCTTGAGGCATAATTTCTTTGGTAAGATTTGTCACTACATCGCCAGAACCCAACTCCACAAAGTGCCGCACACCATGGGTATGCCACATGGCATGTACACAATCTACCCAACGAACAGTATTTTCATCTAAATCAACAATGTACTGACAAATTCCTTCTTTATCTTTGGGATAAACACCAGCCGTTACATTGCTCATTACAGGGTTTTGTTGTTCCATTAAAGAAAATTTACGCAATGAATCTAAAGAGGTTTCTCGCAATGAACGCATATGCGGATGATGAAAAGCCATATTGATAGGTAATATCATAGCAGGACGTTTTTGCTTTCGAAAAACCTTACGGGCTTCACTAAGATATTCTTTCTTCCCACCCACAAGGCACTGGCTGGGAGAATTATGATTAGAAATATGTAGTTCAGGAAAAAGTTGCAGTACCTCTTGTACAGTTTCTAAAGGGGCATACACAGCCATCATTCCCATATCATAACTGGGGTCATTTTCCAGATTATCCATGAGCTTTGCACGTGTTTCCATGGCTAACCAGCCTTCTTCCGGTGAAAATATTCCTGCCAAGCACAAGGATATAAGCTCCCCAAGACTATGACCTGAAAAAACGTGCGGAGCAAAACCCAAGGTTTGCAAATGATAAGCCTGAGCGTATTCTAAGAAAAAAAGATAAGGTAATTGCCAGCGAAAACGCTGAATCTTTTCCATGTCCGTTTCATCCAGCAAAGACAATACGTCCCATTCCGCCACAGCGTCCAAACGCTCCATAGCTTCACGAACAGCAGGAAAGGTATCGTACAAGGCACGGCCCATACCGGGACGTATGGCACCAACACCACTACAGGTAATAGCAACCTTGGGCGCTTGTGAGCATAGTTCTATGTTTTGCTGTGGTGCAAGCCACAATCCTTGTTCTTTTGATTCAAAAAAATCTTTTATGTCTGGCGTTAGATTTGTGAGTTCCTTACGCCAATGCGGTGTTGTAGCCCCCACTCTAAAGCTTTGTCCAGCATGGCTTACATGAGCATAGTACACACCATTATGCGCATACTCCTGTGAAAGGTGCGTATATTCTGGCGGCACGTCACATTCTTGACATGTTTTTTTTACATCCTGAGTATCTGAACTTACAAAGTGTTTTTTTTGCATATATTTCCATCGATTTCAAAACTAAGCAACAGCGCTCGACGGCAAAGCCTAAACTACTTTGCCCTGCCTGTCTAGAAAACCTATAGACTTTCTCATCATTTTCTTATCAACCTCACAAATGACATACATAATACCTTGCAAAGCAAAACTTTTTATAGTAAAGCATATCGTTCGTTACGGGTTTTTGCCAAAACAGTTACGACAATTCAACATTTTATGATATATTTTAATATATTGTCATTTTATTTTTCAGGAGACGGCATGAATAAAGAGCATGATTTGAACACCAGTACACTAGATTCGTCCCACGTAGACCAAGAAAAAAATTCGATGGAGCACGGTTCTATGGGGTTCAATAACAGCCGCAACAAGCTATCTTTTGAACGCCTTGTAGCTATTGGTAACCAAATTGGCTTAGAAAATCCTTTATTTGCTTGTCACGATGGCCTAGCCAAAGCCACAACAAGTATTAAAGGAAAAGAATATCTTAATTTCTCCACCTATGACTACCTTGACTTAAACGGGCACCCAGAAATTACAGCTGCCGTATTAGACGCTGCTCAAAAATATGGTACTTCCGCTGGCGCAAGTCGCCTTGTGGGTGGCGAGCGCCCACCGCATATATCCTTTGAAAAGGCCATTGCAGATTTTTATGAAGTGGAAGACAGCATTGTCTATGTAAGTGGCCATGCAACCAACGTGTCTACCCTTGGTTTTTTATTTGGCAAAGGCGACCTTATTTTACATGACAATTTGGCGCACAATTCCCTCATGCAAGGGGCTAAGCTAGCCGGCTCCACTCGCGTTTCTTATGCGCATAACGATGCCGATGCCTTAGAGGTTATTCTTAAAGAAAAACGCCACGAATACCGTAAAGCCGTCATTGTTACTGAAGGCTTATTTAGCATGGACGGAAATATTCCAGATTTACCGCGCCTTATTGAATTAAAAAAACGCTACAATTGCATGTTACTTGTGGATGAAGCCCACTCTCTTGGCACCCTTGGCACCACAGGTCGCGGTGCACGCGAACATTTTGGTATTAACCCCCGCGATGTAGACATGTGGATGAGCACATTGAGTAAATCTCTCTGTGGGTGCGGTGGTTTTATTGCCGGCAGTAAAGAACTTATTGAGGCGCTCAAATACGGCTCTTCTGGCTTTGTCTTTAGCGTAGGCATGTCTCCTGTATTGGCAGCAGCCTGTCAAAAAGCCCTTGAGCTCATTCTTCGTGAGCCTGAGCGCGTGCAAAAGTTGCAACATATCAGCAAATACTTTTTAGACTATGCACAGAAACTAGGTTTAGATACCGGCGTTGCTCAAGGTTATGCCAACGTACCTGTTATTGTAGGCAACTCCATTACAGCAGGCCTTTTAGCCAGCAATATTTTTAAACGTGGCATCTATGCCATGCCCATTACCTTTCCTGCTGTTAAAGAGGGTACGGCGCGTTTACGTTTCTTCCTCTCAGCCGCCCATTCAGAGAAAGATGTACAAACTGCATTAGACATTACTATCGAAGAAATGCCCAAAACCAAGATTATGGCAGAAAAAGCCTTTGCGGAATTAGAAGCGTCTAAGTCTTAGTTGCCCCATAACAGTGCGCGCTCATTTCTTTCAGGCGCAGCCCAGTTTTCCCCAAAAAAATCTTCTTAAATTTTTATTTGAGAAGATTTTTTTTGCATAAAAAAATCACTCCCCCATTAGATAAAATCTAGATTTTTTTTAAGACACCTAGAATATGCTGTAATCCCATTTAGGCACATATATTGCTACATACTTTTACAAATTCATATTTTTCTTTACGCATAGAGGTACATAATGTATAAGGAAATTCTGGAACGCATTCTTTAATGCAAAAGGACATATTGGAGGACATTATGTTAGCAAAAATAATTTTGAGCGCAATTCTCATTTCATCTATGGCAACAGCAGCATTGGCAGAAGGTCTTAACGGCGTTTACGGTGGTGTTAAAATATTTGACTCTTACCAAACCCAATGGGGTGGCGGTCAGCTTTCCGGCTCCGCTGAAAGTAATACTTTTGGCGCAGGTTTGCTCGTAGGTTTTGACTTTTACCAACAATCCGAAACTCCCATTCGTACTGAACTGGAATATTCTGTACGCACAGCTTTCTTTGGCGAAAATGAAGTAAGCGCTCTTGGACACAACAGTGAAATAGAGTACAATATACACACCGTCATGGCCTCTGCTTATTATGATTTCTACAATGAAAGTATTGTTACTCCTTATGTGGGCGGCGGTATTGGTATGGGCTTTGTTAATGGGCATTATCAAATTAACTCCATTAGCCGTCAAATAGACAATACCGTTTTTGCATGGCAAGCAGGTGCCGGTGTAGGTATTGCTTTGTCTGACAATGTTACTGCAGATGTGGGCTATCGCTACCTAAACCTTGGAGAGGTGACCACTGAGTTTCACGGTGATGATATGAATATGGACGTTAGTGCCCATGAATTTAGCATTGGTCTGCGCTTCGGTTTCTAAAATACCTTGCTAGCATTTTTTTACTAGCAATATCTTATACTCCCCCTACATCACGCTGTGTATGATGTAGGGGATTTTACTTTTCACCTTTAGAGCCTTCTACACAATCATCTTTATATAAACGCTCATAAATATAAAATTTTCTTTTTTAAGAATTGTGCTGTGCAAAGCTTCGCCTCTTCTTAATTTCTAGTCGCATTGACTAACGTCAACGTTTCAACCATTGCAATATAAAGAGTTTCCACACAAAACATTATGTAGAAGTGTTACTATGATATTTCTTGAAGAAGAGCGCAAAAAACTATACAAGATGTCTATGCAATCATTTTCTTTTTCCGCCATAGAAGGCATTAAACGAGCCCTTCCCATTGTTCTTGGTTATGTGCCGGTGGCTTTTGCCTTTGGCGTTCTTGCTGTTAAAAACGATATTCCCCCAAGCCTTACCATTGCCATGTCCATTTTTATTTTTGCTGGTTCTGGTCAATTTGTCGCGGCTTCTCTTTGGGGCGCCGGCGTGGGTGCTGCTTCCGTTATTCTTACCGTCTTTGTAATCAACTTACGGCACTTACTCATGTCAGCTTCATTAGCTACCTACACTCAAAGTGCCAAGCGTTGGCAGCGTTGTCTTTTAGGTCTACAATTAACAGATGAAACATTTGGTGTTCATTCCACAGCCTTTCAAAAAGGCTGGCGGCTTTCTTTGACAACGCTTTATACGTGCAATAGTACCGCGCAATTTTCTTGGGTCTTAGGCACTATTATAGGTGTGTATTTTGGTACACTCATTGAAGATGTTCGCCCTCTGGGGCTTGACTATGCCCTCACTGCCATGTTTCTAGCCTTATTTATCCCTCAATGCCAAACACGCTTGCATGTATTGGTAGGCGTATTTTCCGGCCTTACCTCCATTGCTTTGAAGCTCTCTGGTCTTGGACAATGGAATGTTATCTTAGCCACTGTCATCGCTGCAACTTTAGGCCTTTTACTTTCTACTTTACGCACTAAAAATAAGAAGACCTCATGAATACCGAACTCATTCTTACCATTGCAGGTTGTGCCCTTGTTACAGCCATACCACGCATATTGCCACTGATGTACCTTTCTGTGGAAAGCCTGCCCAAACTCTCTTTAAAGTGGCTTTCTTACGTGCCTGTGGCCGTGATGGCAGCCTTGCTCTTTCCTGATGTGCTCACCCGCACTGAGAGCGGCGGCAATACGCAACTTTTTCTAAGCTTTGATAATACCTACTTATTGGCAGCCATACCTTCTTTACTTTTAGCATGGTATAGCAAATCTTTTTTTGGTACCATAGCGTGTGCCATGGGTATGGTGGCGCTATTGCGCTACATGGGCTGGCTTTACTGAAGAAACGTTGCTGAATGACTTTTTCTGGGGGAAACTTTTGCTTGCGGTGGAAAAGTTTCCCCCAAAGCGCGTTTTGAGGGGATGGGGGGAGTTTAAGGGGGGGAAGGGGCACTTTTTGGCGTTAGAAAAAGTGTCCCTTCCCCCCCTCAAGAAAAATTAGCCAGTCTTTACTTTTAGCCCTTAGCAGCGCGCAAAACCTTAGCTAGTATAGTAAGACTTTGTTCCACAAGGTGCACATGAGCTTGACTGCCCATATGGCCTATGCGGAAAACCTTGCCCTGCATGGGGCCAAAAGAACCTGCGACGCCAAGCCCTTGATATGCAAGAGACTCTTGCCATTGCTGCCATGTAAACCCTTGTGGAATAAGGGCAGCCGTTACGGTAGGGGAATTAATAGCTTGCGCATCGGTCCATAACTCTATGCCCAACGCCTGCAAACCTTCACGGCATACATTGGCGGCACGCTCGTGCCTTGCAAAAACATTTTCTAAACCTTCGGCAAAAATATCTTGTAATGCCGCGTGCAATGCAGCCACACCATGAGGATATGGCGTATAAGGGCAAAGATTCTCTTTCAGCACATGTTGCCAAGGCAATAACGCATCATAGCCAGCATAATTCACCTGATGAGCTTTTTCCCACGCGGCGGGGCTGAGCCCAAGAATACTTATGTTTGGCGGAGCAGAGAAACATTTTTGTGAGCCGCCAAGTAAAATATCAATGTGCCAAGCGTCCATACATACAGGTGTGCCGCCAAGGCTGGAAACAGCATCCACGTAAAAAAGAGGCACTCCGTATTTTTGCTTTAAAGCGCCAAGCTCTGCCAAGGGGTTTAAGGTACCTGAAGGGGTCTCGCAATGCACAGCAGTGATCATATGCGGTTTAAACTCTTTAATGGCTGCCTCTATGCGCTCAAGGTCATGAATAGTAGTATTGTAGGCAAAAGAAATTTTTTGCACCTCACAACCCATACCTGCCGCCATATCTCCGATACCGTCGCCAAAAACACCGGTACCTATGGAAAGCACTCTATCCTTGGGGTGCAAACAGCTTTTAAGGCCGGCCCACAAAGCGAGCATACCCTCACCTGTCATGGTGATGGCGTCGTGCTCTGTACCCATAACTTGTGCTAAAAGCGTGTTGGTAGCTGTATATAAAGGTAAAAAATCTTCTTCATTGGTGCCATAATCAAGAGAAAGTACTTGACGAATCTTTGCTGGCACATGAGTGGGACCGGCAATCATGGAAAGAGGAGTGTATATCATAAACCCTTATCTCTCTGTTATAATACGCTAAAAATTACAATTCACATTTAAACTATATTATAAATTTAAATGTTCCACATCATTTGCTTGCAAGGGGTATCCTAAGAAAAGAGAGCCCACTCTTGCAAAACGTTCTTTATCATCGGTGGTCATAAAATGACATAAACCAGGCGCACTCTTTTCCTCAGAAAAAATATGTAGCTCTCTAAGAGTGCGTTCTACAGCCACAGCAGTGGTGGCGGCGGAATCTACTATACACACATCTTGCCCTACAACACGCGCAATGGCGTCGCGCAATGGGGGAAAGTGCGTACAGCCAAGCAATAATGTGTCTGGGCATACAGTGTGGGGTGCAGAGAAAAAGATATGTTCAAGATAACGCCCTACGACACCTTCCACTAAAGCCCCCTCCATCCAGCCTTCTTCAGCAAGGTGTACAAAAAGTGTACAAGCCTGCCCTGTAATCTGAATATCTTGACGTTGTGCCTTTATGGCAGAATGATAGGCTTTGCCCTTAATGGTGCCTTCGGTGGCAATAACAGCAATATGTCCATTACGCGTGGCCTTAATGGCCGCTTCTGCCCCCGGCTCAATAACGCCGATAACGGGTAAGGGTGCAAAGGCTTTTGTAAGTGCAGGTAAAGCCGCTGCCGTGGCTGTATTACATGCAATAACTAACATTTTTATGCCTTTTTCCACAAGTTTTTTTGTAGCTTGCAAAGCATAGCTTGCCACGGTTTCCGGACTTTTAGTTCCATAGGGCAAGCGGGCAGTATCACCCAAATAGAGCAGGGATTCGTGGGGTAAGGTGGCATGTATTGCTTTAAAAACCGTGAGGCCGCCCACACCGGAATCAAAAATTCCTATGGGAAGATGTTGTGTTTCTCTCATTCTTTTTTCTATATTATTGTTCATCTAAAAGTTCATAACTGGTTGCCATAATGGGGGCACGCAAGGTATCAAGCACGCGCTCTAATAAAATACCATGATGCTGCGGTTCATTGTGTCCAAAAGTAGCGCGTATGCCCATGGTCACAAATTGCACGGCCCTATCCAAAGCCAAGGGTAAAGAATCTCCCAAAAGCAAGGCGCCTGTCAACACAGAAGCAAAGCAGTCGCCGGTACCGGGATAAAAAGCTGGAATATATGAACAGTCTACACGCCAAAACTTCTTTTGTTTGGCATCATAAGCCACCACAGACACCCTACCCGCTTGAGTGTTTATAGGAGCAGACGTCATGACTGCAACACGTGGCCCCATATCGGTAAGGCGTATTAAACGCTCTTTGACACTATCAATACTGAGTTCTTGTGTATATTTTTCCCCTAGCAACCAGCACACCTCTGAGTGGTTAGGAGTAATACAATCAGCATGGCGTATAAGGCTTCGCATGCGTTCCACCATCTCTTGTGTCATGGTAGGATCAAGTTTTCCATTGTCACCAAGGACAGGGTCTACGACGGCAAGCCCTTGTGCATGCTTACAATATTTTATCGTGTCTTCCACCACAGCCATTTGCGTGGCAGAACCTAAAAACCCTGAATAGATAGCGTCAAAAGTTAAGTGCAAAGCGCGCCAGTGGTGCAAGAATTGGTGCATTTCTTCTTCAAGATCACAAAAGGAAAAGTCTGTAAATGTGGTCGTATGCGTAGAAAGTACCGCCGTAGGCATAGGGCACACTTGAATACCCATGGTGGATAATATGGGAATCACTACAGTAAGTGATGTACGCCCAAAGCCCGATAAATCATGTATAGCAGCGACCTTAGGAACGGGAGAACGGAACATGCTAAGCCTTTTGTTTTGAAGACAAAGAAGCTGCAAATGATGTGGTGCTCATGGCACTAAAAGCTTCGCTCTCTTCTTTATCTAAGAAAAATGTTTGCGCATCTTGAGGGAAGCTACCTTCACGTACTTCTGAACTATATTGCTCTATGGCTTGTGTTATATCTTGCGCAAGATTCGCGTATTTTTTTACAAATTTTGGCGTATGCCCCATGTTGAGTCCTAGCATATCGTGAAAAACAAGCACCTGCCCATCACAATGCGCACCAGCACCAATACCTATGGTGGGAATACTTAAACTTTTTGTAATACATTGCGCCACCTCACCAGGCACACATTCTAACACAAGGCTAAAACAGCCAGCTTCTTCCAGAGCTTGAGCTTCACGCCACAACATTTCTGCCGCCATGGCAGTATTTCCTTGCACCTTGTAGCCGCCCAAGGTGGCCACCCTTTGTGGTGTAAGACCAATATGCCCCATGACAGGAATACCCGCCGCAACAAGAGCCTTTATTTGTGGAAGCACGGCAAAAGCACCTTCCAATTTTACAGCCCTTGCGCCACCTTTACTGAGCAAAGCACCGGCATGAGTAAGTGCCGTGGGAACATCTGTTTCATAGCTCAAAAAGGGCATATCGCAAACCACAAGAGCAGATTGCGCAGCTCTAGACACGGCACTACAATGGTGTATCATGGTATCCATAGTTACAGCTAGCGTATCTTGCTGGCCTAAAACTACCATACCTAGAGAGTCCCCCACCAGCACCATATCCACCCCGCCGGCTTCAGCCATTTTTGCAGAAGGGTAGTCATAAGCTGTGAGCATGACAATTTTCTTTTGTCCTTTCATCTGGCGTATATCTAAACTTGTAAGAGTAGTTCTCTTGTATTGTGAAGTCATGTCACATCCTTACCGGTTTTTAACAAAGCAAAATCAAAATGAAAAATTATTTTATGCAAAATTTATATACATAAATAGCCCAAGTATCGTAGATTTAGCATAACAAATAACCTTGATGCGTCAAACCTTTTCTGGCATAAGAGGTAGGAGTCGGCAAATTTTGCCCGATTCTCTAAAGCGTAGGCAAAATTTGCCGACAAAAATCTTTAGAGTGCTTACTATTGCATCTAAAAAGCACTACACCACTCTTTCTTTAACACATTCCAAGGATGTAATCATGGAATCAGCCACTCATAGCAAGCAGCCGCCCTTAAGCACAAGCTCTAGTCTAGCTTGGCAATATGGAAATTTGCAAATTTCAACAACTCGCCTTTCTACGGCATTGCAGGCGTACAAATTAGATTTTGTCAGCAAAACTTTTAACATCACAAAGCTCTTACGTACCAATATTGCAGTTTTAAGCCATAGCGAACGCACAGCCCATGATATACTTTTATTACTTCACATAACCTATAGCGCTCTGGATGCCATAGAAACACAACTTGCGCGCATGAAAGTCTTAGCTGAGAAGGCTATCAGCCAAAACGTAAACCATGCAGAACTCCAAACTATGAATTTAGAATATCAAACCCTTACCTCTGAAGTTATATGCATTGCCCAAACTACCCATTGTAATAGCGTTTTTTCACTAACTCCCTCTCTGCAACCTTTATATAATAACAAAAAAAACACTACATCCACAGAACATACCAGTGACCGTTCTCTACAGACAGCGCTTTCCCTTTCTACACCAGCAGGAGCACGACAAGCTTTACTGGCCGTCAATGAGGCCATCACCTCGCAAGAGCTCATACGCGCGCACCTTGATGCCATACAAAATCGCTTGAAAAACACCGTCAAAAATTTGGCTTCCCCCACAAAAGAAGACATAAAAATCTATGAAGGCCGCCACAAAGATTCTGGCATTACAGAAATGACAGCCTTTGTGCGCAATCAAATTTTGACCAAATCTACTGTTGATATAATTGACCAAAGTAAGGCTATGCCGCGTATGGCTTTGCATCTTCTAGGCAATCGCCATTAAAAAGCAGCACAAAAAAATAATTGTGCAGCCCCCTTTAATTATCACCCCACAACACCAGTTAAACACACACTTCAAAGCCACTATTGGTACGCAATTTGCTTCTCTAAGAATACAGAGCTGGCATAGGTAAATTTTACCGCCAGCGCAGACTTTACCCGGAGGTCTGCACTGTTGTTTTAGGAAATACAGTATGTATACTTTCTTTAATATTAATACCCTTAGGGGTTCTGTCGGTGGAAGATTGCAAGGAAGCAATCGCGCATAAAGCTCCACCAGGCTATCAAACATTCACGGAGGAATGTTATGGGACTTACAATTAATCACAATGCAATGGCCCTTAATTCTGCGAACCACTTAACCAGCCACTACGGTAACTTAAGTACATCTACTGCGCGTTTATCTTCTGGTATGCGTATCAATGGCGCCGCCGATGACGCCGCTGGTCTTGCTATCCGCGAACTTATGCGCGCTGACATTACAGCTTTAAATCAAGGTGTTCGTAACGCTAACGACGCTATTTCATTGTTACAAACTGCAGATGGTGCTTTGGGTGTTATTGACGCTCAGCTCATCCGTATGAAAGAATTGGCAGAGCAAGCTTCCACTGGTACTTATGATTCCACACAACGTTTGATGATTGAATCAGAATACCAAGCAATTGCCTCTGAAATTACTCGTATCGCCAATGCTACCGACTTTAACGGCGTAAAGCTGCTTGACGGTACTCTTTCTGGCGACCACAATGGTAACGGACTTACATCTACAGGTTCACTAAAGATTCACTTTGGTACCCAAAACGACTCAGCACAAGACTACTACTACATCCGTATTGGTAACAGTACTGCTTCTGCTTTGGGATTAGGTGTAGAAAGTGACGTAAATGCCGGTCATACCGTATCGACACAGTCACAAGCGCAAGCTTCACTTGTGGCCGTTACTGACGCCATTGTATCTAAGGATAAAATCAGAGCGCACATTGGTGCCTTGCAAAACCGTTTAGAAGCAACTGTAGACAATTTAACCATTCAATCTGAGAATATGGCTGCTGCAGAATCTCGCATTTCCGACGTGGACGTATCCATGGAAATGACCAATTTTGTACGTAACCAAATTCTTACTCAATCTGCTGTTGCCATGCTTGGTCAAGCAAACTCCATGCCCCGTATGGCCATGAACCTTATCGGCGGCTAATGTATAGTTTGCCTGTGTAAGCTTTATGCTTACATAAGGCTTACGCAGGCAACGCCAGAAAATGGCACAAAATACCCTCAAGATTTCTGGGTTCTTGAGGGTATTTATTTTTTAATTGCGGCCAATACAGTACATAAGGCTTCTGCGTAGGTCGACAATTTTAAGGATTCTACACAATGAATTGTGCAAGCAACCTTACCCTACATTCTTTCCAAGAAATCAACTATATAGACACATACAGAACATATTTTTTTACTACTAAATTTAATCCTTAAAAACTATTTACATTTTTTATTCATTTTAATACACATATCGCTTGACATTATATATACAGACATGCTAAGCAAAGTTAACTGCCTGTACTAGAACGCACCCCAGAGGTTTATGGGATTAGCGTGTACAGAGCTATCGTAATTGCCTGCTCTTAGGAGCACTGTTAGTGGAAGATTGCAAGGAAGCAGTCGCGCATAATGCTCCACTAGGCTGTCAAACATTCACGGAGGAATGTTATGGGACTTACAATTAATCACAATGCAATGGCCCTTAATTCTGCAAACAATTTAACCAATCACTATGGTAATTTAAGCACCTCAACTTCACGTTTATCATCTGGCATGCGCATCAATGGTGCCGCCGATGACGCTGCAGGCCTTGCCATTCGCGAACTCATGCGTGCGGATATTACAGCTCTAAATCAAGGTGTGCGTAACGCCAACGATGCTATTTCATTATTGCAAACAGCAGACGGCGCCCTTGGTGTTATTGACGCTCAGCTTATTCGTATGAAAGAGCTAGCTGAACAAGGCTCTACCGGTACCTATGATTCAACACAACGCTTGATGATTGAATCAGAATATCAGGCAATTGCCTCTGAAATCACACGTATTGCTAATGCTACCGACTTTAACGGCGTAAAATTGATTGATGGCACCCTTTCTGGTGACCACAACGGTAACGCACTCACATCTACAGGCTCCTTGCTTGTACACTTTGGTTCCCAAAATGACTCAGCACAAGATTATTACTACATCCGTATTGGTAATAGTACTGCTTCTGCTTTGGGTCTTGGCAACGCAAGTGACGTTAATGCTGGCCATACCGTATCTACACAATCGCAAGCGCAAGCTTCGCTTGTGGCCGTTACAGACGCCATTGTATCTAAGGATAAAATCAGAGCACATATTGGTGCTTTGCAAAACCGCTTAGAAGCCACTGTAGACAACTTGACAATTCAGTCTGAAAATATGGCTGCTGCAGAATCACGCATTTCTGACGTGGACGTTTCCATGGAAATGACCAACTTTGTGCGTAACCAAATTCTTACCCAATCTGCTGTTGCCATGCTTGGTCAAGCAAACTCCATGCCCCGTATGGCCATGAACCTTATCGGTGGCTAAATATAACCTTTTGTTTGTGCAGATTTTTTATCTCTACGGCGATAGTCTGCACAAACAAATTCAGTAAAGCTTTTAAATATCCTCAAAATTCTGAATTTTGAGGATATTTTTTTACCCACAAAGTATTTCTTCCATACTCCACGCAAAATTTTTTTTACCAACGATTACTTGCTATTTAGCTGATTTTGCGTACTATGTAATCTACATTTTTTAAGGAGAATTATTATGAACATGAAAAAAATCTTAGGTAGCTTTGTCGTTGCAGCCACCCTTTTGGTAGTGCCTTTTATGGCAACACAAGACGCTCAAGCTGCGCCAGTGGACCTTAACAAATTTACTTGTGAGCATTATAATGCCTTGGGCCAAGCAAAACCCTATATGATTTTTTGGTTTCATGGCTATACAGTTGCCATGCAAGAAAGCGAAGTGTTTGATGATGCTAAAATAGAAAAATTTTCTGCCGCTTTGGAAAAATTCTGCAAAGAAAACGCCAAAGGTGAAATTGCTGATGCTCTTGTAAGTGCTATGGAAGCAGCAAAATAACAGCCCTACAATAGATTTTCACAGCATTATTTTCTAACTCAAGCTAAGGCCTATAATCTTAGCTTGAGTTTTTTATAAAGAAAAGTCCACAGGACAACGCACCTTTTGCTTAGCTTTATTAGTAAACAGTATATAGCCGTGCTCTGTTCCAAATTCATAAATACGCTTTGTAATCTCAACGTCTTTCTGGCAATACTTGGCTATTTCATCTAATTTTCCTTCTTTCCACCACTGCAATGCCTGCAAGCCGTCAGCACTTTTAGCTATATTTAATGTTGCTGTAGCAATATTATCCAAAGAAATTCGATAATTTAATCTCTCCTTTACTTTCTCTAATAAATCAAGTGAAGGTAATTTTTTCAGATCAAAGGGGCAATAAGGTTGCAGTACAGTATAATCAAAACGTATGTGATTAAAACCAATCACACAATCAGCTTGTTGTAAAAGACGGAAAAAATCTTGTAAAGCATCCTGCGTGTAATGTCTAAAACTATTGTCGTGGCTATCATAAAGCACAGCAATGCTTACCCCCATATGAGCTGCTTTATGCCAACCACCAACATCTGCGGCAGATCGCCGTGTTTCCACATCAAAAACCATATAGCGCTGAGTCATTTTTGACGCTACATCTACTATCTTCTGCTCAACACTCTGAATTACAACATTTCTTTGTTGAATTTCATTGAATTTCATTGAAAATAAGACTTGTAAAAGCTGCACAGCCCCCTCTTTGCTGATGGGTCTATTACCAGAACCACATTTCGGGGAATGTACACAAGAAGGACAGCCGTCACTGCAAGCACACATTTGCATAGCCCGTAAAGACGTGGAAAAAAGCCGCTCAGCGTCTTCATAGGCTTGCCTGCACAAACCAGCACCACCGGGTAAAGCGTCATAAATAAATATGGCAGGTAGCCCCACTTGAGCGTGCATAGGTGTAGAAATACCACCAAAATCATTTCTATCTGCCATCACTAAAAGAGGAAGCAAACCAATAGCGGCATGCTCTACGGCATGAATAGCACCCATAAAGTGCAGATACTTTTCTTCAATAGCATGTCTTGCACCATCAGGTATACTTATCCACATGCCTTCGGTTTCAAATATGGCAGGGGGAAAATCAAGTGGAGTGATGGAAAGTAATGTGTTGCCGCTTATAGCACGTTTTTCATAGCCTGTTATGTGCTCTGTAATGCGTAATCGTCCCCAGTAGACTTGCGCTGCGCCTTTATGATTTTCAGATGTATAAAATAAAGATTTTTGCCCCTTAACCTCTAAAATATCAGTGTGTTTTTGCGAACGAACGCGTGTAAACCAAGAAGCATGACGTGGCTTAGCTACAATACGCTTTGCCCCCATATCCAATTCTTGAACTTCATAGCTTTGCCCGCGATGCAAATACAATGCACCGGGATGTGTTTCTTTTAAGGCGCGTAAGGCATCCACAATACCAATAACGGCACCTTGCATATCCTCAATGGTATAGCCACTTCCGCCATCTTGCCCACGTAGGTCCACGTGACGCTGTGGTCTTTTACGAGGGCTTAAATATTCTTGCCCATCGGCACTTTGCAATAACTGCCCTTGTACACATAAAGTCTGTAAAGCCGCCTGTGCAGAAGAACTTTGTAGCCACAAAGCATCTCTATCTTGCGGGCGCAAAGGCATTTCTGCTGCTGCACACACGAGATGCTTTTCTAATATGACAGAATTATGCACATTGATGACGGCTTTTTCAGCAGGACGCGAAAAAAATTCTTCTGGATGACGCACAATATATTGGTCAAGGGCATCTTCTCCTGCCACCAGCACCACAACGGATTCTTGCTGCGCACGCCCAACGCGCCCGCCACGTTGTAAGGTAGACATCACACTACCGGGATAGCCCACCAATATGCATACATCCAATGAACCAATATCAATACCCAATTCCAAAGCGGAAGTGGAGATGATTGCCAGTAATTGCCCCGAATGCATTTTACTTTCAATTTCACGGCGTTCATCCGGCAAGAAGCCGGCTCTATAGGCAGAAATTTTTCCTTTCCAAGGATTGGTATCTTCTTTACCAGTTTTACCGTTTCCTAAAGCCCACAAAGAGATCAGCTCTGTCATACGGCGCGAGCGGCAATACACAATAGTTCGCAAATTTCGTACTAAAGCTGCTTTTAAAAGCCCTATGGCGGCTGTGGCAGGGCTATCATGCGGATTCAAAAAAATAAAATGCCGCTGACCTTGAGGAGCACCAGAGTTATCCACCACTTGCGGTGTATGCCCTGCTCCCAAAAGATTTTGCCCCAGCTCTTGGGCATTGCCCACTGTGGCCGTACACAAAGCAAAAAGCGGACGCCCACCATAACGAGCTGCGATACGCTGTACCCTTTGAAACAATTGCGCCATATGCGCCCCTAAAACGCCACGATAGGTGTGTGCCTCATCTACTACAATATAAGTAAGGCCCGCAAAAAAAGTGCTCCATTGCTCATGATGAGGCACAATACCCAAGTGCAGCATTTCCGGTGTAGTAATAAGAATATGTGGCGGATTATTACGAATTTTGCGACGAAAATGATCGCTGGTATCACCGTCATAAATGGCAATACTTGGTCGTGCATCCTTCGGCCAAGGCAGCACAAAGGATTCAAAGTTCTTTTTTTGATCTTGCGAAAGGGCCTTTAGAGGAAAGAGATACAGAGCGCGGGATTCTTTATCTTGCAAAAAGCTTTCTAATACTGGCAAAGTATATACAAGACTTTTGCCGCTGGCTGTGGGCGTGGCTACTACAACGGATTGACCACTACGCAGTATATCCACAGCTTTTGCTTGATGACTAAACAGGCCAGAAATATTTTTATCTGAAAGAAGGTTTTGCACTGCTACAGATAAAGGACGGCGCGCCAATGCATGATGAGCCGTAGTAGCTGGCACAGTGTGATGATGGCATACTTGCTTACCAAATTTTGAAGCTAGAAGAGCTTGAATATAACTGTGGACCTTAGAAGAATCTGCCACCAATCCCCCTCGCTATCTTCATCAATTCACCATAAAAGAAAGAATAAAGAAATACCCAATACCGCAAAGAATAAAAAGTAGCCCCGGCGCCAATACCTTTTTTACTGAAGAGGGCAACTCTACATTAAAATACTGACACGAAAGAACAAAACAAATGTGTAGTGGACTCATCATGGCGCCGGCCAAGGCAGACGTAAGCCCCAGCATCATCCATGGTATAGAAGAACCCACATGGCTTGCCTCTACCAAGGCCAAGAGCAAGGGAAAAACAGATCCCACTGCGGCCATCATAAGCCCCGTTAATGCACCAATAATCATGGGTAAGAAGGTAGCGCTCATCCAAAGTGCTGTCAGGCCGCTATCATGACTCACCAATTGTTGGACAATGCCACCTTGCGTCAATACATTTTTAAAAATACCTAAAGCCCCTACAATAAAAACCATACTGCGCACATTGGGCTTGGCAATGGTTTGAAACAAGGTAAAAGGGCCTTTTTTATTTTGCCACAAGCAAAACACGACAGCAAGGAAAATAGCCACCACAACACCATAATCCATAGGATATTGCGGTAAAAATATGGCAAAAAGAGCCTCACAAACAAGGGCGCCGCCAATGGCAATAATTAAAGGGGCTCCTTGCCAAAACACTTGCCGCCAAATGCCGTCTTCTTTCTGCATAAAATCTATGGGCACAGAAGCAGGCATGGCGTGACGCCGCACAAAGAAAAACCAGCCCAATGCAAAGTATACAAGGCTCATGGGCGAAGTCCATAGGGCAAGCTCTGGTGTGGAAAAACCGCTAAAGCCGGCTGCCAAAATCATGGCCGGGTATAAAGGCCACGTCATTTCCGCCGTATGCCTAAACCAATAATTTATTAGTGATTTATTTTGCTCAGGCAAGGGTAATTCCTTAGCCACAGCATTAATCATAGGAGCAGAAAATACCGCGCCGCCGGGCATAGGCAACAAACCAATAAGTATAGGAAAGAAGACCATGCGTATACGCGGTGACAGTATTTTTTTAGATAAAGGTGCCATAAAACGCTCTGCCTGCCCGGTGCTTTCCATAAGCGATGATAAAGAAAGCACCAAAATAACCACAGCCCACACAGTTAATATAGACACATCGGAAAAAATGGCTAAGGCATGCTGTAACCATTGCAGTGGCATAATGCCAAATAGCAAAGAAAGTACAAAGGAACCTAAAAGAACAGACAAAGCTAAGCCGCATTTGCGCATAAGCAAAAGCATGAACACAAAAATGGCTAGTATTTTTACATAGGGTAAAAGCATAATAGTTGTATTGCCTAATTTGTAGCACAGTGCTGTGCGTTATCAGGCTGTTGAAAAGCAGCAATCTACGTCATCAGCGCAAAAAAACCAAACTGCTTATGTATGTTTAATACACTGCGCATCTTGATTTTTTTCGCTTCCTCGCATCTTACTATTTTTGAACAGCCTGCCTAAAATTGACTCTTGCAACCGGTTGTTATGGAAAAAGGCCATGGCAGCAGAACAACTTCCATAGAATGTCCAATTTCAGCCAATGCCCAACGCGTAGCTTGCTCTCTATGCGGAGAGCATACAATTTTGAGCAAAGCCTTTTGCTTATTTATAACTGAAAAATACGCTATATGCTCATAGGCTTCCAATAAAAAACGAAACATTCCCACCTGACTGGGAGGCACTTGCACTAAAAATTGTGAACTTTGAGTAGCAGGAGCAAGGGGAGGGCCTATTTTGCGTGCGCGCTTTTTTTTTATTTTTTGCATAATTCTCTTCTTTACATGGGGTGCATAGCCCATTGAACTGTAGCAATAATGATAGGTAAAGTGAGCACCGATAATACTGTGCCAAAAAGTACGGCATTAGCACAGCCATCTACCATGGCATCATGCTTTATGGCAATAATATGGCAAGAAATGGCGCTAGGGGTGGCACACATTACGGTCATGGTAGCAAGGCCTATACCTTGCGCCCCTAAAGCCAAACAGACAGTATATACCACAAAAGGAGCTAAAAACAATTTAATTCCTAAAAGAATGGCTTGTTCTGTCCAGAGAATTTTCACCCCTTGTTTCCAGCTTGCCAGTTGCGCACTAAGCACCATACCCATACAAAAAAGAGCGCAAGGGGACGCCGTAGCACCCAACATTTTACTTATTTCTAACAAAGATTGTGGCAAAGGAACTTCTGCCAGTAGCACCAACAGACCTAGAGTAATACTCCAAATGGCAGGATTGGTCAGCAAGCTTCTCCATACACAATGTATGGTTTTACCAGATTTTCCTTGCGTAGCATTACATACAGAAAGAAAAACATCGGCCACCACAAAAGATAATGTAGGCACCATGGCTGTAAAACCGGCCATAATTTTAGCCTCAGCATTATTTGGATAAAGCAATAATATAATGGGAATTCCCATAAATGCCACATTGGGGAAGCTTGTGATTAAGCTTGCCTGCATGCTATCTTTCCAGGACCTTTTCATCATGCGTAAAAGAAAAAGAGTGAATACTTGTACACCTGCAAGGCCAAGTGTACATCCAAGCACAGATTCTATATGCATGTGTTCGGTAGAGCTGGAAGCAAGTAGATAAAAAAGCAGCATGGGCAAGCCAAACCAATAGACAAATTGGTTTAAGCACATGGTGGCATTTTTGGGCAGAAAGTTTTTCCTTTCTGCCACTGCCCCCACAAGCATAATTCCAAAAATAGGAACAAGCGTGGGGATTATAGACAAAAGAAGCGTAGTCATGAAAATACCCTTTAAAAAGTATTTTCTTCTAAAATTTCCACAGATTTCTGAATAATATTTTTGCAGGTGGTGGCCATGAGGGGTTTTGCTATGGCAAGGCCTTCAGCAGTGTTTATATTCACCCCAAGAATATCTATACATCGCACATTTCCAAATTCCTGCTGAAAACGGCGCATAAGAGCGGAAGATTTTTCCTTCACAAGTTTTTTTTGCTCTGCATTGGCGGCAGAATTTTCCCCATACTTCAGCCCTAAAATAAGCATGGCGCCAGACATGGCACCACAAATTTCACCGGCACAAAAGCCCCCGCCCAGTGGCGCACAACATCGTACCATGTCTGCACGTGTAACACCGTATTCTTCACAAAAAGTGCAAGCTACTGCCTGTGCACAATTGGCACCTTCTTTTTTAAAAGCAAAGGCTTCTTCTACTTTATTACTCATAATTTCTCCCTATTTTCCTGTGATATGTGCTCTTACCATAGGGATATATAGAAGTAAATCATCAATACCAGTGCCCAAGGCGTAAACTTTATACTTCATCAATCTGACAGCACTTGATCTAAAGCAGCATACAAATACGGCATTAAATCATTCACCTGTGAGGCAGGTGTAGGCTGAGCCATTTCTGCCAATATTCTATTGGTACGCGTTGCCACAAGAGACGCATTTTCTATGGTATACCCACAAGCCAATAAGCCCGTACATATGCCGGTGACCATATCACCTGTGCCACCAATGGCTTCCATGCTAGGCACTGAAGGGGTAGACACTCTATGTTGAATGTGCGCACCTTGCACAACATAGTCGGTACTCCCTTTAATAAGAAGATTTTTTGCCACATTGCCATGTTCATGGGCGCGCGCCAAAAGTTCTTCAATGCTGTCCGGTTGCTCTTGCAAAAAGCCTCGTGTATAAAAGGGATGCGGCGCCAATTCATCGGCAAGAAAGGCCATTTCTCCCACATCTGGGGTAAATAAATCATACACATCGGCATAACCGCTCATTTTTGCCACATACATAAATCCGGCATCTGCCACCAACAGGGGAGCTTTTCCACTTTGCTCTGCATAACTTTGCACAGCCATGAGCACTCTATTGTGCCAATCTACATCGGGAAACAGGTAATGAAAAGTTAAACCTTGCAATGCCCATTGCTGTATGTGGTCCACAATATGCGCATACACTGCACGACTGCCATCCCCCCTGCCCTTATCTTCGGCGCATAAGATGTGCGGCGCCTCTTTACCAAGACAAGTGCACACCAATGCCGCCGCCGTGGCTAGCGTTTCTATGCCTCGTTCTAACTGTAGTTCTTCGCCATTTTGCCCAATAATTTTAGAATTGTGGGCAGTATATGGGCCAAAAAAAACGTGCCCCTCTGGCAACTGCGGCGTTGTGCCCAATATTACCCACATAAAATTCTCCTAGCTTCAGCAAATGCTTTTTGTAAAGAGTAGCAACATAAGGTTTGCCCTATACGGCTCGGCTCTTGCGCTTCTTCTAAAGATAAACCCAGTAATTTATGTGCCAAATAAGGAACATCGGGGCAACCGCCTCCTGAAATATTCACTATAATATGACTCTCTTTTTCTACCGTAATTTTCATATTTGCTGCACGCACCATAAGCCACTGGCCGTAATCGTGCACATGGTACAAAGATACAGGCTTTAGCGAATCATAATTTATAGGAGATACTTCTAAGGGCGAATTATTATAGGCTTGTAATAGGGTAAGTATAGCCACCTCAGACATAAGCTCTATCACCAGCACCATATCACAGCCTGTGTGTAATTCCGGTGGAGGGGCTTGCACTTCCACTTCATAACCAGCATCTTTCAAAACATTTTCTGCCTTGATAACTTCACCTGTATGCGAAAAAATCAACATGCCCCTATCAGAAACAGGAACAGCTGAAGGGGGAACTTTCCCCCTCCTTTCTGAATCCTTTTTTTTAGAAAAAAAGTTCTGTATTTTTTTGAATAATGTCATATTTTTTATTTTTTCTCTAAGCTCAAGCGGGTTTTATCCCCCTCTACTTTATGTTTCACTGCAAAACCATTATTGCTTGCAGCGCGGCTAACATTTTCAAAACTAGCTTCGTTATCGACCACTACTTCCAAGACTTGAGGATCTTCAGCTTTAATGCATTGCAAAACCAAGAGTACAGGCTGTGGGCACGAAAGCCCCGAAGTATCTATGATTTCCATTATACACTCCTTTTTGTTTGCATAAAACCAATAAGTAAACACATTACAAGGCCAAAAATAGTAGCCATTGCGCTATTGGGGCCAATGCCTGCAGGCGATGCTGCAATACCAAAATTGTGCGCCAATGCCGCCCCTACTAACATACCAACCACAAAAATAGCAGCATCATTATCCCCTTCGCCAGCCATAAACAATTGGCGACCTGGGCAACCACCAGCCAAGGCAGATGCAAGCCCCACCACCAACATAGCCAAGAAATTCCAAAGTGAGTCCGAATGTGCTACAGGTTGATTTTCAAAACCGTAATGAAAAGAACCTAGAAACCAATTTAATGCAAATGCTGTTCCAAACATGGCAAGCAAGCCCCATAGTAAATGCATTTGACGGAAAAGGATTACATCGCGCAAGGCGCCCATGGTGCAAAATCTGCTGCGCTGCGCCAAAAAGCCCACCACTAAGCCTACAGCTAAAGCTATGAGTATTGGTGCATGTTGTGAACCTGGACCTTTTACTGAGTAGTTTATAATACCAGATTTAATCTGGCCTGTAATTTGCGGAAAAAAGTAAAGTAAAGAGAGGAGCGCCACCATAAGCACAGGAAAAACCATACCTGCCAGCTTATTCGTCGTTTGATTGCGTCCTAAGGTATAGCCTTGTCTAAAAAATATAGTGCCTACAGCAATGCCCACAAAAATACCGGAAAAGCCAAAAATAGCATTGGCATCACCACCGGCCAAACGCAAAATTGTGCGCCACGGACAACCGAGAAAAACTAAGGCTGTCATGGCGGTAATAATTCCCAAAATAAACCGTGTTACCGGGGACGAGCCACCACGAGCCTTAAACTCACCAAAAGAAAAGGCCGCCACAAAAGAGCCCAGCACCAGCCCCATAACTTCCGGACGCAAATACTGCACCACTTGCGCTGCGTGTAAACCTAAAGCGCCTGCTATATCGCGGTTAAAGCATACCACGCACAAACCCATATTTGCAGGGTTGCCGTAGTGCTGTAAGAGTATTGCAAGAATGCCAATGATAGCGCCGGAAAGAATAACGCCGGCACCTGTGGCAAAGATATTTTTTTTCATGAATTCCTCGTATGTTAGTAGTAAAGGACAAAGTCCTAAAATAGCATACGAGGATATATTAAGGAATGTTGCTTGCTACGAAATATAAAAGACCAAGCCACTTTTGCCTGCGCATGCTAAAACCTCACGCCGTGAAGTAATGACAAAACATCAGGTAAAATGGCCTTGGTACATATACATTCTACTTCTTGTGAGGAGAAGTTGCCCCCTCCTCACAAAATTATTTATGCAATGAGGCTTTGACGCACAAGAGCTCTTTGCAAAGCTATTTGCGCACGTAGCACATCAATATCATCATTTTTTTGAGCAAGTCGCTCTTCAGCACGCTTCTGGGCATTTTGCGCGCGGCCTTTATCAATTTCCTGTGCAAGCTCTGCTGACTCAGCCAAGACAGTAACCACGTTATCATTTACATCGGCAAACCCACCGGATATAAAGATAAGTTGATCTTTTCCATCTTGATTGTAGCGCAGTATACCCACTTTTAAGGCAGACAATAAAGCCACGTGATTTTTTAACACGCCAAACTCACCGTCAACGCCTGGGCAACTCACATAGTCCACCGACGTATTCACCACCTCTTTATCAGGGGTTACAACTTCCAATTGAAGCACCGCACTCATAGCTTGCTCCTTATTGTCCCTTACGCTCTTCGTACTTTGCAACTGCCATTTCTATGCCACCAAGCATGTAGAAGTCACCTTCTGCCAAGTGGTCATAATCACCGTCAAGAATGCCTTTAAAGCCTTTGATGGTGTCGGTAAGTTGTACATATTGGCCAGGGGTACCGGTAAAGGTTTCTGCCACGTGGAATGGTTGCGACAAGAAACGTTGAATACGGCGAGCACGAGCCACCACAACTTTGTCGTCATCAGAAAGCTCATCCATGCCCAAAATGGCAATGATATCTTGCAAATCTTTATATTTTTGCAATACAGACTGCACTTGACGAGCTACCATGTAGTGATCTTCACCCACCACATTGGGGTCAAGAATACGGGAGCTGGAGTCAAGAGGGTCCACCGCAGGGTAGATACCAAGTTCTGCAATTTGACGTGAAAGTACGAGTGTACCGTCAAGGTGCGAGAAGGTGGTAGCAGGGGCCGGGTCAGTCAAGTCATCCGCAGGTACGTATACAGCCTGAACAGCGGTAATAGAACCTTTGTTGGTGGATGTAATACGTTCTTGAAGACCACCAAGGTCAGTACCAAGTGTTGGCTGATAACCCACCGCAGAAGGCATACGGCCAAGAAGTGCGGACACTTCGGAACCAGCTTGCGTAAAGCGGAAGATGTTATCTACGAAGAGAAGCACGTCTTGGTTTTCTTCGTCACGGAAGTATTCCGCACAAGCAAGTGCTGTCAAAGCAACACGAGCACGGGCCCCTGGAGGTTCATTCATCTGACCATAAACAAGTGTGGCGCGTTCTAATACGCCCGCATCTTTAAGTTCATGATAAAGGTCATTACCTTCACGGGTACGCTCACCAACACCAGCAAATACAGAGCTACCGCCGTGTTGCTTTGCAATGTTGTTGATCATTTCCATAAGAATAACGGTTTTACCTACGCCGGCGCCGCCAAAGAGACCCATTTTACCACCCTTAGGGAAGGGGACAAGAAGGTCCACAACTTTAATGCCTGTTTCCAAAAGCTCAACGTTAGTATTTTGCTCTGTAAATTCAGGGGCAGGACGGTGAATAGGATAATATTTATCCGCTTCAATGGGGCCAGCTTCGTCCACAGGACGACCAAGCACGTTCATGATACGGTTAACAGCAGCTTTGCCTACAGGCACCATGATGGGCTTGCCGGTATCTACTGCTTCCATACCACGCACAAGACCTTCAGTGGCGTCCATAGCGATGGTACGAACCACATTATCGCCAAGGTGCTGAGCCACTTCAACCACAAGGTCAGGCGCGTCAACGTTGTTAGGGTTTTTAACATCTAGGGCATTGAAAATGTTTGGCAATTCGCCGCCCGAAAAGTCAACGTCGACAACTGCGCCGATGACTTGAACAATTTTACCAGTATTTGCACTCATTTTATTACGCTCCCATGGTTAGCCATTCAGCGCTTCGGCGCCGCTCACAATATCCATAAGGTCGCTTGTGATGGCGGCCTGACGTGTCTTATTGTACAAGAGAGTCAACAAGCGGGTCATATCGTCACAATTTCGTGTGGCGTTGTCCATGGCTGCCATACGGGCAGCGTGCTCGCTTGCTGATGTGTCCAGTAAGCCACGATATATTTGTACCTTGACATAGCGGGGCAAAAGTTCTGCTAAAAGCTCTTCTTCTTGTGGCTCATACAGATACTGTTGACCCGGGCCTTGTGAGTTTTGTTCGCTCACAGCGCTTTGTCCATCGTCCGCCGTTTCGGGTTTGCTTATGGGCAAGAGAGTTTGTACCACAGGCACTTGCCTTGCCATGGAAAGAAACTCACCAAAGATAAGATATACTTCGTCCATAGCCATGGTTTGATAACCATGTATTACCTCATTACCCATTTTCCCTGCCAAGGCAAAGTCCAACGCACCCATTTTATCCCCATAGGAAAGGAGGGTTTCGTAATTGGTCTTGGCAATGGCATCGCGACCTTTCTTGCCCATGCAGATGAACTTTATGTCCATACCTTCACTGGCTTTTTGTGCCGCAAGCTTTAAAGCCTGCGTAATCAAGTTGCCGTTGAAGCTACCGCACAGTCCCCTGTCTGAAGTGACAAGAATGATGGTGCACACCTTTTTTTCATCGTGGGTTTCTAGCAAAGGGTGAGCATTGTCTTCTGCTTTGCCAGCCAAATCCACAAGCATAGTTTGGAACTTGGCAGCATAGGGGCGAAAACGCTCAATACGTGCTTGGGCACCGCGCAATTTAGCCGAAGAAACCATGTTCATGGCCTTGGTAATTTGCTTGGTCTTCCCCACACCCACAATTTTCATTTTTACGTCTTTTAATGAAGCCATATATACCCCCCGGCCTTATGCCTGGAAGCCTTGCTTGAACGCCTCGATGGCTGACTTTAAAACCTCTTCCACGGACGCATCAATAGCTTGCTTTTCTTTAATGGCAACAAGGGCTTCTTTTTTCACATCACGCAAATAGGTGAGCAGTTCACTTTCAAAGCGGCGGATTTCTTCCACAGCTACATCATCCATATAACCACGGGTCGCGGCATACATGGAGGCTACTTGCTCTTCTACTGGCATGGGCACATATTGAGGCTGTTTTAAAAGCTCCACAAGACGGGCACCGCGATCAAGCTTTGCCTTGGTGGCAGCGTCAAGGTCGGAACCAAATTGCGCAAAAGCTGCGAGCTCACGATACTGAGCAAGGTCAAGGCGCATGGTACCGGCCACTTGTTTCATGGCTTTGATTTGTGCTGCGCCGCCCACGCGAGATACAGACAAACCTACGTTAATAGCAGGACGAATACCTGCGTTAAAGAGGTTTGGCTCAAGATACACCTGACCGTCAGTAATAGAAATTACGTTGGTAGGAATATAGGCAGACACGTCGCCGGCTTGGGTTTCAATGATGGGCAATGCCGTCAAAGAACCTGCGCCAAGTTCATCATTTACTTTTGCAGCGCGCTCTAAAAGGCGTGAGTGCAAATAGAAAACGTCACCAGGGTAAGCTTCACGTCCTGGAGGACGACGAAGCAAGAGGGACATTTGGCGATAAGCTACGGCTTGCTTAGACAAATCATCATAAATGATAAGCGCATGCTTGCCGTTATCGCGATAAAATTCTGCCATGGTACAACCAGAATAAGCTGCAATGAACTGCAAAGGAGCAGGTTCAGACGCCGTGGCGGAAATAATAGTCGTATATTCTAAAGCACCGTATTTGCGCAAGGTATCAGCTACCAAGGCCACAGTGGATTTTTTCTGTCCAATAGCCACATAGAAGCAGTGAATATCTGTTTCTTTTTGGGCCAAGATGGCATCTACGCAAACAGCAGTTTTGCCTGTTTGACGGTCACCAATGACAAGCTCACGCTGGCCACGACCCACAGGAGTCATGGCATCAATGGCTTTAATACCCGTAGGCATGGGCTCATGCACAGACTTACGTGCAATAATACCGGGGGCCTTTAATTCCACAGGACGCACTTCTGTTGCATCCACAGGACCAAGACCATCAATAGGTTGACCAAGTGGGTTAAGTACACGCCCCATTACGGCGTCACCCACAGGCACGGAGAAGATTTTTCCTGTACGTTTTACAGGATCGCCTTCCTTGATACCGGTATCCGGACCAAGCAGTGCCACACCAACGTTGTCTTCTTCAAGGTTCAGAACCATGCCCATAAGGCCACCGGGGAACTCTAAAAGTTCCATGGCCATGGCATTTTGAACACCGTAAACACGAGCAATACCGTCACCTACGTAGAGTACGGTACCAGTTTCACTCATTTCTACACGTTGCTCATAATTTTGGATCTGCTCCTCAATGATCTTGCTAATTTCTTCAGCTTTGATCTGCATGTGCTATTCACCCCTCTTTATTGTCTCCCGAAGGACAGCCAATTGCGCGCGCAACGATGCGTCGAGCACTCGGTCACCAACCTCAAGCACTATGCCACCCAGTATGGATTTATCCACATCAAAGGTAAGCGCAATGCTTTTACCGGCTTTATCTTCCAATTGCTTTTTAATGGCAGCTTGCTTTTTTGCATCAAGGTTCACAGCCGTAAGCACATGCCCACGAATGACTCCCTTTTCTTCATCAAGCAATTTACCATAGACATTGGCAATTTCACGAAGACTGGAAAGACGATTTTTATCGGCTAACAAAAGGCAGAAATT
>CAYJAD010000003.1:0-91003 GCA_964368075.1 uncultured Desulfovibrionaceae bacterium | reverse complement strand
GAATGAATGTGAATAATACTAAAATCGCACTATTTTTTTTAGCGGAAAATACAGTTCATGTCAAAGGGAATCATGATATATTGTTCATGTTTTTTTGGTACACGTACATTTTTTTGTCACTATCTGTCCGTTTATGTGAACAAAATCACATGAAAAATTGACATTATTTTTTTTGCTCTCTTCCTCAAAAAGATCATAAAAAAAACACAGACTACCCTCTGTATACCCAATACACAAGCAGTCTGCGTTTTTCTTCTGACGTAGCAGAGAGTGCGTTTTCAACCACAAACCATATGCGTTCAAAATGGGCTCTATGCAAGAAAGAAAAAAAACGCAGGATGCGCCGTGTATAACCAATACATAAGCAGTCTGCGTTTTTTCTTCTGACGTAGCAGAGAGTGCGTTTTCAACCACAAACCATATGCGTTCAAAATGGGCTCTATGCAAGAAAGAAAAAAAACGCAGGATGCGCCGTGTATAACCAATACATAAGCAGTCTGCGTTTTTTCTTCTGACGTAGCAGAGAGTGCGTTTTCAACACATATTACTTTTTGCCTTCAGCGGCTCCACCCTGCATATTAACCTGCCCTTGAATGCGCCCGCCCTCTTCCATAACAAGAGTGGGAGTATTCACTGTACCTTCGGCATTACCGCCGCGATAAATCATGACGGCGCGTCCTGCGTGCACGTCGCCCACGAGGCGTCCTGTGAGCATAAGTTCACCTACGCGCACTTGGCCTGTTACCAGTGCATCTTTACCGATAATAAGTGTACCTTCACTGTTAATTTCTCCGGTGAAAGTTCCGTCTATACGTACAGAACCTTTAAAAGAAAGCTTGCCTTCATAGACAGTGCCTGTGCCCAAAAAGGCATTAATTTCATCTTTACTCACGGTGACCGTCCTTTGTTTTATACATGAAAAACTTTTTCACTGTCTTGTTAAACAGAAAGTGTTTCCTACAACTTAATTATAATCGAGCCCTATGCATGTTCAAAAATACTTGTATGTGTTGCCCTAGCTTTTAAACATAAAGCGTCGCATGGACACGTTTAACACTATGCCAAGAAGTAGGCAATTGACAAGCATAGAAGAGCCCCCATAGGACATAAAGGGTAAAGGAATGCCCACCACAGGCATAAGCCCAATAACCATGCCAATATTAATAACAATTTGCCAGAAAAAATAAAAAAACACGCCTACACAGAGCATGGAGCCAAATCTATCTTTAGCTTTTACCACTGTGGAATATATGGATAATAAAAATAAACAATACAGAGAAATTAAAGCCACACAGCCCACAAAACCCCATTCTTCGCCAAAAACAGCAATAACAAAGTCAGAGTGACGCTCCGGCACAAAGCGCAATTGACTTTGCGTGCCTTCAAAAAAGCCTTTTCCCCATAATTGACCGGAACCTATGGCTATTTGCGATTGCATAATGTGATAACCAGCGCCGCGAGGGTCATCACCGGGGTTTAAAAAAGTAAGCACCCTTTGTCTTTGATAATCCTCCATGCCAACAAACCACATAAAGGCTATTATAAAGGGGGTTATACTTAAACAAACCTTAAATACTCCGCCCTTAACCCCATGAAATAAGATCATACCACCAAGAACAAGAAGCACATTGATACTGGTGCCTAGGTCCGGCTGTGTGATAATAAGGGCACAGGGAGCCATGGCTACAAGTAAGGCTTGAAAAAATTTCATCCACCCTAATCTATCTGCAGAGCGAGAGAGCACGTGAGCCCCCATAATAAGCACTGCCAATTTGGCTAATTCGCTGGGCTGTAAATTCATAAAACCTAGAGATAGCCAGCGTTTGGCGCCATAAACAGTTACCCCCATAACATGCACAAGGACTAACAAAATAAGCACAAAAATAAACAATGGCCACGCCAAGTTACGCAACTGTCTATAATCAAAGGCCATGGTGCACACCATAACCAAGAAGCCCATGGAGCCCCAAATGATTTGCCGCTGATAAAATGAAGACACAGCAATGCCTTCCTCTAGGCGCATGCCCGAGGCGGAATATAAATTCCCCACACCTACAATAAACAAAGCTGTAAAACAAGCTATAAGTTCCCAGTTGATATAGGCAAAATGGCGACGATCAAAGGCAAACATATTTTCTCCTAAAAGGCAGCATTGCCGTTTTGCCCTTGCAAATTTTCATTGGGATATTCCTGAGGCTTTTTCTTGGGTACATATTTTTGCTCCGCCCCAAATAATGCCGTATATACCTTCTTAGCAACAGGGCCGGCATCAGAAGAACCGCCACCGCCGTGTTCTAGCATAACCACGACCACATAGCGCTTATCATCTTTAATGCCAAAGGTGGCAATCCACGCATGGTCACGCTGAAAATAGTCCAGTTCGCGGTTTTTTACACGGCGCCCGCCAATGGTTCGTAATTTTACCACTTGTGCCGTGCCTGTTTTTCCGCCCATGATGGCATCACTACGATTTATAACTCTAGCAGTACCGCCTGTGGCGGTTCTACGCATGGCGTCTATAATAAAGTCGCGTTGTTTAGCAGTGACGGGAATAAGCTTGCGTACTATAGGCTCCCCTTCATCCACCACTTGCGGCTGTAATAATTTTCCGCCATTAAGTAAGGCCGACACATAGTTTGCCACCTGCAAAGGTGTCACCAAGGTATACCCTTGACCAATCGATATATTAAGAGTTTCCCCGCGCACCCAAGGCTTGCCGAAGCGTTTTTGCTTCCAATCTCTGGAAGGCATAAGGCCAGCTTTTTCGTGGGGTAAAGTAATGCCTGTAAGCTCACCAAAACCGCTGGCTTTGGCATAGGCATGAATTTTATCAATACCTACCCTTTGAGACATGATATAATAATACACATCGCAAGAATTGGTCAAAGCAGAAATCATATTCATAGCACCGTGGCCAGAGTGCCAGCAGCGAAATAAGCGATTGCCCAGTTTCACCCCACCGGCGCATGTGACTGTTTCCGAAGGTTTGATACCTTCTTGTAAAAATAATCCTGTCATCATAAGTTTCCATACAGAAGCAGGCGGATACATGCTTTGGATAACGCGATTTTGCAAAGGATGGTAAGGGTTTTTGCGCAGAGTTTCCCAATCTTTATGCGAAATACCTTCGGTAAAAAGATTATTGTCGTAGGCAGGCGCTGTAACTAAAGCGATTAACTTACCTGTATCGGGATCCATAACTACAATACTGCCTGTTTTGCCATCTAAGGCATTCCACGCCGCTTTTTGCATTTCTGTATCAATGGTTAAACGCATTATATGCCCGCCGCGCGGTTCTTGAATAAGATTTTTACTCAAGGAACGCCCCACTACATCCACTTCTCGTTGATAAAGCCCTTTCGTGCCGCGCAATTTATCTTCCAAGACTAATTCAAGCCCTTGTTTGCCCACTAAATCCCCCATATTTAAATGAGGATTTTTTTCCATTTCTTTTTCATTAGCTTCGGCCACATAGCCTAGAATATGCGCATAAATATCGCGCTCAGGGTAGGTGCGCTTACCATGAGAAACAATTTCAAGACCTGGCCAATGAATAAGCTGAGCCTCAATTTTTGCCACTAAGTTTATATCTAAATCAGAAACAAGCAGCATGGGTTCAAAGGACTGCACTTTACGCGCATCTTTACGATATTTAGCCACAAGTTCTTTATGATTTGCCCCTGTCCATTCACTGACTTGAGCCAAGGTGGCTTGCACATCAATACAATCTTCGCGTACAATGCTAATGCCGTAAGCCAATACATTGTCAGCCAACACATTGCCCTTACTATCTAAAATAATACCGCGTGGAGCCAATATACGCTCTTCACGCATACGATTGAGCTGGGCTTGATTGGCATAAGCTTCTCCCTTATGCACTTGTAAATACCAAAAACGCACTACAAAAACCAAAAAAAGCAAACCCACAAGGCTTTGTAAAAGAAAAATCCCTAGCTTTGGAGGTTGATATTCATCAGGCTCCACAGGAATTTTTAACCAGCTTTGTAGCTTGCTTTCTTTTTTGGAAGGAAATTTATATTGCATCGACATGGCTATTCGTCCACCGCCGCGTAAGACTTGCAAGCCACCAGGCCACAGGCACAAAAACAGCTTGATAGATACTTTCGCGGCTTAATAATTCAATATCTACAGTTATATCTTGCAAAGGAGCCAAAGTATATACCAAGGCAAAATGCAAGCCACCTAAACACACGGCCATGAGCAGCACAAAGAGCACATTTTGCACCTCAAAAAGCCAACGCCCAATGATGAATATTATGATGACCGTGAAATACCAAAGAATCATTCCCCCAAAATCTCGAGACCCCACACCTTCTTGCACCAAAATAAGTAGAGGTAAAAGCCAAAACAAGTCTTTATAACGCTTTTCTTGTAACACAAGAATAAGTCCTATGAGCATGGCATCTAAAGCCGGCACCAATGACTGAATAAGTACAGCAAGAAAGATGAATATAATCCACCAAATAAAGGCCACTAAACTCATTGCACTATCCGTGATGGCGGCACCACTACAGAGCTTTGTGGCAAAGTTCCCGTAGGAGGAGCGCTTAAAGGTAAAGCCGCGCCTTGCTTGCCCCCTGGTTTGGGTGGTCCCATGGCTGCAGCTTCTTGTAAAGCCGCCTCTTCTTTTGCCGCAGCTTCAGCCATAGCTTTTTCCACTATAAGTTCCCATTGTTCGTCGGTGGGCGGCCCCACAAAATCCTCATGGGGTAATTCAGGAAGGGGCTCAAGCCCTGTAGGCTCCAGCAAAAGCACTTCTTCCAAGTGCCCTGCATCTACCAAGGGTTCGGCATGCACCGTTTTGAAGGGCGAATAGCCATACATGGAAACTTGCGTCACCCTAGCCACAGAAAGCCCTTTAGGGTACACACCATCAAGGCCGGAAGTTACTAAAACCTCCCCCTCTTCAATACTGGCATCGTGCTCTACAAAACGCAATTCTAATGGTTTACGTCCACCACGACCTGTTAAAATACCTGCAGTACGCGTTTTTTGACTCAGTACAGCTATGCGAGAACTGGGGTCGGTGAGTAATAGTGCTGTGGAAGCGTGGGCAGAGGCACGTAGTACCCGTCCCACAAGCCCGAGATTGGTCATAATGGGTGTGCCCGGTGTACTGCCCGTCACGTAGCCTCGACTTAAAATAACAGTTTCAAGCACAGAATTGGGGCCCATACGCCCAGCCAGTACGCGTGCGCCCAACGGACGCCAGCTTCTATCTACAGGCAAAGAAAGCAAAGCGCGCAAGCGTTGCACCTCCGCCTTGTTTTCATCGGCGGCAATAAGTTGTGATTGAATGGAAAGGAGGTCAGCTTTTAAGCGTTGATTTTCTTCGCGCACGCCCACAAGATCCACATAATTTTCCCAAATATCTGAATAGGTATTATGAATGGTAAGCATGGGCTTTAAAATGCCGCCCACCAATTCTAACCCCACATGTGTGGCCACCTTATCAAGAATGCCCGTGCGTTGATTCCACGTGTACATTCCTAAAAAAAGGAAAAGAATGATGACTGAAAGTATTATATAACGTCTTGAGGTCACAGATTTTAATGCCCTTAAATAGATACATAAGCTGTTTGGCTTTTATCGCTAGCAAAGCAGGTGGCACTTTTCAATAGCCTGTTAAAGAGGCATTGGGGGAAACTTTCTCACAAAGCCTCCCCCAAAATTATAAAAATATATAGCAAAGACAGGAAGAACTAATCGATGCAAACCTCTTTCAAAATATTTAAACTATCTAGCGCCTTACCAGTTCCCATAACCACTGTAGATAAAGGATCGTCCACCACGGTGATAGGCAAAGAGGTTTCTTCACGCAAAAGCTGATCAAGACCACGCAACAATGCACCGCCACCGGTGAGCACTATGCCTCTATCCACAATATCAGCGGCTAGTTCCGGCGGTGTTTGCTCAAGTGCCATACGCACAGCTTGTACTATGCCTTCCACCTGCTCTGAAATGGCTTTACGCACTTCTTCTGAGGTAATAATAATATTTTGTGGAATACCCGTCACAAGGTCACGGCCTTTTACTTCAATTTGTTGTTCCGGATCCATGGGATAGGCAGAAGCAATTTTCATTTTGATGTCTTCGGCAGAAGATTCACCAATAAGCATACTGTATTTACGACGCACATGGGTCATAATAGATTCGTCCATCTTATCGCCCCCCACACGTACAGAGCGCGAATACACTATGCCGGAAAGGGAAATAATGGCAACCTCTGTGGTGCCGCCGCCAATATCTACCACCATGTTTGATGTAGGCTCTTGAATGGGGAGATTTGCGCCAATGGCCGCTGCCATGGGCTCTTCAATAAGATAAACCTCACGAGCACCAGCTGATTGAGCAGATTCTTTTACGGCACGTTTTTCCACCTGAGTGATGCCTGTAGGCACACAGACAATAATGCGCGGACGCACCAAATGGCGAGAATTATGCACTTTACTTATGAAATGGCGGAGCATGGCTTCAGTAATTTCAAAATCAGCAATAACACCATCTTTCATAGGACGAATGGCAGAAATATTGCCGGGGGTACGACCAAGCATTCTTTTGGCATCATGGCCTACAGCCAATACCACGTTATTACCACGTCCATCTTTTTTTACGGCCACCACAGAGGGTTCGCGTAACACAATACCTTGACCTTTTACATACACACAGGTATTTGCCGTGCCAAGGTCAATGGCAAGATCTTTGGAAAATGTTCCAAGTATACTGTCAAAAATTTTCGCCATGAATTCAACTCACCTCTATAATATTCCCACAACGCCAACATGTGGTGTTCTTCGTCAATAAATAACGGCATACTCTTTTCTAAAAAAGATATAAAGTCAATATGTATCTTGAAAGTTCAAAAATTTTTCTTTACAATTTTAAAAAAAGAATGAACGGAAATCTTTAAAAAAAAGAGTAGAATTATGATGCTTTGGCATAGCTTGGCCACGTATTTTCGGCGTAACCACGGTAAGAGAGTGCAAAAAATTCCACTAGATGCAGGCGCATCTTGCCCCAATCGTGATGGAAAACTTGCCCACGGGGGATGTATTTTTTGCGATGCGCAAGGTTCCGGCTCTGGCTTATTGCAAAGCGGTTTTCCCATTAAAGAACAATGGGATATGTGGAAAAATAAATACGCAAACACCGATGACAATCGCGACTTTATGGCCTATTTCCAATCATTTTCCAACACTTATGGAAGCCCCCAACGCTTAGAAAAGCTTTTGCTTTCTGTGCAGGACTTAGAGGGCAATGTAGGACTTTCTGTGGGCACACGCCCTGACTGTGTTGACACTGAAAAATTGTCTCTTCTTGCACAAAGTTCTTTGCCGCATGTGTGGATTGAGTACGGCCTCCAATCTTGCCATAACCGCACGCTTAGTACCATTCAGCGCCGACACACGGTACAAGATTCTGAAAGAGCCATTTATCTTGCCGCAGAACAAGGACTAAAAGTGTGCGGACATCTTATGGCAGGTTTACCGGGGGAAAGCATACAAGATTTTTTACAAAGCGTGCGCTGGGCCGTATCCTTACCCTTAGCCGGTTTAAAAATTCACAGTCTTTTTATTTGCCGTGATAGCCCTTTAGAGCATTGGTATCGAGATGGGCGCTATATTCCGCTTGAAAAGGAAGACTACATACACATGCTTGCTACAGCCTTACCGCTTATTCCTTCACATATAGTTTTACACAGACTCACAGGAGATCCTGCGCCAGGTCAATGTCTTGCTCCTCTTTGGACTTTAGAGAAGCGCCCGCTTTTTACTGCGCTCATCCATCGTTTGCAAGGGCAAGGAGCGTGGCAAGGCAGTGCTGCCGATGTCACAGAAAAACGCCCCGAGTGGTACGGAGGCTAACAAACTAAAAAAATATTTTTTTGAAGGGCTGTTTTTTTGAGGAAAGGAATTCTTTTTCTTAAAAAAATTCCCTTGCTCTGAAAAAGTTCTTACTCACATTCTTCTATGAATGAATTTTTTGCTGCACCACATCATGATTCAATGCATGTAATTTTTTAATGCGCAGCATAAACAATGCAGCATTAATAGACAAAGCTATAATAAAGCCCCACCAAAACCCGGCTGCTCCCAACGCAGGAACTATCATATCCGTGTGGCATAGAATATATCCTACGGGAAAACCTACTATCCAAAAAGATATGAATGACGCAATGGAAATAATACGCGTGTCGTTGTATCCGCGTAAGACACCGGCACCAATAACCTGTATAGAATCCACAATCTGATAGGACGCAGCATAAAAAAGCAAATATTTTGCCAAATTGGTCACAGGCTCTTCATCATTAAAGACATGCACAATAAAGTCTTTAAAGTATAGAACAAACACAGCACTTATACAGGCAATGACCAATCCAATACACAAAGATGTCCATGCAGCATAACGCGCGTGCACATATTGCCCCGCTCCTAAATAGTGCCCTATGCGAATGGTGGTAGTTATGCTAATGGAAAGAGGAATAATAAAAAGCACATGAGACACACTCGTTGCCACTTGGTGCCCAGCCACAAATAGCGTACCCAAGGGCGCAATGGCTAAAGCAGAAGCGGCAAAAAGGGTAATCTCAAAGAGCATGGCCAAGGCTCCCGGTACACCGATACGGAAAATACGCTTTATTACTTTACCGTCAAAGCGACTTGCTTGAGGGACTTGGGGAGAGTTGCTGCTCTCAGCAAAAAACAGTGGTCGAAATAGATTTCCTAAATATTTGAATTTTTTGGCACTACATGCGTAAACAATCATGGCAACAGCCATAAAAACAAAACAAATGGCAGTTGCTACACCACAGCCCACAGCACCTAAAGCAGGGAAGCCAAATTTACCATAAATGAGTATGTAGTTAACAGGTATATTTAATAATAAAGCCAAGAGTGCTATTATCATAGAAGGTTTGGTAATGGAAAAACCTTCTACTAAGCTACGAATGCATCCAAAAACATAAAATGCCGGAAGCCCCCATAAAATAGCTCGCAAATAGCCCCCAGACAAGTCTTGTAACCGCTCTTCTAAATCAAATGCCCCCATTTGCCACGATACTATGTAAAAAATAAGCATGAGGGGTAAGGACAACAGCAGACTACACCAAATACCTTGGCGCATAATGTGCGGCGTTTCGTGTTCTCTTTTTTCACCCACTGCTTGCGCCACCAATGGAGATATGGCTAGCAAGACACCTAATCCAAAAAGAGAAATAGGGTTCCAAATAGAGCACGCCACCGCCACCGCCGCCATATCCACAGAGCTAGCTTGGCCTGTCATAATAGTGTCCACAAGGGACATGCCCATACCAGAAATTTGTGCTATAAAAATAGGGGTTCCAAGCTGAAATAAACGCTTGGCCTCAAGGGGCGAAAAAAAAGAAGTTAGACGCATAAAATTCACTATATCCGAAGGTTAAGAAAGAAAAATATTCATGACTTGTTTTTGGGCAAGATCAGGATGGGCTGCTAAAAGTTGCTGCAAAGCCTTGCTGCCTTGCTGCCCAAGATCATAGCTAAAGTCATTAACATAGGTAGCAATGTGAGAGTTGGTCACTTCTTCCGAAAGTTCTTGGGCATGAGAAGCAATAAATTGCTTACTCGCCTCAGGGTTATGCCGCGCATAGGCAATGCTTTTAGCAATGCCTTGTTCTAAGGCTTGCGCTGTTTTCAAAGGCAAAGAACGTTTAACCGTAATGACTCCCAATGGCAAGGGGCTTTTATGAAACTCTTCCCACCACTGTCCCAAATCTAGCACTTTATGCAAACCTTTTTCTGCATAAGTAAAACGCCCTTCATGTATAATAAGCCCCATATCTGCTTTACCATCCAGCACAGCAGGCATAACAGCATCAAAAACCATCTCATGCCGCGGCCCAGCGAAATCTCCATGAAGTTGCAGTAGCATAGCTGCCGTGGTCATATGACCGGGAATGGCAATACTGGCATGTTTTCGCTCTTCAGGGCTTAAGTTTTTCTTACTTACAAGAAGCGGCCCACAACCAAAACCCAAAGCAGCACCGCTACGCAAAATGGCATATTGATGTAAAATTTTAGGCAATACACCGGCAGACACTTTCGTGGCGTCTAATTCCCCTGCGCAGGCTCTGGCATTAAGCTCTTCCACATCAGCCATAATGCAATGAATATTAAATGGCATATCTACAAAACCGTGTAACAACGCATGAAAAATATAGGTATCATTAGGACAAGGAGAAATGCCCAAAGTGATAGTATTATCCATAAAAACTCACCTTAAAAAAGAATTTTTTGGGTTTTTCGTGCATACATGCATTATCTACATTTCATGCACAGCCTTGAAAAAGGGCTTAAAGAATATTGACAGTCAAGGCCACACGGAACATACTCACAAACTATGCTTAACGTCAAATATTATACACAGCTTGGCCTTGCAGCCATATATGATAAGGTTATGGCAGGGGAGCGACTTTCACCTGCCGACGGAATAACACTCTACAACTGCCCTGACATCACCGCCGTGGGGGGACTGGCGCACCATGTACGTACGCAGCGCCATGGCGATGCCACACATTACGTGGTGAATAGGCATGTCAATTATACCAATGTTTGTGTCAACGAATGTAGTTTTTGTGCTTTTTGCCGCCAGCAGGAAGATGAAAAAGGGGCTTTTGTCCTTAGTAAAGAAAATATTCTAGACAAAGTGCGTTCTGCCAAGGCTTCTTTAAGTGCTTCTTTACGGCTTGATGAATTGCATATTGTGGGCGGCTGTCACCCCACTTTACCTTTGGCATGGTTTGAAGATGTACTGCGCTCTGTATGTGCTCTCTCCCCAGAAATTATGATTAAAGCTTTTACAGCAGTAGAAATTGACCACTTTGCCAAGCTTGAAGGTATAAGCACTTTAGAGGTTTTACAAAGATTACAAAAGGCTGGGCTCACCATGATGCCAGGCGGAGGGGCAGAAATTTTTGCCGAAGCCGTGCGCCAAAAAATTTGCCCTGTAAAATCTGACGCGCAATCGTGGTTGCGTATTTGTGGCGAAGCGCACAGTCTGGGCATACGCACCAATTGCACCATGCTTTTTGGGCATATCGAAAGTGCTGAAGACAGAATAGACCACTTGTGTCGTTTGCGTGAGCAGCAAGATATCAGCGGTGGTTTTACCTGCTTTATCCCCCTTCCCTTTCAGACTAAAAACAGCAAGCTCCTCTTACCCAAGGAAAAAGTAGGCCCACATACCGGCCTTGAACAATTGCGCACTGTGGCCATAGCCCGCCTTATGCTAGACAATATTGCGCATATTAAAGCCTATTGGGTTATGATGGGAAATAAGTTGGCCCAAACGGCCCTTTGGTATGGAGCTAACGACTTAGACGGAACCATAGTGGAAGAACATATTGGCCATATGGCCGGTGCAGAATCTGAACAAGGCATGACCATACGCGCCCTTGAACACATGATTCGTGAGTCTGGCTTTAGACCTGTACGCCGCAACGCTGCTTTTGAAGAGGTGGAACATGAATAAGAAAATTCTGAGAATGATAAACGCTACACCCCTTCGAGGGCATACCAAGGAAAAGAACAGAACATGCTAAGCCACTCCCCTTTTCAAGAAAGCAAGGCTGTGCAAGATGCTGCGGACAAAGTGCTTAACGGGCAACGCATCACTCGTGCAGATGCCGAAGTTTTATATACGCACGCATCCTTACCCACCTTGGCTGCATTGGCGCATTCTATGCGTTTACGTTTGCACCCTGAGCCCATTGTAACCTATGTGGGCGACAGGAACATTAACTATTCCAATGCTTGCGTTTGTGCTTGTCGATTTTGCGCTTTTTATAGAGCGCCAGACAGCACCGAAGCCTATGTTATCACCCGTGAAGAGCTTACACAAAAAATAGAAGAAGCCCTTGCCCTGGGTGCTACACAAATACTTATGCAAGGGGGGCACCACCCTGACTTGCCTTTTTCTTGGTACGAAGAGCTTTTACTATGGATGCGCCAAACATGGCCCACACTACATATTCACGCCTTTTCCCCCCCAGAAATTGCCTATTGGGCAGAACTCTATGGTCTTTCTACCAAGGAAATTCTCACCAGACTAAAAGCCAGTGGCCTGCACTCTTTACCGGGTGGTGGCGCGGAAATTCTACACAATGATGTACGCCGACAAGTATCACCTAACAAGTGTTCGGCTGATCGCTGGTTAGAAATTATGGAAGAGGCGCATTCTTTACAGCTACGCACCACCGCCACCATGATGTTTGGGCACGAAGAGGACCCTTCTCATCGTTTGGATCATCTTTTTGCAGTGCGCACCACACAAGATAAAACCGGCGGATTTACAGCTTTCATTCCTTGGACATTTCAGCCAGGCAATACAGCCATCCATTGCCAAACCTTGCCAGCGCCGGCATACTTACGCATGTTGGCTCTCTCACGTTTGGTATTGGATAATATAAAAAATATTCAAGCTTCTTGGGTTACCATGGGGCCACATATTGGGCAATTGGCACTTTTTTATGGAGCCAACGATTTTGGTTCCCTCATGCTCGAAGAAAATGTGGTGGCGGCAGCAGGCACTTCTTATTGCCTAGAACGCAAAGACATACATGCCATCATTCGCGCTGCTGGTTTTGAGCCTAAACAGCGCTCTATGGATTACACCCTTTTAGCAATACAGCCAGAAGAGTAAAAATATGAAAACAGCATTACGGATGGGCCGCATAAGCTATTTAAATGTTTTACCCATTTATTACCCTTTAGAAGCAGGACTCATTGCCCATGAATTTGAGCTGGTCTCTGCCCCTCCAGCCATATTAAATACCATGATGGCCCGAGAAGAGTTACATATTTCTTCTATCTCTTGTTTAGAGTATGCTAAAAATCCTGAACAGTATTATCTTATACCCGACCTTTCCATCGGTTCTCGTGGGCCCGTCATGTCGGTACTTTTGCTCTCTACCTGTCCTGTGGAAGAACTACAAGGTGCAGAAATTCTTATTACCGGAGAAACCGCCACTTCCGTAGCTTTGCTGCGCTTAATTTTGCAAAATAAATATGGACTCAAGGCGCATTTCACCGTGGGAAATGTCAGTCAGCAATTAGCCACTGGGCAAAAACCTAAAGCTTTTTTAGCCATTGGTGATGAAGCTTTGCGTTTACGCAATCACGCCGACTATGCATATAAATTAGATTTAGCCGAAGCCTGGCGCCAATGGACAGGGCTTCCTTTTATTTTTGGTCTATGGGCTGTCAGTCGCAAAGCGGCACAAGCTCAGCTTTTTAGTGCAGATCCCAGCGCCATCTTTCATGCTGCACGCCAATGGAGCTTTGCTCATATGGATATCATCTTGGACTTAACAAAATACGGCTGTCCCTTATCGCGCCAAGAGCTTTACACCTATTATCACCAAGGGCTTTTATACACTTTGCGCGATGATGAATTAAAAGGCTTAGAGCTTTTTTATGAAAAACTCGCCGCTGAGGGCATGATTAACAAAGCACCTGCTTTAGAATTTTTTTCCTTTGCGTCATAACATACGTGTAACGAATTACAGGAGTCATCTATGTACATCATAACTGGCGGTGCAGGTTTTTTAGGTTCTGCGCTCATTTGGGAACTTAACAAAGTAGGAATTGAAAATATTATAGTAATTGACAACTTAGGAGCTTCTGAAAAATGGAAAAACCTTGTTGGCTTACGCTATATAGATTACGTGCATCGTGACGCTTTTATAAAAAAAATCCGCTCCAAAGGACTTTCCCCTTCTGTAAAAGGCGTAATTCACTTGGGTGCCTGCTCTGATACCACCGAGCAAGATGCTGACTTTTTATTTCAAAACAATACGCATTTTTCTGTTGATTTGTGCGAAGCTGCCATGAAAACCGGAGCGCGTTTTATCAATGCTTCTTCGGCATCCACCTATGGTGACGGAAGCCTTGGCTTTAGTGACTCAACACAGATGGTAAACAAGCTTCGCCCATTAAACATGTATGGTTACTCCAAACAGCTCTTTGACTTATGGCTATTGCGTAGTAAAAATTATGCAAAAGTAGCTAGCTTAAAATTTTTCAATGTCTATGGCCCCAATGAATACCATAAACAAAGCATGCGTTCCGTGGTCTGCAAGGCCCATGCTGAAATTTTAGAAACCGGAGCATTACGCCTTTTTCGTTCCAACAGCCCAACATATGCAGATGGCGAACAAATGCGCGATTTTGTCTATGTTAAAGATTGCAGTAAAATTATGCATTGGCTTTTGCAACATCGTAAAGTTACGGGTATTTTCAATGTGGGTACAGGCAAAGCGCGCACCTGGAATGATTTGGCAAAAGCTATTTTCAGCGCCCTTGAGCGACAAGTAAACATTGAATACATAGATATGCCTGAAATATTACAAGGAAAATATCAAAACTACACAGAAGCCTGTATGGACAAATTACTGGCCGCGGGCTGCCCCCCCTGCTCTTATAGCTTGGAAGACGGGGTGAAGGAATATGTACAGCAGTACCTAAATGGCAAGAAATTCTTAGATATTTTAGCCTAAAGAACATATTTTTCTTTTATTGAGGGGGAAACTTTTTGGCGCTAGCAAAAGTTTCCCCAGAAAGAAATTATTTTTTATATATAAAAAAAGCTGTACATAGTTTCTATGTACAGCTTTTTGCGTTTATGTTCTTCTTACTATTTTTCTTCTAAAGAAAAAGTAATATCATCTTTTAATAATTGCTTAAAAGTATCTAAATCCACCGGGCGAGAGAAATAGTAGCCTTGGGCAATATGGCACTGCAAACCACGCAACCAAAGCACCTGCTCCAATGTTTCCACACCTTCGGAAACAATTTTCATATTTAGCTCTTTGGCCAATTCTATGATTTTTTCTACTACAATATGCCCTTGGTCAGCATTTTGATTAAAGTTTAAGAAAGATTTATCAAGCTTTAGCACATCTACTTTAATGACGCCCAATCTATTCAAAGAAGATTCACCAGTGCCAAAGTCGTCCATAGCAATGGAGAAACCTAAGCTTTTTAGGCGAGACAATGCTTTAATAATAGCATCTTCAAAGGCATTTAAAGCGCTTTCTGTAAGTTCTAATTCTAAATTGGAAGGAGAAACATTATAGCGCTTGGCAATGGCAATAAGTTTTTCCACTATGTTAGGTTCGCACATGGTCACAGCCGATAAGTTAACGGCAATTTTGGGCACTCTGTAATACATGGAATTTTCTTGCACAAAAGCACAAACTTTTTCAAAAACATACAAGTCTAATTCAGAAATAAAACCGTCAGTCTCCATGGTGGAAATAAATTTATCAGGGTAAATGGGGCCACCTTCGGCGGGAATCCAGCGCACTAATGCCTCTGCCCCAATAATCTTCAAAGTTTCAAAACACACCTTTGGTTGGAGCACAATAATAAATTCACCGTCTTTTAAGGCGCCTTCCATTCTATGCACAATATGAATGGTATCTAAGAAATCCTTACGCATTTTTTCGTTAAAGGTCACATAGGTCATTTTATGCAAAGCTTTACCACGTCTACGGGCAATATCAGCAAAGTCTATCATATCGCTTATTTCTTCTTGTGGATCCACGATAGGATAAATACCGGCAGACAAGGTAAGCGAATAGTTTTTACCCACGACATCTTTAATTGCCCGCACAATAAATTCTTCCACCACATGCTCTATGGAAAAACCAACATCAATTCTTTTGAAAATAGCAAATTGTTCCGAATGGTTACGCGACATAAGAACATCAGAATTAGCATACGCCTTTTGCAAAGCATCCGCCATATAGCAAATAACCTGAGTTCCTTTTTCCATGCCATAGTGCTTGTTAATCATACGGAAATAGTCAATATCTAATGTAATGAGCTCATATTCACTAGGATTTGCTGCTTTAAGCTTTTCTTTAACCTGTACGCTAAAATACCGCGAAGACGAAAGAGACGTTATATCATCGGTATTCAACATGCGAAGAATTTCATTTTTCTTATTCATCTGCACTTTCATAAGATACATGGCAAAGAAAAAAGCTACCGTAAAAAACATTCCCAAGAGATAAGGCCAATACTCAAGAAGAAAATCTTCTAAGCTATATATGGGGGAATAATTTACCGTATGCTTAAAGTTAATTTCGTATAAGCTTTGATAAGAGATATCTGAAAGCATAGTGTTAAATATATCAAGATAAGGATAAACCCATTTATTTGATATGTATACACTTATGGGCAGTTCAATACCTAGGGGATATAAGTGCTTTTCCCCATCTATAAGCGCACTGGCATATTGTGCGTCTGAGCTGGTAAAAACAGCTGCATCTATCTGCTTTCTTTCAAAGGATTGTACAAGATCACTAAAAGAATTGTAATGTTGTATGGAAGCCTTAGGCACAAGCCTATTTAATTCACTATAGTCAAAGGCTATGTTTTGCAACATACCTATTTTCGTTTCATTTTTTAAAATATTTTCTATGCTCGAATTACCAGAGTTTTTTATAAGCATAATCATTTGAACAAGGTAATAAGGATCTGTGGCTCGAAAAAATGTATCCACATGTTTTTTATCACCCTTGAGAGAGAGCATCAAATCAAATTCTTCGATATTTGCCGAGCTTGCGCCATCAATAATTTCATAGGGTTTAAATACTACTTGAAAGTCATATCTTTCAGCCAAAATATTTAAAATATCAATGCTCATGCCTTGTGGCTGACCTTGATCGTCAAGGTATTGGAAAGGAGGATTGTTTTCGATAAAGCCCACGGTAAATGTTCTTCCGCGTACAAGTTCAGCTTCTGCTCGAGTCAAAGTTCTATTATCGAATTTCTCATCAATTTTTTCAAATTTATCTAAAATTCGACGGACAACAGAAGTTTTTCTATTGGTCAAAACAGTAAAAGCTTCTTCTAGGGGCAGTAGTAAAGCTTCATTACCCTTTTTAACAGCAAAGTGCAGAGGCAACTTGCCCAATCTGAGCACAATCTCGAAATCATGTATGTTCTTAATACTTGAAAAAATGAGATAATAATCAGCATCAAGCTCAGTGTAATTATCTAAACTTCCGTGAATATATTCCACAGTAATATTATTTTTTTCTGTGTAGGCGCGGAAAAGAGGATTGGCGCTATTGCCATGAAAGGTTGCTACTTTTTTACCGTGGATAGATTGCGGATCATCATAAAACAAATTCGTCTTGCTCTTGCTGGCAAGGCCAAATTGCGCATAGCCGAAGCTGTTTTTTGAATAACTTACCAGATGTGTCAATTGCGGAACAGGAACCATGAGGCCGGCAATATCTATACGGCCTCCGTACAAAAATTCTACATAAGACGATGAGCCAAGCTCCACAAGTTCTACTTTTACCTGAGCTTGCTGCGCAAGCTCCATGAGAGAGTCGTGCCCCAGAGCCTTGGAATTCTTTTCTTTTGATTCCCCAAAAATATTAAAACCTGGGTAGTGACCAATCCTAAGTGTTTTTTCCACCGCAAAGCATTGCGTTGATACACTTAAGAAAAAAACAAAATAACAAAAAACTTGAAAACACTTTTTCTTTGTAAAGGCAAAAAACATTTTAGACCCCAAAAACCATAACCACATAAATACATTTTTTTATTGAGTTCAAGCGTCCTCAATAAAAACTCCCCCAGTAATAAACCTTGTAGACCAACCTATGTAATGTTTGCAAAATTTGCAAGGAAAATTATAAAAAAAGGCCACCATTACAGTGACACTTCACTCTCTGCCCTCTCAAATCGTAGCACGTTTTTTAAAAATTGACACGCTTCTTTTCTTTATGCTATTTCTCTTTTGCTAGCACATCACTTACAAAGGAATACTCTATGTTAAAACTTGCATTACAGACCTTACTACGATGTTCTTTATGTCTCCTTATTGTGGCGTCTATGCCAAACACGGCTCATACTGCTAAAGATACACTGACCTATGCATGGAGCACTCATGTGGGACCTCTTAACCCCCATGATTATGGCGCAAACATGATGTTTGCACAAAACATGGTCTACGAATCTTTAATAAACTATGGCCCAGAAGGGAAATTATTGCCCGGCCTTGCCACGGCGTGGACAATCTCTGACGATAAAAAAACCTATACCTTTACCTTGCGCCAAGGGGTTCTTTTTTCGGACGGAAGCCCCTTTGATGCCCAAGCTGTTGTAGCAAATTTTGATGCTGTTTTTGCCAATAAAAAACGTCATGATTGGATGGAACTTATAGGCCGCATTGAATCTTATAAAACCTTAGATAGTCACACTTTTACCATTACATTACACAAACCCTACGCAGCGACTTTACAAGAGCTCACCTTTGTACGCCCCTTACGTTTTGCTTCGCCAGCCATGGTACAAGCTTTGCGCTCAGGGCAAAAAAATGTACAGCCCGTGGGCACGGGACCTTGGGTTTGGCAAGAACGCAAAAAAGGGCATTACGATCTTTTTGTGCGCAATGAAAAACATTGGAATGCCGCCGTATGGCCTAACCCTGGCCTAAAAAAAATCATGGTAAAAGTTATTCCCGATGCCGAAGCTAGAGCTGTAGCTCTGGAAACCGGCAGCATAGACCTTATTGCCACCGTCATGGGCGATCACGGCACAGCGGAAATTCAACCCGATGCGTATGCTCTTTTTGTTAAAGATGCCGCCTACACCACCACAAAATCTAACCCTCGTAATACGCGTATCATTGCCATGAACGCCGGCCGGGGCCCTTTGCAAGACCTTCAAGTGCGTAAAGCTATTATGCGAGCCATTGATAGGGCGGGTATTTTACAGGGTGTATTATTGGGGCAAGAGCTGGTTGCTGAGCAACTCATGTCACAAGACCTTCCCCATTGCGATGTGTCACTCCCCCCTTACCCCTTTGATGTGTCTGCAGCCAATGCCCTACTCGATGCCGCCGGCTGGAAAAAAGCACCAGATGCTCCCTTTCGACAAAAAAATGGTACACCTTTACGCCTTACTTTGACCTTTGTGGCGCATGAAAGCCTTATGCGCTCCATAGCACAAGTGGTGCAGAGTAATTTAGCAAGCATTGGCATAGAATTAGCCTTGATTGGAAAAGAAGGCGTGGCTTTTATGGATGCACAAAGAACTGGAGATTTTGATTTAATTTTTGCCAACTCGTCCGGTTCGCCCTATGCTCCGTATTCTTACTTGGGTATTATGCAAGTGCCGGGGCACCCAGAATATCAAGCACAAAAGCACATTGCTCAAAAAAAGGCCTTAGATGCAGCCATGGAAAAGGCCCTCAATGCCGCCGATGATGCTGAAGCAAAACAATACTTCGCCGATATTTGGCGTATTATTCATGAAGCAGAAATTTATGTACCGTTAAGTTTTACCGTAGATAAAGCTTTATACAAAAAATCTGTGGTGGAAAACTTTTCTTTTTCGCCTGTATCGTATGAATTAAACTTACACAATACTGTGAAAAAATAAGGTTGCCATGATCTCGTTTATTCTTCGTCGAGCCTTGAGTACCATTCCCCTCTTGCTAGGTATATCTTTTTTTGTATTTTGCGTCTTACGCATGGGCGATGCCGATGCCGCCATGGCTTACATACGCCTTTCGGGCCTTGTGCCTACAGAAGACATGCTCTTGCAAGTACGTCAAGAGCTAGGCCTCAATTTGCCCTTGTGGCAACAATACGGCGCTTGGCTTATGAAGGCTTTACAAGGAGATTGGGGTTTTTCTTACGTGTCCGGTACATCGGCGCTGAGTGAAGTGCTCAGCTATATGCCAGCCACCCTCTCTTTAACCCTCTGGGCCATGCTGCTCACCGTATTGGGCAGCATTCCCTTGGGTATAGCAGGAGCTCTCTACAGAGACCGATGGCCGGACACATTCATTCGTATTTTTTCTTTTTCTGCTGTATCTATGCCTTCTTATTGGCTAGGATTTTTACTGGTTTTGGTTTTTGCGCGACAATGGAATATTTTGCCAGCCATGGGCAATGACGGCCCTTTGTCTTACATATTACCTGTATGCACTTTGGCTTTTATGTCACTGGGTATCAATGCTCGTTTGGTGCGAGCCGCAGTGCTAGAGCATATGCACAGCAGAGCTGTCATATATGCTAAAGCCCGTGGGCTATCTTCCTTTCGCATTTGGTTTCATATTTTACGCAATGCCTGCATACCCGTGCTTACGGCTTTAAGTATGTATTTTGGTGAATTACTGGGCGGGGCTGTCATCGTGGAAAGCATCTTTAACTGGCCCGGCGTGGGGCGCTATGTGGTGGGTGCCATCTATAATCACGATTATCCTGTTATTCAGGCTTTTACATTAATTATGGTTTGTATTTTTGTATGTATCAATTTTGTGGTGGACTGTATCTACGCAGCTATAGATCCTCGCATTACGTTAGCAACAAAGAATCAGGCAGCGAGCACAAGGGACAGTCATGCAACATAAAAAACTCTATGTGGCCTTATGCATCTTTATTCCCTTGCTACTTTGCATAGTGCTGGGACCATGGCTAGCGCCGCACGACGCCACCTTGGTAGATTTAAATAAAAAATTCTTACCCGCCAATGCAGAGCATTGGTTAGGTACTGATCATTTAGGGCGCGATGTTTTTTCACGGCTTATGCTGGGGGCGCAATATTCACTTTGGACAGTGTGCGCTATTTTAGCTTTACTTCTTGTACTTTCCATTACCTTAGGAGCCTTTTCTGCCATATTAGGCGGCAGTTTTGACACCGTGGTTATGCGTATTTGTGACGGCATGATGGTATTCCCCACGGTGGTTCTGGCTCTTTTTCTTATTGCAGTGCTGGGCACAGGCCTTACTAACTTAGTACTCGCCATTAGTATCACTCATTTGGCATGGTATACACGTTTAGTTCGTTCTTATGTATTAAGCTTGAAAAATAGAGAATACGTTCTTGCGGCACAAAGCATGGGGGTTAGCAGAAGCCGCCTAATTTTACGACATTTTGTCCCCATGGTTCTAGGGCAAATGTGCATTTTAGCCACCTTAGATGTAGGACATATGCTCTTACATGTGGCAGGTTTATCTTTTTTAGGTTTGGGCATTCAACCTCCTACCCCAGAATGGGGCGTCATGATAGCCGAAGCACGCAATTATTTGCGCACAGAGCCACAGCTTTTACTCTACCCCGGTCTTATGATTTTCTTAGCCACAGCGGCAAGTAATCTTTTAGGCGATACCCTTCGCGATAAACTTGACCCGGCTTTACATCAAGGGCACAGTCACACACAGGAAGAAATGCCATGTTAAGTGTTAAAAATCTCAGCCTTTTTGCTGGTAAAACCCCTCTTATACAAGACATCTCTTTTACCTTAGCTCCAGGCGAAAGCCTTGCCCTTATGGGAGCTAGCGGAAGTGGTAAATCACTCACAGCCATGGCCTGCATGGGGCTTTTACCCCCCAATGTCTATCAAGGCTCGGGGCATATTTCTTATGGAGAAGGCTCTGCACAGATTCCTGCTCTTATTATGCAGAACCCTGCGGATTGTTTTGATGCGCTTTTTCCCATGCGCAGCGCTTTTGCCGAAAGCTTTGGACACAAAGCCTTTGCCCCTGTTGCATCCAGCACTACTGCGCTTATGGCAGGGCAAGAGCAAGATAACTTTACCGAAAGTCTTTTACGTAAAGTGGGCTTCACCCACCCGCAAGAAATTTTACGCGCATACCCCTTTCAATTAAGCGGAGGCATGCTACATCGTGTTATGATAGCACTGGCGCTAGGCATGGTACTTTTAGGCAAAAGCACCTGTATTATTGCTGATGAACCTCTTTCTGGCTTAGATACGCCATCAAAAGTACATATTTTACAACTTATAAAAGCTTTGCAACAAGAGTTCGGATTTTCCTTGCTTTATATTGACCATGATGTAGCTGCTGCCCATGCCGTAGCCACGCAGCTTGCCATTATGCACCAAGGCCATGTAGTGGAATACGGCAATTTTAGTACTTTGCAAGAGCAAGCGCAACATGAAGCCACTAAAGCGCTGATGTCTGCTTATGCTCGCTTAAAACATTGGGATACAGAATATTATGCGGCTCCCCCCACTGCGGAGAAGCCATTACTAGAAATACGTGACATAAGCAAAAACTATGGCGACAAACAAGTTTTAGAACATATTAACCTCACCCTGTACGCCGGAAAAAGTGTGGGTGTGGTGGGTACCAACGGTGTAGGAAAAAGCACCTTAATGAGGATTTTACTGGGGCTTGATGAGGCTGATACAGGTCACATACATTGCCTTGGTCAAAAAGTAGAAAAAAACTTTGCCAACCCCGCATGGCGAAAAAATATGCAAGCTGTTTTCCAGCATGGCAGAATGGCTGTGAATCCACGCTTATCAGTAACACAAATTTTACGAGAGCCCTTGCATGCTCAAGGTATTTGGCAAAAAATGTCATCCGCGCAAAAGCAGAACACAGTGGAAGAACTTTTAGCCTTGGTGGAATTACCCAACCATTTTGCACAAAAATATCCATGGCACTTAAGCGGCGGCCAAGTACAAAGGCTTTGCCTTGCCAGAGCATTGGCTCTTCAACCACAGCTTTTAGTACTTGATGAACCTTTAGCCGACTTAGACGCCGTGGTGGCAGAGCAAATACAAACCATGCTTGTGCGCTTGCAAAAACAATTGAACATAACCTTATTTTACATTTCTCACGATATTGGTTCGGTATTACGCTTATGTTCAGAGGTGATAGTTTTGGGACAAGGAGGAGTGGTAGACTCGTTTTCTAAAGAGCACTATGCAGCCCCTGAAAGACATGCTATTTTTAAGACACTTTTGCAAAAAAATATTGCATCTTTGTAAACTTTTCAACAAAATTTTCAAAATATTTTTATCTTATTCAAGATAAACTTTTCGACTTTTTTAAAAATATAACTAAAGCATTTCCTATACTTCTACGGTGAGTCCTAACTTACCCCACTTTTATTGACAAATCCCCTTGCATTGACGCATAAACAATGCTAGATTTTGCGCAATCTTTTAGAAGGTTGTATGTGACAATTATCAAATGTTTTTTGTAGCGCAAGCAAAGCGCACAAAATGAGGTGGTTTATGAGTACAAAACAGCAACAAGCATCCCCATATGCCATGGGATCTGTCAGTGTCCATGGACGGACAGAAAAAAAGGGAGCACCCTATATGACCACAAATTTTCACCAAGAGGAGGTGCACTATAATCCCATATGGATTACAAGCATTTCACGAGAATGGGAGCAGCAGTTGCCCCATGCACAAAGAAGACATTTTAAAGCCAAAGAGTGCATTCCCCCCTCTTTAGACGGCAAAGGCAGCGTTCCAGGCTTTTACTACATGAAGCACGGTAAAGCGCGCGCGCTCTATAATGACAATAATGGTCGCGAAGTTACCCTATATCACCTTGGCGAAGGTACCCTTATGTATGACCTTGCCATCTATGATAGAGGGATTCCTTACTTTTTGCATGCACTCACTCCCATTGAAGCGTATTTCTTCCCTGCAGAACAATTTTTCGATGAAGTTTTTGTAGCTCAAAATCCAAGACTCTTTCTCTCATTCATGTACTCACAAGCATTGAAAAACGCCTACTATACACGCAGAATTATTACCATTGCTGGCGGAAACGCCTTTGCAAATACTTGCAAATTACTGCTTGAACTTTCACAAGCTTATGACAATACGCTAGACGTGCCTATGGGTGTTACCCACGAAGAAATAGCTTCTTTACTTTGTGTACGTCGCAGTTGGCTTGGAAAAATATTGCGTCGCCTAAAAGATGAAAATGTTATCAGTCGCTGTACTAAGGCGCGCCTTGTCATTGAAGACATTGAAAAATTAAGGAATTATGCTTCCCAGTAACGCACTCACCTTACTACGTATTTTTTTTATAACCTTGTGTCGCCAAGAAACATACGTCACATGACCTCATATATACCCAACACAAAAGGTATACTATATAAAAAAAGCCCTTTTACACAGCAAGTTACAAAGGGCTTTTTTAGGCTTTACCATTGGGAAAAAGTTTACTATATAAGCCTCCTGCACCATTATTTTTTTATTTTTTACCCTTAAGTAAAAATATATATATTATAAAAAAATTATGCGCAGAATAAAAACTTTAAAAATCATCAATTTACCTGCTAGACGCAGCGTTGAACATTGTGATTTTTGATTGTATTGGCATTCGTCAACGCCTAGGAGACTGCGCACAACTTGCAGCAGTCTATATATAGAACGTAGCACGATACACTTTGACAAGACCCTTGTGTCGTATTTTGTAGTATACCACTTGTGAAAAAAATCTTTTTCTTACCCTATGTTCCCTTAAGGAGAGCCCCCCATGCCTGCTAATATAGCCCGTCACAATGCTATTCAAGCCATTACCAATTATCGTTCAAATCATGCCCCGTTAAATTTTGTAGAAACAAAACCGCAAGACATTTTTGCTTGCAATGTTTTTAATGACAAAGTCATGCGCGAACGTTTGCCGCGTGCTGTGTATAAATCTTTGCGTAAAACCATAGATTTTGGTCAGCGCATGGACCCTAACATTGCAGATAATGTGGCTTCAGCCATGAAAGATTGGGCCATTGAAAGAGGTGCCACACACTTTACGCACACTTTTTACCCCCTCACCGGAACCACCGCCGAAAAGCATGATACCTTTTTGCAGCCCGATGGCTACGGTGGCGTTATGGCCTCTTTTTCAGGCTCCATGCTTATTAAAGGAGAGCCCGATGCCTCCAGCTTCCCCTCTGGCGGTATACGTTCCACCTTTGAAGCTCGTGGTTATACAGCGTGGGATGTCACAAGCCCTGCGTACATTATGGAAAACCCCAATGGCACTTTTTTGTGCATTCCCACCGTGTTTCTTTCATGGACAGGTATTGCTTTAGACAAAAAAACACCACTTTTACGCTCTAACCAAAGCCTCAACAAACAAGCTAAACGCTTGTTATCCGTTTTTGGTGTAGAAACAGAACTCCCTATAGTCCCTTATGCAGGCCTTGAGCAAGAATATTTCCTTATTGATGCTAATTTCAACTTTGCAAGACCCGACATACACTTGGCCGGTCGCACCCTCTTTGGAGCCCGCTCTGCCAAAGGGCAAGAATTTAGTGATCAATACTTTGGCGTCATTCCACAGCGCGTGCTTTCCTATATGATGGAAGTTGAGCGCGAACTATTTAAGTTAGGCGTACCCGTTTTGACACGGCACAATGAAGCAGCCCCAAGTCAGTACGAGATTGCTCCGCGCTTTGAGTCCGGCAACTTAGCTGTAGACCATAACCAAACCATAATGACGGTGCTACGCAATGTGGCTAAGCGCTATGGCCTAAAATGCCTTTTACATGAAAAACCCTTCAGGGGCATCAACGGTTCCGGCAAGCACTTAAATTATTCCCTTGGCAATGACGATTTAGGCTCCCTCTTTGAGCCCGGCGAAACCCCGCATGAAAATGCAAAATTTATGGTTTTTTGTGCTTGTATGATACGTGCTACCCATAAGTTTGGTGCCATGTTACGTGCCACTGTGGCTTCTGCCGGCAATGACCACCGCTTAGGCGCCAACGAGGCACCGCCGGCCATCATGTCTATTTTCCTTGGCGATCAACTTACAGATGTTTTTGAGCAATTCCGCGCGGGGCGTGTGAAAGGTGCCAAGGGACGACGCATCATGAATGTGGGTGTAGATACTCTACCTCCATTGCCGGCTGATCCCGGCGACCGCAATCGTACAAGTCCCATTGCCTTTACAGGGAATCGTTTTGAATTCCGTGCTTTAGGTTCTAGCATGTCTGCTTCAGGCTCTTTGACCATGCTCAACACCATGATGGCAGATTCCATGAGCTTTGCTGCTGACTATCTAGAAAACTTCCTAAAACAAAGCGACAACTTGAATGATGCTGTGCAAAGCCTCATTCAAGAAATCATCGAAGAGCACAGCGCTGTTATCTTTAACGGAGATGGCTACTCCAGCATTTGGCATAAAGAAGCAGAACGTCGTGGCTTGCCCAATTTGCGTACAACGCCGGAAGCTTTAGCAGCATTCCAATGGCCTGAAGTCATAAAACTGTATGAAGAACAAAATGTACTCAGCAAAACAGAGCTTTTATCTCGCCAAGAGATTTATTATGAGCAGTATTGCAAAACTATTCGCTCCGAAGCCTTATTGGTACAACGCATTGCCAAAACCATTATTTTCCCCGCGGCCATGCGTTATCAAGGCGAACTTGCCGGCACCTGCGCCAGCTTAAAAGCTGTGGGCAAAGACTTCCAAACACTCACTTTAGATGAAGTGACGGAATATTTGCGCAAAATGCAAAATACTGTAGGCAAATTAACAAAGCAGCTAGAAAAAGTGGAAAAAGCAGAGATGAAATTAGATGAACAAGCCATGTTCTATTGCCAAAAAGTTATTCCCCATATGGTAGAAGTACGCCATTGGGCCGACATGCTAGAAGGTATTGTAGCGGATAATTTATGGTCTTTGCCTAGCTATCAAGAAATTTTATTCGGCAAATAAAGAAAGAATTACTTTTTAAAGGCCCCTTCGTAAAAAACACCATACAGTTTTTTACGAAGGGGCCTTTAAAGAATTTATATTATAAAAGTCTGCAAACACAGCTTATCGTTTAGCAAAAGACGCCATATCGACTTCTTGCAAGGGGGGCCCTTCAATGCTCATATGCGCTAAAAATGCAGCTCTTTCGTTCATAGTCTCAAATTCAAAACCCATAAGTGCACGCCCCACCATTTCACCACTATTGCTGTAGTTAAAATAGCAAATATTACTTAGTTTTGAAACGTCTTCCATAAATTCTAGCAAAGCACCGGGGCGCTCAGGAAATTGAATGAGAGCCGTAATGGGATTTTTCCAAAGCTGCGTGTCATAATTAATAATACGAAAAGCCACATCTTCACGATGCGTTACATTGGCAAAAGCATAACCCTTTTCCTGCAACAGCGTCTCCAAAGCGTCCAACATTTGCGGCGTGCCTTTAAAGCCAAACACAGGGTGCGCGCTTTTTTCTTCATATTTCCCATAAAGAAAATCTTCAATATTAAGCTGCAACGAACTTACATCATTTAACAAGTGCAACATAGCGCCGGCTTTTTCCGGAATATGTATTTCATAGCAGCGCTTGAGAGTAGCCCCAATACTGGCTCTGCCTGCAATCCAAGACAAGCGCGTAAAGTCCATGTTGGCACCAGATACAATGCAAGCAACATTTTTACCTTCTAGCTCTTTTTGCATCTTAAGGTAGGCTGCCACGCCAAGAGCTCCGGAAGGTTCGGCTATAGTACGTGCCAATTCCCAAATTTTTTGAATACCAGCGCATACATCATCATTGGAAACAGTCACATACTGATCAATATGTTTACTACAAATAGGATAGGTATACCCGCCCACACGCTTTACTGCCGTGCCGTCACAAAAAACATCCACTTGCGGTAATGTAATCAAGTGTCCGGCCTCTACAGAAGCTTTCATACTGGCTTGACCTTCACCTTCCACACCAATGACGGTAATGCCGGGCACATGAGCCTTTAAAAAAGTTGCTACACCGGCGGCAAAACCGCCACCGCCAATTTGCAAAAAGACCACATCGGGCCAAATGGGCCCCATCAGCAATTCATCGCCAATGGTTCCTTGCCCTGCCACCACCAATGGATGATCATAAGGGGGAACATAGAGCATACCCAATTCCAAGGCTGCGGTACCGGCGGCGCGTCTGGCATCATCAAAAGTATCGCCGGTAATGACAATATCTACCGAATCGCCTCCCAAACGGCGAACTTCATGCGCTTTCATACGCGCTACGGTGGTGGGCATGGTAATACGCGCTTTGATACCCAGCCGCGCAGCAGCCAAGGCCACGCCCTGAGCATGATTGCCGGCCGAAGCAGTAACCACCCCTTTTGCCAAAGTCGAGGGCTGTTGCGAAGCTATAAAATTATACGCGCCGCGCCATTTATAAGAATGCACAGGGGAAAGATCTTCCCGCTTAAGCAAAAGCGTGCCGCCCCCTTGGAGGGGATGATGCTCTAATGGCGTTGGAGGATGTAGTTGATAAATATTACCACGGGCGCGGGTTATTAAATTTAGGAGTTTTGTATCATTCATATTTTGCCTCTCTCACAGCCTTTTAATTTTGCGTGGCGCATAATAGGGCATATTGCCTCAATGGTAAAGCCTTTAGCAGGTTCTTAAAAATGCCATGTGTATTAAAAAAACAGACTCCTGCACAAAAAAATAATTGTGCAGGAGTCTTATAAAATAATTTCTCGTTTTATATCAAGGAAGATGCGTGTATTTTGAGGGTATGGGGGAAAAAGGGGTAGCTTTTTAGTGCTGGTACCCCTTCCCCCCCCTCAAAAAGTAAAATATTCTTTAAAAGTTTGGTGTATAGTCGCCCTGTTTTACCATGGCTTCTACTTGTGCTACGTCTTTATCTCCGCGGCCGGAAAGATTTACTAAAATATTCTCATCGGCGGAAAGTGTAGGAGCTAAGCGCAGAGCGGCGGCCACAGCGTGGGCAGACTCCAAAGCTGGTAAAATGCCTTCGCAGCGTGAGAGCAAGAAAAAAGCATCGAGAGCTTCTTTGTCGCTGACTACTTGACAATCTAAGCGGCCTTGGTCTTTTAGATAAGAAAGGAAGGGACTTACGCCGGGGTAGTCAAGGCCGGCAGATACCGAGTGTACCTCGGCTGGCTCCCCTTGTGCATCGCTCAATACATAGGCTTTATAACCGTGTACAATGGCCGGCTGACCAAGGGTGAGTGATGCCGCATGTTGGCCATAATCTAAGCTTTTTCCACCGGGCTCTGCGGCTACTAAGTTTACAGAACTATCATTGAGATAATGTGTGAAAGCACCTACAGCGTTAGAGCCGCCCCCCACGCAGGCAACGACAGCGGAGGGGAGCTTTCCTGTGCTGCCTAACATTTGTGCGCGAGATTCTTGGCTGATAATGGATTGAAAATATCCCACCATAGCCGGATAAGGGTGCGGCCCCACGGCTGAACCAAGCAAATAAAAGGTGCTGTCTAAATTTTCAATAAGGTCGCCGATGGCCATGTCTACAGCGTCTTTAAGGCCTTGATAACCCTTGGTGGCTGCCACTACTTTAGCCCCCATCATTTGCATGCGAAAAACATTAAGACCTTGACGATCAATATCTTTTTTACCCATATAAATGATACACTCCATGTCCATAAGTGCCGCCGTGGCGGCAGTGGCCACGCCATGTTGTCCGGCCCCTGTTTCGGCAATGATGCGTTTTTTACCCATACGCTTTGCCAATAAAATTTGGCCTACGGTATTGTTAACTTTGTGGGCGCCTAAGTGGTTTAAGTCTTCGCGTTTCAACCAAATTTTTGCCCCTTTTCCCAAGTATTTATGTAAATGCTCGCAGTAAAAAATGGGGGTTTCACGCCCTTGATAATGCTTCATGTAATATTGACGCTCAGCAATAAAATCTGGATCGTCTTTATATTTAATGAAAGCAGCGCCCACTTCGTCTAAGGCCACCTTTAGATCTTCGGGCACATATTGGCCACCGTAATCACCAAAATTTCCATCTAAACCCATGTTGGTATCAATCATTTTTTCCTCCAAAAAAAAACCGTTCCCTAGCGGAAACGGTTCTGTTCTTTTCTGTGAAAATGCAACAAGACTAGCTTCGTATCCTTACGGGTGAAGTGCTAAAGAAGAAGATTCGCCAAGATGTTTGCATTGTATTGTCCTTATTAAAAGCGTTTCGTTCTGTATACAAAATACAAGAGATGAGGTCAAGAAAAAATGTGTAAAATTTTACCTAGAGCGCAAAGTGTTTTTGTATAAAATTATTAAAACACGCTTATGAGAGTAGCATTTTCATATGAGCATAGGCCTTACTTGTCGCCATGCGCCCGCGTGAGGTGCGTTTTAAAAAGCCACATTGAATAAGATAGGGTTCATAAATATCTTCAATGGTACGCACTTCTTCTGAGCACGCCACCGCCAGTGTTTTTATGCCCACAGGGCCGCCGTCATACACTTTAATAAGCACTTCCAGAAGCTTTCTGTCCATTTGGTCAAGGCCATGGCTATCTACATCCATACGTTGCATGGCGGCAGCGGCTTGAGGCTCTGTAATGCTGTGTTCTCCTTGCACTAAGGCAAAATCGCGTACACGTCGCAAAAGTCTGTTGGCAATGCGCGGTGTGCCCCGCGAACGGCGCCCAATTTCTAAGGCTCCGTCAGGATGTATGGCAATGCCTAAAATTTTTGCAGTACGGGTGACAATACGTGCTAAGTCTTCAGCATTATAAAATTCTAAACGTGATACAATGCCAAAGCGATCACGCAAGGGGGAAGAGAGCATGCCCATGCGTGTGGTGGCACCCACCAAGGTGAAGGGCTCTAGATCAATTTTTACGGTGCGCGCCGCAGGCCCTTGACCTATGATTAAGTCCAGCTTGAAATCTTCCATGGCTGGGTAAAGCACTTCTTCCACAGTAATGGGCATACGATGAATTTCATCTACAAAAAGAATATCATGCCGAGAAAGATTAGTCAAAATGGCGGCTAAATCGCCACTTCTTTCCAATACAGGGCCGGAAGTACAAATAATATTTACTCCCATTTCGGAAGCAATAATTTGCGCCAACGTCGTCTTGCCTAAACCGGGATTGCCACAAAAAAGGGTATGGTCAAGGGCTTTGCCGCGTTCTTTGGCGGCTCCTATATAAATACGCATATTAGCGCGCAACTCTTCTTGTCCTATAAAGTCATCGAGAGAGCGCGGACGCACACATTCATCGGCGCCACTATCGTGAGTATCTGCCATCAAGGAAGAAGAAGGATGGGGAAAGTCGCTCATTGTTTACTCTGTGCTAGGGCTTTTAATGCGGCACGCAAAGCACCGGAAACATCAAGATCTGGTTCTTCTTGTAAAATAATTCGTACCAAGGGCGCCGCCTCTTCCTCAGCATAGCCAAGATTGCTGAGTCCGTCCAGCACATCGCGCAAGACAGACCCCATGGAGGGGGTAGCCCCTGCCAATACAGGCATACTGTCCACTTTAAGCTTATATTTCAATTCAAGAAAAATATGCTGTCCGGTTTTTTTTCCAATGCCAGAAACACGCGTAAGCGCTACCATGTCATCTTCAAAAACTAGTCTGCGTAAATCGTCGGGGCGATATAAAGAAAGAATAGCCATGGCTGTACGTGCGCCAACTTTAGAAATGCTTACTAAAATTTCAAATGTTTGCCGTTCGTCCCAGCTTTCAAATCCAAAAAGTTCTTGCGAATCTTCACGCACTTGTAGCGACGTGTGCACAGAAAGCCATTGGCCTTTAGCTGGCAGGCGACTTAAAGTGTGATTGGGCAAAGAAACCGCATAACCAAGTCCGCTCTCTGTAATAATAATGCAGCCACTGGCCCATATTTCTCCTACCCTTCCCTCAATATAGGCTATCATAATAGTATCTTGCCCCGTAATTTTAAATTTTGCAATTTTCCCATAGGCATGAGCTGTTGTCAAGGAAATGGTAATACCTACAAAGAACGCATACTTGCTGTACCTTGCAATCCAACTTGTAAGCCCAAAAAAAGCCCCGTAAAAAATTTACGGGGCTTTGTGTATTTTTGGTAGCAAGGAGAAGACTTGAACTTCCGACACCACGGGTATGAACCGTGTGCTCTGACCAACTGAGCTACCTTGCCGTGTTGTTTATCAACGAGTGAAGTATTTATCGAAAAGTAACAGGTTTGGCAAGTGTTTTTTTAAATTTTTTTTAATCTTATAATTTCAAAATATTATACACATTAAAAAAGACTGTGTGCCAAAAAATTAAAAGCCCCACTTAAGCTTCATGCCCACACCTACATCAGAAGCACTTGGTGCGTCCCCTTTTTTTACGTGATCGACACTATTTGAAGGCACATGCACTTCTGGCCCCATTTTTACCTCGAGGTCTTTTTCATGCACCATATCTTTATACGCTCCGTAGACATCATGGGTATGGTGGTTTTGAGTTTCATCAAGAGACCTCTCTGTGGGAGACTTTGGCGCCACTTGATTACTTACGATGTCAGCCTGATCGGTAAGCACACCTTTGCCAAAACTAAAATCACTTTTCTCTCTTCTTTGAGCATTCACCTTTTCTCTGGCTTCACGGCCGGTTTCTGTAGCGTCGGCTTTAAGACCTTTTTTTTGTAAAAAGGTTTGACTTGATACAGATTTTTTCCAAAATTCTTCATCCTTACTAGCCGCAGTGCCCCAAGAATTCCAGCCCTCACTCACGGGAACGTTTTTACTGGATGCAGCATGAGAGTTTTCTGCAAGAATAGAAAAAGGGCATAGCAAAAAGACAGAAATACAGAAAAATATGTATTTTTTATAAAAAGAAAGTGGTGCATATCTCATGCATAAAATAATATGTTCTTTACTCTAAAAATGCAAGTATTGCGGTGTTAAGCTGAAAAAAAAGTGCAATGCACCTTATGGTGTTTTGCACTTTTCAAACAATTTAACATCCTGTTAAGAAAACGGATTTGTATTAACAGGAGTGATTTGCTAGGGCTTTAAATAAGCATAGCCGGCTCTTTGTAAGTCTACAATTTCTACAATGCCGGCAGGCACCACTTGCATGAAGGACGGCAAGTCTTCTGCTTTAATGTTGGCCTTGTTCAGGGCATTTTGACATGCTTTAAACACAACGCCTTGTCCGGAAAGTTCCCCAATGGTGGCAGCATGCACTTCATTGCTGGGTAAATAAAATTGTACGGCGCCGGCATTGGCAAGTACGACTACGGTATAGTCTTGCCCTACTAAGGCTTTTTGATAATTTTTAATGTTGGTTAAAGCCATGGACATACGTCCTGCATCAGGTAAATCAACGTGAACTAATAAATCGTAATGCATGATATTTCCTCATTTTTTTAAGTGTTCAGCTTTTAATTGTCCACATGCCGCATTAATATCTTGCCCCTTACTCTTACGAATAATGGCTGTAATATTTTTACTCCAAAGAATTTTTTCAAAGGCCAATACCTGTTGTGGCGACGGCGCTTTGTATGGGGAAGCTTTGGCAGGGTTATATACAATAAGATTTAACTTGCCTTTGACCTTAGATACAAGCTTCACCAATGCATGAGCATGCTCTGCTCCATCGTTGACGCCGCCAAGCATAAGGTATTCAAAGGTAATTCTTTCTCTGGTTTTAAGAGGATAAGAGGCCAAAGCTTGCATAAGGTCGTCTAAATGCCAATGGGCTGCCTTGGGCATAATTTTTTCGCGTAAGGCTTGATCTGGCGCATGCAAAGAAATGGCTAGGTATGCAAGGCCGCACTCTCCTAGCTCTTTTAGTCCCTTTTCTATGCCGCAGGTAGATACGGTAATACGCCGCGGAGAAAAGTTTAAGCCATGATCATCATTAAGGCTTTCTAAAGACAACATCATGTTTTTTAAATTTAGCAAGGGCTCGCCCATGCCCATGAAGACTAAGTTGCGTAATTTGGGGTGGTCTGGCCTTGTATCGCCCAAATATTCTCGCGCTACAAGCACTTGCCCCAAAATTTCCCCATGGGTCATATTTCGTTCAAAACCCATGGTGCCTGTGCTACAAAAAGTACAGCCCATGGCACAGCCTACTTGCGAAGAAAGACATTGCGTTAAACGAATGACCCCTTCGCGGGATTCTGAGGGAATAAGCACCGTTTCTACTTGTGCCCCGTCAGCCAAGGTCAATAAAAATTTTACGGTACCGTCTTTACTTTTTTCTACAGTGGCGACTTCAGGCCATGTGATATGCGCAACTTGGGCTAGTTTAGCTCTGGTGGCTTTGGAAACATTGCTCATGCTTTCAAAATCTTTTGCCATTTTTTGCCAAAGCCACTGCCAAACTTGCAAAGCTCGAAACTTGGGTTCGCCCATTTGGAGCATAAAAGCCTGTAATTCAGGAAAAGAGAGAGATAAAATGTCTGTCATAAAATATGGGGGAAAATTTTTAAAAGGAATATTTTTATGGAGGAAAGCTTTTATGTGTTAAAAACTTTCCTCCATAAAAAGTATGGTGTCAGTAGATATAATGTCGTTATTGGCGGCATTACCTAGCACATTTTACCGTTTTCTGCTTTTAGTGCAAGAATAGTATATTCAACGTAGGAGACCTCTTAGGGCTTATCCTACAGATTTTTGTGCGTAGGCTCGGACAAATTCCACAGCGCTTTGTGTGTCTTCCACTTCGCCGGAAATTTGTGCTTGTAACAGGGCTTCGCGCAATACCCCAATCATAGGGCCGGGGGGTAAAGCGGTATATTGCATAATTTCATTGCCGTTAAGCAAGGGTTCTAGCATTTGCTCCGGCGTTTCTGCACGTTCTAAATATTTCATATTATGGTTGAAATACGTGTAACCACCATCGCGCGATTTTATATCGGCCTTAGTCATTTCAATAAGGCGCGGGTATTCATCTAAAGCTTTGAAACGGCGTATGCCACGGTCGGTAAGCATAAAATGAAAGCGCATATGGTAACGCACTAAATGGCAAATAAGATCAATATCTTCTGCAATGAAATGCAGACGGCGCAAAATCTTACGGGTTACTTTGGCCCCCACTCGATGGTGCTGATAAAAAGTCCATTCATTGTCGTGGAATTGTGCTGTATATAAGCGACCAACATCATGAAAAAACATAGCCAAGGTGCCGAACCAGTCGTGGCGGAACTCTTCTTCTGGGTACCGGCGCATGCACTCGATGGTATGTTCAAAAATGGTTTCTTGTTCTCCATCGTCATTTTTTTCATGATACAGGCAAGATAAGGAGGCCACTTCAGGCACAACACCGTGTAAAATTTGTGTATCATACATGAGTTTAACAAATTTCCACATGGCTTCGGCAGAAACTTTGCGCCATTCATCCATAATTTGTAATGTGGGCACATAGTCCAATATGCGAGAGCTGGCTCGCACAATGGCCACCCAAGTATTAGGAGTAATGGGCAAGTTGTAATTTGCCGCAAAGCGTAAAGCGCGAATACCTAATAGATAGTTACTGCGTAGCATTTCATCGGGAAGCCCAGCAAAAGAAATGGCGCCGGAAGAGAAGTTTTCAAAACCAGCAAAGGCGTGTTCTTCTTCTGTGTTGCGAAAACGAGAAAGATAATTGTCCACTCGATCTGCAAAGTTAATATGTTGCACCATACGTGGAGCTATGCGCAAAAGCGCACGCTCAGGGTGTGTGGAGTCTTCCATTTCCATAGGGTAAAAATGAAAAGTGTATTGTTCTTCGACTAAGCACCCTACGTAATTTCTATTTTCATTAGCCACAATATTAGGAAAAAGTTTTTGCAAGGTGGCAAAATCTGGTTCACATGCAATGTCAATCTGTATGGGGTCAGTAGGGTTAGCCAGTTTTACCTGCAAAGGCATATTTATAACGTGGGCATCGTAGCCGTTACGTAATATGGTTTTGCAAATACTTTTAGCATCTTGGAAGGCTTGCTTCATAGTTATCTCCTTATGCGGAAATTCTTTCTTTATAAGTCGTGGTTTTTTGCAGAAAAGTCAAGAGCAAAAGGGGCTTGGAGATTTTAGATATTCCTTGGCAGTATTGGCTAAGTTTGTGTTGTTTTTCTATGGAAATGAGGCGTAATCACCTTTTCTGGAAGAAACTTTTTGGCACTGGCACTTGTCCCTTTAGGGGAAAGTTTCCCTCAGAAAAATAACTCATCGAAGTTTTTAAAGAAGACTATCTGTTACTTTACAAGGGGAGGGCACATGCAGTATTGTCCCCTGCAGAATAGAACGGCTAGCATAAAAAATATATAGAAGACAATTATATTTTTTATGCACCACATATCGTATTGGAGTACTCTTATGAAACATCTGCTTATATTAAGCCTTTTTCTCAGCCTTTCCTCCGTGGCTCAAGCCATGCCCTCCATGGGTGACAAAGCAAAGACCATGAGCGGTGAAGAAAAATATGCAAAAATGGACGCTAATAGCGACAAACAAGTCGACGCGCCGGAATTTAAAAAAGCGCACCCACAAATGAATGACGTTGTTTTTGGTATCATTGATACTGATGGCAATAAAATCATTACCCTTGAAGAATGGATGGCTTTTCAAACCAAACACATGCAAGGCATGAAAGAAGAAGACGACAAGAAAAAGCCGGCAAATGATATGCTTATGATTATGCCGCCGCAAGACAAAAAATAATACTCTTTTACAGTGCCGTTTCCTGTGCTTTTAAACTCAATATACTATTGAGGCATGCTGAGACGGCACTGCATGTCTATTCTTTTCAAGCCTTTTTATAACAGCATTTCTTTAATTTCTTACCCCCTAAAACAACTATGATTTCAGCCCCCCTTGCCCAACCCCCATTTTTACCCATGAGCCAAGAGGAAATGCATGCCCTTGGTTGGGATGCTTTAGATATTCTCTTTATTACAGGCGATGCCTATGTAGACCACCCTGCTTTTGGTGTGGCACTTTTGGGGCGCTGGCTTGTGGCGCACGGTTTTAGAGTTGGTATTTGCGCCCAACCACAATGGGAAAATACTGAAGACATAGAGCGCATGGGGCGCCCCAAACTTTTTGCCGGCATTACAGCAGGGGCTTTAGACTCTATGCTGGCTCATTACACAGCTTTTCGTAAAAAGCGTCATGACGATAGCTATACCCCCGGCGGACAAGCAGGAGCACGCCCCAATAGGGCTTCTATAGTCTATGCTAATCTTGCCCGAAGAGCCTTCCCCGGTCTTCCGCTCATCTTGGGCGGTATCGAAGCTTCATTACGCCGCATGAGCCATTATGACTTTTGGAGCGACAGTCTGCGACGCTCTCTTTTATTAGATGCCAAAGCGCATATGCTTGTGTATGGCATGGGCGAAAGAGCCATTTTAGATATTGCTCGCCATTGCGCCGACGGACACGCACTCGAGTATATTAATGGCACCACATGGATGCAAAAAATAGAAGATGTGCGTTATGATGTAGAATATATTGACCTGCCAAGCCATGAAGATATGCTGGCAGATGCCTCCTTGCTTATGGATATAACTTTGCTTATGGAAAAGCATGTACATGCAGGATCGCAAGAATGCCAAAAGCAAGCCACGGCACATCTACGCCAACGCCATCAAAATAGAGAATTGCTCATGGCGCCGCCGGCTCTCCCCCTTAGCCAAGAAGAAATGGATGTACTCTATGCTCTGCCTTTTCAACGCGCGGCACACCCAAGCTATACAGCCCCCATTCCCGCAGAGGAAATGCTACGCACCAGTATAACTTCTCATCGTGGTTGCGGCGGTGGCTGTGCTTTTTGTTCTTTAGCTTTACATCAAGGCCGGCGTATCAGCTCGCGCTCCGGCGATTCTTTGCGTCAAGAAGCGGTAAATATGACCAAGAAAAAAGGTTTTCATGGTAGCATTTCCGATGTAGGCGGCCCCACGGCCAATATGTGGCAGGGGCAATGTACATCTACCAAACCTTGCACACGCCATTCTTGCTGTCATCCCAAAGTATGCCCTTTTTTCAAAACGCCGCAAATGAATCATGTAAATTTGCTACGCAGTATAAAAGATATTTCTGGCATTAAACATGTGCGCGTGGCTAGTGGTATTCGTGCAGATATTGCCATGCACGAACCCAAGGCCATTCATGCCTATACCGAAGAGTTTACCGGTGGACAGCTTAAAATAGCGCCGGAACACAGCGCACCAGAAGTATTAAACCTTATGCGCAAACCCCCCTTGCATGTTTTTGAGATTTTCTTACAAGCTTTTCAAAAGCATTGCCAAAAGGTGGGGCGTGAACAATATGTGGTGCCGTACCTTATGAGTGCCTACCCCGGCTGTAGCAATGAGGATATGAAACATCTTGCCGCATGGCTAGAAGAAAGACATTGGAAACCGCAGCAGGTGCAATGCTTTATACCCACCCCCGGCACTGTGGCCACTGCCATGTTTTATACAGGCTTAGACGCGCAAAAAGAACCTATTTATGTAGCACGCACCGATGCGGCGCGCTTACACCAACATCGTATTCTTATGCCAAATATGGGGCGTCCCCCTGAAAAAAGACAAAAGCAACACGACAGAAGCAAACAGCATAAACCGCAGCAAAGTACAGAAAAAGCACAAAGACAAGGACAAAACCATGAAAGAACAAAGACTGGCACGACTGGAAGAAAGCCTGTACTTTCAAGAAAAAATGCTCAAAGAACTCGATGAGGCTTTGCAGGAACAGCAAAAATATATTGATATACTAGAAAAAAAACTAGTCAGACTAGAAGAAAAATTAACACAGGTGCAGCACCAACAAGAAGGCGGCTTTGTGCACACATCTCCACCGCATAGTATAAAGTTCTAGATGCTCGTCATCAAATAAAAGGCTCCTGCACAAAATAGTGTGCAGGAGCCTTTTTAATATACTATGCTAAAGCCTTACATTTGCTCTGCCTTTTTTCCGCCTTGTCCATCTTTATTTTCTTCTTGGTCATGCGAAGTAAAACGCGCCTTAAACCAATCCTGCACATCTTCCAGTACCATGTAGAAAGCCGGTACCAGTAACAGGCAAATGAAAGTGGCAAAAAGAATACCGAAACCCAAGGAAAGCGCCACAGGAATCAAAAATTTTGCCTGACGAGACGATTCAAAGATAATAGGCATTAAGCCTAAAAATGTAGTCATGGTTGTGAGCAAAATAGGCCGCGTTCTTTGAATAGCCGCTTGACGCACAGCTTCAAAAGGTGTCATGCCTTCAAGGCGCGCCTTATTGGCAAAGTCAATAAGCACCAAGGAGTCGTTTACCACCACACCGGAAAGAGCCACAATACCAAAAAGAGAAATAACACTTAGGCTATACCCCATAATAAAGTGCCCTGCCACGGCGCCTACTATGCCAAAAGGAATGGAGAGCATAATAATCAAAGGCTGTGTATAGCTTTTAAACGGAATAGCAAGCAAAGCATATACACCTAGCAAAGCCATAACAAGTCCCAGCATCATAGCTGTGGTACTATCGGCCATATCACTTTGACGTCCGCCAAATTCCCAAGTAAGCCCTTCAAAGTCTGCCATTATTTGCGGCATAACTTCAGAACCAATAACTTCCATCATGGCGGCAGTGGCAGATGCTGGCGTAATGTTGGCGGTAACCGTGGCTGTACGGCGTCCATTGGTATGGCGAATGGTAGAATCTGCTCTGCCATCTTCTGTATCTACAATATCACGTAAGAGCACTTCTTGCCCCTGCGGAGAACGTAAAATCAATTCTTCAAAGGTGGCTTCTTGCTTGCGGTCTACTTCTGGCAAGCGCACTCGTACGGTCATTTCGCTATTGCCACGTTGTTGGCGTAAAGCAGTAATGCCTTCAAAGGCGTAGCGCAATTGATGCGAAACTTCTTGCGAAGTAAAGCCTAATTGCTCTGCCAGCGGCGTTAGGCGTACATCAAATTGGCGCATGGTACGGCTCGTGCCTAAGTCTACATCGCTCACGCCGCCATAGGTAGCCATAAGAGCCCCCAGTTGTTCGGCAGCTTTTTCTAGCGTAGCCGTATCACGATGTGAAAGACGCACAGTGAGCCCACTACCACTGCCGGGGCCGCCGCGGTCTGCTTGCAGCACAAGACTTTCCACGCCGGGAATAACCCCAATGGTTTTACGCCACGCTTCGGTCACTTCTTCGGTGCTTATGGGGCGAATATCTGGCTCTACCAAATGCACCAAAACATGAATGGTGGTATCTTTCACCTCGGCTTGAATACCTGTGGATAGCGCATCGCCACCATTGGCATCCACCACTTCTCGAGCGGCATCCACCATGGCATTTTTCACTCTATGCAACTCTGCACGTGAAGTACCTGCCGGCACAACGGCCTGCGCAAAAGCATAATCTGACTCTACCCGCGGCATAAGGTCAAAACCTAAACGTCCGGACATCACATAGCCTGCAGTGAAAAGCAATATGGAAATGCCTATGGCTAAAGTTATATAGCGTTTTTCCAACACCTTACCCACAAAGGGGCCGAATTTATGTTCCACAAAATGCATAAAGTTTTTACTAAAACGTTCTTGCCAAGCGCTAAAAGCTCGAAAAGGCGCCGTAAGAAGAGAACCACCTTTCTTGCTTGTGCTTGTAGCTTCACGCTTTTTTAAATGGCTTAAGTGCGCCGGAAGCACATAGACACTTTCCAGCAAAGAACAAATAAAAACAGCAATAACAATAAGGGGGATGACCATCCATACCTTGCCCATAGTACCGGGAATAAAGAGCATGGGCATAAAGGAAATCATATTGGTAAGCACAGAAAAGGTTACAGGGCCAGCCACTTCCTTGGTGCCACGTATAGCCGCTTCTAAGGGGGGCACGCCGCGCTCAAGCCATGCACTGACATTTTCCCCCACCACAATGGCGTCATCTACCACAATGCCAAGGGTAATGATAAAAGCAAACATAGAAATAACATTTAAGCTGATACCAAAGGGCGTAAAGAACCAAAAAGCCCCTAGAATAGACACGGGAATGCCTAAACTCACCCAAAAAGCTAAGGAAGGGCGTAAAAATATAGCCAAGCAAAGAAAAACAAGAGCCACACCCATAAGGGCATTTTCCGTCATAAGGTCTTTACGTTGTGTATAAACATCAGCCATATTTTTCTGCTCATGAACACGTAGATTCCCTGGCATAATGGCATTATATTTATCCGCAATGCGCAAAGCGGCTTCAGCCACTTCGGTGGGGTCTTCCTTACCAAGGCTATAGACTTCTATGGAAAAAGCTGGCTGCCCATTGAACTCGCTCCAGCGTCGTGTGTCATCAAAAGTATCTGTGATGACAGCAATATCTTCTAAAAGTAAACGGCTACCGTCAGCATTGGTACGTATGGCTATATTGGCAAAGTCTGCGGCATATTCGCGCCTTTCATTAAGGCGTAATAAAATATCGCCGGTGGCGGCATTAACACGCCCACCCCCCTGTTGCACAGCGCCACTGCCAATGGCTTTGGACACATCTTCCATGGTCAGCCCATAGCGACGCAAGGTGTCTTGTGTTACTTCAACCCAAACCTCATGGTCACGCACATTTTCCAATTCTACTTGAGTAATAGCCGGATCTTGAATAAGTTCCTCTTTTAAAAGTTCTGCCCAATAGCGCAAAGACGTCGCATCCACATCGCCTGCCACCATAAGCTCAATGGCCTCACGGCGCGATGATGCCAAGGACACTATGGGACTTTCTGCGTCTACAGGAAAAGTGGTTATGCGATCCACAGCGGCTTTAACGTCTTGCAATAAGATATTGCCATCGACATCGTCTGCCCCTTCAATGGTTATGGTGGCAGAGCCACTGGTAATTTGAGCCGTGGTTTCTTCCACCCCATCAAGACCTTGCACAGCCTCTTCAATGGCTTGAGCCACGCTTTTTTCCATTTCTTCGGGTGTGGAGCCACTCACAGTCACAGACACAGTCACTATAGTAAGCTCAAAGTAAGGGAATACTTCACGGCGAACTTGAGAAGCCATGATAATACCACCGACCATAAGCAATATCATAAGTAGGTTGGCGGCCACAGGATTATTGGCCATCCAGCCTATAGAACCCTTCATATATTCGGGGGTTTCTTTGGGGGTAGTTGCGTCACTCATTGGGCATTCCCCTTATTTTCACCATCTGAAGCTTTCACTGCTTCCTTTTTAGTATCATCAGGGAGAGTTTTCTCTTGAGGAGTACGCTCAGGCTTTGTTTTGCCCTTACCTTGTGGTTGTTGTGTGCCTCCACCCGCAGGTCTTTCAGAATCGACCTTTTTCTTGGTTCCTGCCACGCGCACCGACATACCTTGAATGGGAGCCCCTAAAGGAGAATTTACCACAAGGTCACCATCCTTCAGCCCCTCACCCACAAAAAGTGAATCAGAATCTTTCCATAAGACTTCTACGGGACGTATATCTAGAGAGGTGCCGCCTTCTGCATCTTTTTTCACTACCCACAAAGTGCTATTGCCGCGTAAAGAACTGCGTGGCAATGCCACCACATCGGGCAAGGTACCGGCTTTTAACTCCACATGAACTTGATCGCCCAAGAGCAAAGAAGCTTCATCACTATTTAAAGCCAAGGGATCATGCACTTCTATAAGTACACGCCCCATGCGCGTGGTGGAGTCTAGGGTGGCAATGCTATGGCGTACTTTGCCCTCACGCACAGCCCCTGTGGCTGTGACAATTTTTACAGGCGTGCCGTCAAAGACATCCATGCCAAGACCTTGAAGTTTATCAAGGGGAATAGCGGCTTCAATATGATAACTATCGGTGCCCACCAAGGTAGCCACGGTGTCTGAAAGAGAAGCCTGACTGCCCATAGACACATTACGCGCTGTCACTAAAGCATTATAAGGCACCATAACCTTGGTACGTTCTAAATTAAGTTTGGCTTGCTTCACATCCACTTCTGCTGCTTGCAAAGTTGCTTTTGCCTGTGCCAATTGAGGTTGACGCAAAGCAAGAGCTGTATTGCGCACAGCCGCGGGCGCTGTTCTGCTAAGTTGGGCAATTTCTGTGCGGGCTACCCTTTGTTGTCCCATTTCCAAATCGTAATCCGCTTTAGCTTTAGCCAAAGCAGATTGCTTTAAGGCCAAGGCATTGACATAGTCATCATCATCAAGACGAAGAAGTAAATTGCCCTTTTGTACAAGGCCACCCACATTAAATTGCGGGCCAAGCTCTTCTACTTGTCCAGCCACGCGCACGCGCACCACCGTTTCTTGATCGGCTTTTACGGTGCCCAGAGCTTCTACCACAAGGTCAGCCACGGCCCTTTGGGAGGTTACAGTAGTCACCATGGGGCTACTCACCGGCGGACGCACTCTTTTGGTTTGTGGTTTGGTTTTTATAAAGAAAAATGCCGAACCTACACCAGCCAAAAGAATCAACACGACAACGAGAGCTGTGGAAAATCTATTTTTTTTCTGCATGAATTTTACCTTTTAGGGAGTTACCTTCGCGCTACTGCTGGGCATATCTTGCGGTATAACATCGGGAAAGGTTAAAGAGCCTAACGCACGATACAAACCAATGCGCGCCCGCACAACGGAAGTTTTTTGTCGAGCAATATTACGCTCGAGGCTTTGTACATTTTTTAACTCTGTAATATAGTTTAAAAAAGAAGACACGCCTCCCAAATAGCTATTACGCGCTTCTTCCATGGCCGCGTGCGCAAATTTATATTGCTCTTTTAAACGACGTAAAGTCGTCACTTGCCCTTTTTCAGTCACAAGAGCGTTATCTACCTCTTGAATAGCTAATGCGACAGTTTTAGCATAGCTTTGTATTTGCGCATCGCCTTGCGCTTTCACCCGTGCTTCTTCGGCGGCAAGGGTGCCACCGTCAAAAAGAGGATAGGTTAAAGAACCCACCAAGGCCGCTACCCAATTACTAAAAAGTAATGAAGTTTGTGCCGCTTGGTATATGCCGGAAGCCGTTAAACGCAAAGAGGGATAACGATTAGCATGAGCTGCGGATACATCCCAATCTGCGGCGGCAAGACGTGTCCATGCCGCACCCACATCGGGGCGTGCATCAAGCAGTTGCACAGGCAAACCAGGGTCAGGCATGGGCTCCAATACAGGCAAGGAGGCCGTTTCATCAAGGCTTATGCCTGTTCCCGGCAAGGTGCCTTGCAAAATTGCCAATTGATTACGTAAGATAGCTGCATTTTGCTGTAAAGCCGGAACCTCGGCCTTCACGGAGGCTAAGAGTTCTTCTTGCTGTAAAACTTCAAGGCTGGTGCCTAAACCATTATTAAAGCGTACTGTCTGCAAAGCCACCAAATCCTCGTTGACCTTGATTTGCTCTTTAAGCACTTGTAGCTCTTGCCTGTTGCCAAGCAAAGAAGCCCACGCATCAGCCACCTCTGCGGCCACCGTCATACGCGAACTTTGCAAATCAAAGCGGGAAGCCTTGGTACGTAAAATTTCCGCCTCTTGTTGTGAATTGGCACGACCCCATAAATCTATCTCATAGGAGGCGGCAAGACCTAAATTGTAGCTTTCAGCTAAACCTTGGCGCGGTGTTTGTGAGGTAATACTTTGCGAAGAAAAACGATTTGTACCTGCAGAGCTATCTAAATTAAGTGTGGGCAATAAGGCGGCACCGGCCTTGCGAGCCACAGCTTCACTTTGACGCACATTGGCCCATGCCGTTAAAATATCAAAGTTGGCTTGCAATGACTTTTCCACAAGACTATTTAAATCTGCGCTTTGAAAGGCATTCCACCACGGACTTTGTGCTTGCGCCACTGGCGTGGGTTCTATTTTTGCTTGCATTCTAGAAGGGTATTTTTCCGGCATGGTGGCAGGCAAAGTACCAAGAGCTTTGCGTTCTGCCGGAGCAAAAGGCGCACAGCTTATCATAAACAAACAGAGCACAATCAATATATTTTGAGATATAGAATTCATAATATTTTTCCTCATATGAAAGAAGTCTGCAAGAATAGCTTCTTTGCATGGGCAAAGAATATATATGCTATTTATTAAATTTTCCTTAACAAAGTATCAACGTGTAAAAAAGGCTATATATTCTTGATTGCCCTTGGGGCCCAAAATAGAAGACGGCACAATACCGCCATAATGTAAGCCCAAAGTTTCTTGGCAAAAAAGAACTATTTTATCTACGGCTTCTTGACGAATTTCTGGGTCACGCACCACACCCTTTTGAGTTTGATGGGCACCCACTTCAAATTGTGGCTTAATAAGAGCGAGCACATGCCCCCCCACCTTAAGCCAAGTCATACAAGGCGGTAATACCATAGTCAAGGATATAAAGGAAACATCCGCTACGATGAGGTCTACACTTTCTGGAATAAGACTAGGGGTAGCCGTGCGTAAATTAGTTTTTTCCAGATTAATAACACGTGGGTCTTGCCGCAATTTTTCATGCAATTGCCCATGCCCCACATCCACAGCATACACCTTTGCCGCACCATGCTGTAATAAACAATCGCTAAAGCCCCCTGTAGAAGCCCCTGCATCCAAACATACAAAGTCCTGTACATTAAGCTGAAAATGCTCCAAGGCTGTAAGTAATTTGTAGGCACCGCGGCTGACAAAGCGTTCTACCCCAACAAGGTGTAGCACTGTATCCTTGGTATAGGGGTGACCGGGTTTTGTGACCGGCACTGGGGGATCCCCCATATACACCTTACCTGCCATAATATAGCGCTTTGCTTGCTCGCGGCTTTCGGCTAGGCCTTGCTCAAAAAGTAATTGATCGGCACGAACTTTTGACGATGACTTAGTGTAAGATATGGGCAAAGAAGTCTTTACCTCTTTATCATGAATTATATTCTTCTTAGTTATTTTACTTTTCATGGCTTATGCTATATCTTCTTTTATTGGTGTTCTCAAGCTTTTAGCATCTGCTTTATTCTATAAAAAGCGGATGTCAGAGCATGGGGAAATGTAACGGCATATGTATAGTATTTTCTTTACTATCTCTATAAAAATAAAAAAATAAAAAAATTTTTACGCATTTTCCCCTTGCCAATTACCCAGAAAGGGTATAGATAATTTTCCCCTTTACTATGCGAGGTAAGAAAAATGAAAAAAGATATTCATCCCAAAACCTACAAAGCCAAAATCACTTGCGCTTGTGGTAATGAAGAACAATTGCTCACCACCAAAGGCGAGCAAATCTCTGTGGAAGTATGTTCCGCATGCCATCCCTACTACACCGGGAAACAACGCTTTTTGGATACAGCTGGTCGTATTGACCGCTTCCGCAAAAAGTACGCAAAATTTGAAAGCAAGTAAGTCTACATTTTTTGCACAAAGGCGAGAACCTGAAAAAGACGTAGTATTTACACAGCTCTTGCCTTTAACTGCCTAGCCTTTACTGCACATTTTGCTGTCTCTCCCTTTCTTTTGAGGGGGAGACACAGTCAGCGGAAAAGTATCTTTTCAGAATTATTTGTCTGAGATACAGCGACAAGGGGCGCTTTATTACAGACAAATATAAAAGATACTTTTCCGTTACTTCCCTCTTTCAAAAGAAGGGCTCTGCACAATTATTGACACATGCGTTTACTACTTTTTGTAAACACATTAAAACCATAACACTGATAGTGCAGAACAGACGGCGCAAAAATCTGTCATAAAGTAGGACTCCCCCGCTTTTAGACTATTGTTTTTTGCATACATAAACACATGTTTATGCTCCATATGTCTCTGCGTAATCCATATGCACAAGCCCAAAAGGCTTTGCTGCTGAGGTTATATGAAGTTTTCTCCACTACGCTCTCTTTTAGCGGCTCTTGCAACTAAAGCCTGCCCCGTGGTAGGTGGTCAAGCTGTCATGGAAGGTGTCATGATGCGCCATCAGAGCCACTATGCCTTGGCTGTACGCCATGCCGACGGTAGTATTGTTGCCGAACGTAAGCCTTGGTTCTCCCTCACTAAGCATCCTTTATTAAAAAAACGTTTTTTGCGCGGTTTTCCTGTGCTTTTAGAAACATTGGTCAATGGTATAAAAGCCCTAAATCGCTCTGCTGAGCAAGCCGCTGAAGGCGAAAATGAAAAATTAGAAACATGGCATATTGTGGTCACCATGATGGTGGCTCTTGGTATGGCCATAGTGCTTTTTGTGATTGTGCCTCACTTACTTTCCATTGTTATGCAATGGGTGGGTCTTGGGGGCGATGTGCAAGCCTTATCATTCCATTTATGGGACGGTTTATTTAAATGCGCCATCTTTGTGGGCTATATTTTGGCCATATCTTTACTGCCAGACATTCGCCGCGTGTTCCAATACCATGGGGCAGAACATAAGGTCATTCACACCTTTGAAAAAGGCGGCGAAGTAACAGCCTATGAAGCCACTCGTATGAGTCGCTTGCATCCACGTTGCGGCACCACCTTCTTACTTTTTGTTATTTGTATATCCATTGTTTTACATGCTGTGCTTGTGCCCTTGCTTCTAGCCGTTTGGACACCGGAAAACACGGTGCTTAAACACCTCGTTACCATCTTATTTAAACTACTACTCATGATACCCATTGCAGCCCTTGCCTATGAGCTTATACATGCGGCCTCACGCATGGGCGATACTGTGCTTGGTAAAGTTTTACGCACCCCCGGCCTTATGCTGCAAAAACTTACGACTTACGAACCCCATTACGACCAGCTTGAAGTGGCCATTGTGGCGCTTTATGAAGCTCTTGGGGATGATGCGCCAGAACATATACAGCCCGTGGATTATAAGCCCATGCCACAGTAGCATGCTCTTGGAAAAATCTTCATAGACTTTTTGTAATAAAGGAAAAATTATGTTTGCCAAGCTAGAAAGTTTGGAAAAAAAATATCTGGAACTAGAAAACCAATTGGCTGAACCAGATGTTTTTACCGACCAAGATCGCTACCGTAAATTGACCAAATCTCATGCTGATTTACGCGATGTTGTTATGCTTTTTCGTGAGCATCGCTCTTTACGTGAACAATGCGATGAAAATACCCTGTTGCTTCAAGACAGCGACGCGGACATTCGCGCCATGGCGCAAGAAGAAATTAGCGCCGCCAAAGAACGCTTACCGGAAATTGAGCATCAATTAAAAATCTTGCTCCTGCCCACCGATCCACTGGATGAAAAAAATACTATTTTAGAAATCCGTGCCGGTACCGGCGGCGAAGAAGCAGCTCTTTTTGCAGCAGACCTATTCCGCATGTATTCACGCTATGCCGAAGTCAAAGGCTGGAAAGTAGAAGTCATGAGTGAATCTCCTTCTGATACCGGCGGCTGCAAAGAAATCATCTGTCTTATTTCCGGCGAAAAAGTATACAGCCAAATGAAATTTGAAGCAGGCACCCATCGCGTACAGCGTGTGCCCGCCACAGAAACGCAAGGGCGCGTACATACTTCTGCCGCCACGGTGGCTGTTATGGCCGAAGCAGACGAAGTAGATATTGATATTCGCCCAGATGATTTACGTATTGACGTTTACCGTGCCTCCGGTGCCGGTGGCCAGCACGTTAATAAAACAGAATCTGCCGTGCGCATTACCCACATTCCCACGGGCACTGTGGTGACCTGTCAAGATGAAAAAAGCCAGCACAAGAATAAAGCCTCCGCCATGAAGGTTTTAGCCTCGCGTATTTTGCAAGCAGAACAAGACAAGCAAAATGCCAGCATGTCTGCGGACCGCAAAGCGCAAGTAGGCTCCGGTGATAGAAGTGAACGTATTCGTACCTATAACTTCCCTCAAGGGCGCTGCACAGACCACCGTATCAACGTGACTCTGTATTCTTTAGAAAAAATCATGGAAGGTGATATTGCTAACCTCATGGAATCGCTTATCACGTATTATCAAACGGAAGCCTTGAAAAATCAGGCATCAGAATAATAAAAAGCCCTTTGCAGACCATGCAAAGGGCTTTTTTTAATACAGATTAATTGTTTTTCTGGGGGAAACTTTTGCTTGCACCAAAAAGTTTCCCCCAGACCCCCTTCAAAACGCGCTTATTATTCGTATTTACTAACAATAAATTAGCCAGCTTTTCCACTATTTCTTCAATAAAGCCTGTGCGTATTTTTCCACAGGGGCAAAATCATCGCGCAGAGGTTTTATATCGCGGGCAATGGCTTGTGTTACACGCGTTGCTAATTTGGCTTTAATCCCTTCTGAAAGTCGTGTATCGCCCTCCCCTTTTATGAGGGCTTGTACAGAGGCATTATTTGTAGGCAAGGCCAGAACCATAAGATTTTGTATGGCTGAGCGCGGTATTTCTGGGCGCACGGCAAAAACGTACACATGAGCAAAAGATTCTTGTAAAGCGCCATGAATACCTTGTAGTAGATGACTTCCTTCACCTTCCAAAGCAGAAATCACATTCATCATCACGGCGCCATCGTCTTGAAGGCCGCGCCGCAAAGCCGCTGCTGCTTCCACCGTGGTCATATGAAAGGGAATAGAATAATGAGAATTAAATACGTCCACAAAAATGAGGTCGTATTTTTCTGTATTGGTATTGATAAAACGGCGAGCATCTTCATGAAAAATACGCATACGTGCATCATCTTTTAGGCCAAAAGCTTGTTTTGCAAGTGCTGTCATGCCTGGGTCAAGTTCCACCACATCCAGACGCAATTTTTCACTATCAAGACCACCGTGCCCCGCCAGTAGCCATTTGGGCACCGAGTAGCCTCCGCCACCGAGCATGAGTACCTTTTCCGTGCTGGGAAAAAGCACCGTACCCAAACTATAAAATTGTGTATACTCAAAGAGTAACTCGCTTTTGTTATCAATATATGTGCCAGACTGTGCAAAACCCGGATCAGTAGCCATCAGGCGCACTGGGCGTCTGTCCTCATTGATACCTTGGCTTATACGAATGCTATTATAGGGCGTTTCCACGGGCGGTGGCGTACCTTGTTTTCGTAAAAGCTCATCTGCCTGAGCATTGACAAAAGCTATAAAGGGCAATGAGAACAGGAGTAATAGTAAGGGGACAAATTGTGAAGCTAAACTTTGCGAAGATTTTTTTTGTGTCAACAACGCCAGCAAAGCCAGTACAAGCATGGATGCCGCTGTGCCTAGCAAAATATGCGTGCTTGAAAAAAATGAAATAAGCACAAAGCCCCCCAAAAAAGTTCCCACTATGCTACCTGTAGTGGAGAGAGCATATAAACGCCCCACCGTAGCTCCGGAGGTAGAGAGATCAGCCAAACGCAGACGAATAATATAAGGGGACACCATACCAAAAAATATCGCAGGAAATGCAAACAAGCAAAAGGTTGCCAACACAGCTGAAAGATAAATGTTGTCTACATTGCTTGTAACGGCCTGCCCCACAAAACGATAGCCTAGAGCCGTCAAAGCGCAACCAAGCCCCGCAGCACCCAATATACGCGCCAAAATAACCGCAGACAGTTTTTTATCTGCCAAGCGGCCGCCCACAAAAGCGCCCATCGCTAAACACGCTAAAATAACCCCTATAAGACTTGTCCATACAATAACCGAAGTGCCTAAGTACGGAGCCATAACGCGTGCCCCCACCATTTCTAAAATCATAAGTAAAGCACCGGAAGCGAAAATAATACATTCTAACATAAAAACCCCTGTCATGAAAAATTAAGACACATTTTCAATTTCATAGCTTTAAAAAAAGGACGCGTCAACTGCTTGATTTTTAAAAATTACTTATTGAATCCCCGTTAAAAATATATGCGCATATAATTTAAAAGAAATATATGCCTTTAATATTTTCTTAAGATGCGTATGTTTTTATACAGTCAGACAAAACATGAGCAGAACTGCTCTTAAGGAGAAAAACTATGCACACAAAAACAACTTTGACATTTTTAATGGCCATGCTTCTTTTAAGCACTTTCACTTTCGCAAGCATTGCCTTTGCCCAAAACGGCGGTTATTCCGGCCCCGCAGCACAAGGCGGCACCTATACTGGCCCCGGACCTGCTGTGATGACTATTAAAGATGCTTACAACCAAGCTGATGACACTTGGGTGACCCTAAAAGGCAAACTTATTAATCGTGTAGGCGGAGAAGTCTTCACCTTTCAAGATGCTAGCGGCACCGGTAAGGTGAAAATAGATGACGATGCGTGGTTTGGTCAGCATATTGGCCCCAATGACACTGTAGAGCTGTTAGTAGAAGTAGAAAAAGAATGGGGCAGTGTAGAAATAGAAGTAGAACGCATTACTAAAGTACAATAGTTCATAAACATTACTATTCTAAAATTCGTTTAAAAAGGATTTTACGCTTAAGTTTTATATACAAACATCCAAATACCTTAAAGCTTCCTTTTCTGAGTATTGTTTAAAAGTAAAGTGTATATCTTTTTTAACTTTACATATAACTTCCCCCAGCAGGCTGTTAAAAAATATCTTTTCCATCATCCTCCTCGCTTGAAAAGTTTTTTAACAGCCTGTAAAAAATGATTCGCTGTTTTTTACATACTGAATTTTCAATACACTGCTATACGAGAAGATTATGCGCATACTCTTAGTAGAAGATGACAACATCATTGGTGATGGCTTAGTAGTAGCCCTAGAAAAACAGGGCATGATAGTAGACTGGTTGCAAGATGGCGGCATAGCCAAAGACGCTTTACAAAGCGGCCTTCACGATGTTGTGATTTTAGACCTTACTTTACCGGGTATGGATGGCCTTGCTCTTTTGCAGTATTGGCGACAAAAAAAAATTTTAGTCCCTGTACTCATTCTTACAGCTAGGGGCTCTGTGGCCCAAAAGGTAAAAGGTTTGACTCTGGGTGCTGATGACTACCTGCCAAAGCCCTTTGCTTTAGTGGAGCTTGTAGCCAGAGTACATGCCTTGCAACGACGTAATACGAAGCAAGACGCTACTATTTTGCGTCATGAGCATGTAAGTTTTGACCCGCATAAACGTCTTGTATTTAAAGATGACATCCCCATTTCTATTAGTCCCAAAGCCATTTCTTTATTAGAAATTTTTCTTATTCATGGCAGCGGTATTCTTTCACGCACAACCTTAGAAGAAAAAATGTATGGTTGGAATGATGAAGTAAGCAGCAATACCATAGAGGTACATATTCACCATTTACGCTCTAAATTAGGGGCGCATTTTATCAAAACCGTTCACGGTGTAGGCTATACCTTGGGTACGGCCACGTCCAAAAACTCTTCAGAAAAAAAATAAGATTTCGCTTAAATTATGCAAATTACACCTCCTTCCTTCAGTGGTAAAAATCTGTGGCAAAAAATTGCCACATGGAATTTACCTGCACGGCTACTGCTTTTCTACACCCTTTTTTCTCTTTTTACGTGGAGTATTGTTTCAGCCATAGCATGGCAAGGTGGTGAAAAGCACACCAAGCAATTTTTCAATACGCAAATGATTCTTTTCGCAAAAACTTTAGGTGAATTGGACTTATCGCATTTATCTGGTAAAATAGATGAATTAGACGATATAATATCTCATAAAAAGCAAGAAATACGCTTTGGCGAAGCCAAGGACACTTTATCCTTTGCTGTTTTTTCTCACGAAGGTCAATTGGTACTCAGCGATGATGATGACGGCAATGAATTCCCTTTTCTTCAGAAAAAAGGCTTCGCCAAAGTAGAAATTGACGATGATGACTGGCACCTCTATATGACCCCCTCTGACGATGGGGAAAAAATTATTGTGGTAGGGCAGGAGAGAGAATATCGAGAAAAAACCGTGTTACGTGTAATCGTGCGCCACTTAACCCCTTGGCTCATTATTTTGCCCCTCTTTCTTTTGGGGCTTGGTTGGATATTATATCATGAATTTAAACCATTGCGTCACCTTACAGCACAATTACAAAAACGCGAAGCACAAGATACGCAATTGCTGGATGAAAGCTCCTTAACCCCAGAAACACGCCCGCTTATTCAATCGCTCAACCTGCTTTTTACCCGTATTTCAACTCTATTAACTAAAGAAAGAGCTTTTGTTTCCAATGCAGCTCATGAATTACGCACCCCCTTAGCTGGATTACGAATACAAGCAGAAGTCATGGAAATGTCGAAGGATGACGAAAAAGCCCGAGACAATGCTGTGCAAAAAATCTTGCAGGGCACCATGCGTTGCACGCATTTAGTGGAGCAGCTTCTGCTGCTTTCTAACCTTGAAGCTGCCACGCCTAGCTCCCAAAAGTTACATCCTGAAACCATACCTTGTCATAGTCTTTTAGAGGTAGCTTTGGAAGAAGCACAAGAGGCTGCCCAAGGTAAGGGCATTACACTATGTAATCTCAGCAAGTTTACCCCTAGGACAACATCCAAAGAAGAGGCATATCACGCACAGGAAATGCATGATGTATGGAGTATTGTATTGCGTAATCTGTTGGATAATGCCATCCGCTATACGCCTCAAGGCGGAAAGGTTTTTGTCACTCTTAGCCATGATAAATTACAAGTGGAGAATACGGCCCCTCATTTGGAGAATTCCGTATTGGCTCAATTAGGACAGCGTTTTTTTCGCCCTGCCGGTCAAAAAGAACAAGGCAGTGGTCTTGGTCTTGCCATAGTACGGCATATTGCCTCCCTGCACGATGCGCAATTATTAGTAGAAAACTCTACTGTAGACGGAGAGCAAGGCTTGCGTGTGAGTATTGTTTTTTAACCTTGAAACTAACACGTTTCAAAAGCCTTATGTGATGAATTGCGTAGAGAGCTTGCTCTAAAAGTTTGATAGGCAAGCTTTTTTGCGGCAAATTTCACGATTTTTTTGCATAAAAAAGGCCGCGCTGGGCGGCCTTACCCTGAACCGAGAGGCGTTGGTTCAGTTTATGGGAATAAAGACAATCTATATTGGCTATATTCTATGCAACACACTGCAGAATAAAATTACTGTGCAGTGCATTGCATATATAAATTAATCTGCTTGTCTGCGAATAAAAGCAGGCATATCCAGTTCATTTTCATCAAAAATCTGCTCTTGCTCACCGGGATTATACGGACGCTGTAATTGCGATCCGCCCATGGCCTGACCTTTGCGAATATATGGAGGAAGCTCGCTTTTACCATCATACCAATGCTCTACAGGCACGCGACGGCGCACATTAGGATCTGCGTAGCCCATGGGCTGTTGAGGCTCTGGCTCTGGTTGACGACGCAAGCCTTGCTGGGGAGCAACAGCTGCGGGCGTAGGTTGCTTAAAGTTTGTCACCACTGTGGCTTGCGGCTCTGGCTCTTCCACATTGAGTCTATGTGAATTATCAATACCAGTAGCTACCACTGTAACGCGCAATTCGTCGCCGGCTTCTTCATCAAAAACAACACCCACAATGATATTTGCTTCTGGATGTGCCGCTTGGCTAATAATTTCGCCAATTTCGCTAATTTCTTCACCGGAAATATCCATGGAAGCAGTAATGTTATACAGTACAGCCTTGGCACCTTCCAAAGAAACATCTTCCAATAAGGGGCTGGTAATGGCGCTATGTGCAGCATCACGAGCGCGGCTTTCGCCGGAGGCAATACCTGTACCCATAAGGGCTACACCAGACTCTTGCATAACTGTGGTTACGTCAGCAAAGTCTACGTTAATAAGACCATCTTCTAAGATAACATCAGAAATACCTTTAACGGCATTGTACAAAACATCATTGGCCTTCTTTAACATTTCTGTAAAAGGAGCTTTTTTAGGGGCAAATTGCAATAAGCGGTCATTAGGAATAGTGATAAGGCAATCCACATGCTGACGTAGCTCTTGTAAGCCAGCTTCAGCAGCAGTTTTGCGTTTAGCCCCTTCGAAACTAAAAGGCTTGGTAACCACACCCACAGTAAGAGCGCCCATTTCACGAGCTGCTTGTGCAATAACGGGAGCTGCGCCAGTACCTGTACCGCCACCCATACCAGCGGTAACAAAGACCATATCAGCACCTTCTAAAGCATCGCGCACAGCGGATACGCTTTCCACCGCTGCTTCACGCCCTTTATTGGGGTTAGCACCAGCACCAAGACCGCGAGTTAGTTGCTCACCAAGCTGTACTTTATGCGAAGCACCGCTTTTATTCAACGCCTGTAAATCTGTATTTGCACAAATAAATGTCACGCCGCGAAGACCAGAAGTAATCATATTTTGCACTGCATTACCGCCGCCGCCGCCGACACCAACTACTTTAATAACCGCATTTTCTGCGGAAGGTTGTTCATAATCATATAGATCCATATGCCTCTCCTCAAGTAATGGGTTCAGGGAATTTACCTTATATCTTTTAACCATTTTTTCATTCGTGATAAAACACCATCAAACATTGTCGTTTCATGCTCGGTAAAAGCTTTCAGACCCTGACTTTCCTTTTCTGCGCCGTAACGCAAAAGCCCAACTGCGGTTGCAAATTTTGGGCTATTAACAACTTCCTTCAATCCTCCCACATGTCGCGGATACCCAATTCGCGTAGGGAGATGAAAAATCTGTTCACCTAGTTCTTGGCACCCTTCTATAAGGGCAGTGCCTCCGGTCAGCACTACACCTGCGCCAATCATATCTTTATAGCCGGAACGAATTAACGTTTGATCCACTAAGTATAAAATTTCTTCCATGCGTGGCTCGCAAATTTCTGCAAGCACATGTCTTTTTAGCCTGCGCGCTTGCCTTCCACCCACGCTAGGCACTTCAATTTCTTCATTATAGCGCACCATATCTTTTAAGGCGCAGCCATATTTTACTTTAATTTTTTCTGCCGCTGCCATGGGAGTACGCAAACCAAAGGCTATATCGCTCGTTAAGTTTTGTCCGCCAAGGGCAAGCACGGCTGTATGCTTAATGGCATCATTGGCAAAAATTGCAATATCTGTGGTGCCACCGCCAAGGTCTACCAAGGCCACGCCGATTTCCCTTTCTTCTTCTGTAAGCACAGCTTGAGAAGATGCTAAGGATTCCAAGGCGATATCTGCCACCTCTAAATTTGATCTGTGGCATGAGCGCACTATATTTTGCGCTGAAGAGACGGCCCCCGTCACTATGTGAACCTTCACTTCAAGGCGTACTCCAGCCATTCCCAAAGGGTCTGCAATGCCACGCTGATCGTCGATAATATATTCTTGTGGCAAAATGTGAATAACTTCACGGTCAGCAGGGATGGCCACAGCGCGAGCAGCATCTAAAGCTCTGTCAATATCGCGCGGAGTTACTTCGCCACCTTTGACGGCAATGACACCATGACTATTAATGCTATTCACATGGCTTCCGGCAATACCCACATACACGGCGCGTATTTCACAGCCAGCCATAAGCTCTGCTTCATCCAAAGCTTTTCGCACTGACTGTACTGTTTGCTCGATATTTACCACCACACCTTTGCGCAAGCCAGTAGAAGGGCATGTACCGATGCCGACAATCTCAATGACGCCGTCATCATTCAACTCGCCCACCACAGCACAAATTTTTGTGGTGCCAATATCTAAGCCAACAATTAGTTCAGATCTTGCCATCTAAACCCCCACACGCAATCCATCTATTATACATTCTTTATAACCCACACGTTGCCATCTGTTGCGCGCACCTCTTTAACCTTTGACAGTTCGTTGCGCCGTACCAAATCTCCAATGGTGATGGACAAACGTTGTAGGTTTTTCTCCCAGCTATCCAGAGCTATGGAGAGCAAAATTTCTCTATCGTCTAAATACAGCTCCATGCCTCTGCCAGCGCTTATTTTCAATGCTGATATAGCGCCAAACTCTACGGGCAAATATCCGCTTTTTAAGTCTTCCAAATAGTTGGAAAGTTTTTTTAGCTCTGTTTCAGAACCTTTTTCCACTTCAAGGGTAGGCAGGGAAACAAAGTGCTCTGTTTCCACCGGGGCTATAATGGTGCCTTGCTCATCGGCATAATACAGCACCGTATCTTTGCGAACCCAAAAAGCAGGCAACCTTTCCTTCACCTGAATGATGAATCTATCTGGTAAAACGCGCTTAACCGAGACACTTTCCACCCATGGGGTTGTTATTAAAGCAGATTCTAGTTTGGCAATGCTTATATCTAAAGAGTTATCCCCTAAAGCTACGCCTGCTATATCTTGAATCATTTGTTTTGAGAGCCGTTTATTACCTAGCACCTCAATATGCTTTGTAGCGAAATATTCTGAGCTGGTGGCTTGGTCATATAAAGCAAGCAAACCAAAGGACAAAGCAGCTATACCCAGCACCCCCAAACTCATACCGACTAAGGTCATCCAAAAATTCCCCATGGGGGGCATTTTAGGCCAAGAAAAATGTATCTTTATAGGGCGTGTTTTTTCTTTCTTTTTATAAGAATTTCTTATATTTTGGCGCCCTTGCGAAGTTCTTTTCTGCATACCGTACCCCTTGCCATGCTTCAAGGACATAGTATCTTAACCTCAGTTTCAAGGCTTAAACCAGTCTGCTCTTTCACACATTTTCTTGCTTCTTCTATAAGCGTAAAGGCCGCTGTGCTACTCCCTTTTCCCTCATTAATCAAAAAATTTGCATGCATATTAGAAAAGGCCATTCCCCCAAGCTTTTTCCCTTTAAAACCACATTGTTCTAATAACATCCCTGCGGGCTTATCTGGTGCGGGGTTTTTAAACACACAACCAGCACTCCATGCCTTTACAGGTTGTGTAGACTTTTTCTTAAAAAAGTCATGAAACATTCTCTCTTTAATGCCATCCATTGGCCATGGCGTCAAGATAAAAGTTGCTTTAACTATAAAAAACCAAGATGTAATTCCCACTGATTTTTGGAAAAAAAACTGCCTATAGCCATAGAAAAAATCTTGAGCTTGCACTTCAATAAGCCCCGTTTCGAGGCTGTAAAGTATAATGCTTTTTAAACGCGCGCACGTTTCATGGCCGAACGAACCTGCATTCATTGCAATGGCGCCACCCACTGTTCCCGGTATTCCACATAAGCCTTCTAATCCGGAAAGTCCGAGCTTAGCACAGACAGCTAAAAAGCGTGGTAGACGTACCCCTGCCCCTACAGATATGGTCACTTTGTCCGGCTCTTTTTCTAATACCTCTGGCGCAGACTTAAAATTGGGCCTTAAAAATACCCATGGCAAGTCTTCATCACTGACCAACAGGTTACTGCCACCACCTAATACAAATATAGTGCCACCCAATTTTTGCAGGGTTTGCGGTAAAATATGAATATCATCAATTTCAGAAAGACGCACTTCAGCTATGGCTTTTCCTCCTAAACGAAGGGTAGTTCGTTCTGATAATCTTGGTTCATAGATGATTTCCATGTTTTTCCTTTACAATGAAATATAATAAAAATTGCTTAGTGCTGTCTTTTTTTGCAGCTAAAATTTAATTTTTTAAAGGATATTTTTATTTTCCTAGTTTCCTAAGAAGCGCGGCCCCAAGCGCGTAATGGTGCCGGCGCCAAGAGTTATGAAAATATCCCCCTCTTGAGTAAAGTTTTTTGCTTCCTCCAAAAGTTCGTCAAAGTCTTGACAATAGGTAACGTCCACAGAACTTACCTGTCTAATTCCTTGTGCTAAGCTTTGCCCGCTTACCCCAGGAATGGGTTTTTCGCTAGCGGCATACACTTCACTCAGATACAGTTTATCCACCACATCGAAGGCTCTACAAAAATCGCCAAAAAAGGCTTGGGTACGGCTAAAGCGATGCGGCTGAAAAGCCACCACCAAACGATTATTGGGGTACACTTGCTTAGCTGTAGCCAAAGTTGCTGCAATTTCAATAGGATGATGCCCATAGTCATCTATAACGATGACACCATCTTTTTCTCCCTTATATTCAAAGCGGCGCCCTACCCCATCAAATTTGGCAAGACCTTCACGGCATTGTTCAGCGGTAATGCCCACTTCTAAGGCCACACCAATAGAAGCCAATGCATTTAAAATATTATGTTTTCCAGGTTGCCCCAATTCCATAACACCTAAGCTTTTACCGTGCAAAAATACTTCAAAACAACTTCTGGCACCGCAAGCAATAATCTCTGCCCGTAGGGCATTACCTTCTTCAAAGCCGTAGGTTAGCACTGGCCTTTTTATTTGTGGCAAGAGACGACGCACGCCTGCGTCATCGCCGCAAACAATATTACAACCATAAAAGGGCACTTTATTCATGAAGGAAACAAAGGCATTATCCACTTCTGCCATGCTGTCATAAAAATCTACATGGTCTAAATCCACATTGGTTACTACATTGATGATGGGAAAAAGGCACAAGAAAGAACCATCTGATTCATCGGCCTCGGCAATAAGATATTCCCCTTGTCCCAAGTGGGCATTGGCACCATAAGCATTGAGCAAACCCCCAATAATTACCGTGGGATCTTTACCTGCCGTATCAAAAATAGTGGCTGTTAATGAGGTCGTTGTGGTTTTTCCATGAGTACCTGCAATGGCAATGCCTTGGCGCAAGCGCATGAGCTCGGCCAGCATCTCTGCACGAGGAATAATGGGCACTTTATTTTCTTTGGCGGCAATAATTTCCTCATTATCATCGGTAATGGCCGTGGAGCGTACAAGAACCTGCACTTCACCCACGTTCTTAGCCGCATGCCCCTCGTGAATTTCCGCACCCAAAGACCGCAAACGCTGCACGGTGACAGAATTACTTTGGTCTGAGCCAGACACAGAATATCCTAGATTTAACAATACTTCGGCAATGCCGCTCATACCGGAACCGCCTATGCCCACCATATGAATGCCACGTATTTTCTGCATATCGTACCTTCTTTCTGCTAATGGGATGTTAAATACTGTAACTGTTGTGCAATTTCTTTCGCGGCATGCACCTTACTCTGCGCATGCGCCGCCTGCGCCATTTGGCGTAAAGCCTGAGGATCTTGCAAAATACCGATCAATTCTTCCATCATATCTTTTTCTTGTACCGTTTCTTGCGCATACACTTTGGCTGCACCAAAATCGGAAAGAAGTTTTGCATTGGCTGTTTGATGGTCGTGGGTGGCATAAGGGAAAGGCACAAAAAATGCGCCACGCCCCGCCGCGGCGAGCTCCGCCACGGTGCTTGCCCCAGAACGGCTGAGCACAAGATCAGACCATGCATAGGCTTTAGGCATATCTTCTACAAAAGCCATCACGCGCGAAGCATCCATACCTATGTTCGCATAGGCAGCGCGCACTCTTTCGTAATCTTGCGTACCTGTTTGATGCCAAAGCTGAATTTTCAACGCTTGCAAATAACTTAAGTTCTCTAAAATAATATCATTTAAAGCTTTAGCTCCTTGTGAGCCACCAACTATCAATAAGCGCTTACCGGAAAAGTCATGTTCAAATGCAGCCACTTCTGCCACAGCAGTTCTGACAGGATTTCCTGTAAGAATGCATTTTTTCTCTGAAAAACCGCCGTTGGTTGGCATGGATACGAAAATTCTATCCACCAATTTGCCTAAAATTTTATTACTCACGCCCACTACGGCATTTTGCTCATGAATGGCAGTGGGTACTTTAAGCATTTTGGCTGCCACTATGGAGGCAAAAGATGCGTAGCCGCCAAAGCCAAGGGCTACATCTGGCTTAAAATATCTCACTATTTTTTTTGCTTCAAAAATTGCGCGCCCCATACTGACCACGGCAGATACAGCACGAATGCCGCGCCCAAGCACACCACGCACCGGCAATCCAATAAAATCAATGCCGGCTTTTTGCGCCAATTCCTTTTCGGGACCATATTCAGACCCTACAAAGAGCAATTGCACATGTAACATTTCTTGAAGCGCTTGCGCCACAGCCAGAGCCGGAAAAATATGGCCTCCGGTACCGCCTGTGGTTAATAAAACTTTATGCATAATTATCCTTCAATCTTTTAAACTTATACTTTATACATGTTTATATAAAAATCTACGTGACATTGACTGTCGTCTTTGCATTCATGGGCATGGTACGTTTTGCCTTCTCTTGTGTGGGAAACAAGGCTGACGAGCTTACTTTGGGAACTTTTTTTGCCGTGCGCGAAAAATTCATAAGTAAACCTAAACACAACAAAGTGGCAACCAAGCTACTACCGCCATAAGAAAGTAATGGCATGGGAACACCTTTCGGCGGTGCCACTCCCATAACCACAGCTAAATTGAGTATAACCCCAAGAGCCACAATGAGTGTGATGCCAAAAGCAGTAAAGCGATCGCGCAAAACTTCTTGCCCCACGATTATGTGAAAAGCACGCCAAAAAAGTAAAGCAAACAGCACCATAACTAAGGTAACGCCCACAAAGCCCATTTCTTCACCCAGCACACTCATGATAAAGTCATTATGCGCTTCTGGCAGATAAAACATTTTTTGCTTACTGGCGCCTACACCCACACCCCAAAAGCCCCCAGACCCTAAAGCATACAGAGATTGCACCAACTGATAACCTGAATCTTGCGCATCTTTAAAGGGATCCATGAATGCTGTGAGTCTGCGCATACGATACGGTGCAGAAACAGCCAAGGCCACAGCGCCTGCCACAGCAAGCCCCACGGAAATAAATAAATAAATAAAACGAGTTCCACCTGCTATACACATAAAAAACAGCAAAGCCGCCAAGACTACAGCAGAGCCAAAGTCTGGCTGCAGTAATAAAAGAAAACACAGTATCCCTGTAATTAAAAAGGGCGGCACCACTCCACGCGTAAAGCTTTTTATGTGATTTTGCTTGGAGCTCATAAAATACGCCAAGTAAAAAACCAAAGCTACTTTCACAAATTCCATAGGTTGTAAAGAGAACGACCCCACTTGCAACCAACGAGATGCGCCATTAATGGTGGGTGCAAGAGGAGTAAGCGTCAGCACTAGCAAGGTAAAAGCCCCTAACAATGCCGGATATTGTAATTTATACAGCCAGCCACGAGGCATCATGGCTACTACCCAAAACAGCACTCCACCAAAGCAAGCAAAAGCGAGTTGGCGCATGAAAAAATAATATTTATCGCCGTTAATTCTTTCCGCCACCACACCACTGGCGCTTAAAACCATAATTAAACCTAAGCCCAGCAAAGTAAGGGCTATGGCAAAAAACCACCAATCAAAGGCTCCCAAAATCGCCGTATCTTCCGCGCTTTTTTTGCCTTTTCTTTTAATACTTTCTTTTTCCGGTGCAGGTAAACGGCTGGTGTTTCTTTGACGTGAAGTGCGCTTGCCTTGCAATTTTTCTAATAATTGACTCATGGTAAGGTCTCCACAATAGCTTTAAAGTCCTCTCCTCTTTTGATATAACTTGCGTATAAATCAAAAGAAGCCGTGGCCGGAGCCAAAAGAACTATATCGCCTTGTTCTGCCAATATTTGCGCATGTTCCACAGCTTCTGCAAGGTTTGCAAACCACGGCAAGGGCGCCACATGGGACATATGTCCCCAAGCGTCTTCAAAATAGCTACGACTGGCACCAAAAAGAATAACTTTCTTCACATGTTGCTCTAACAAAGGACATAGTGAAGGCAAATCGCCGCCTTTAAATTTACCACCACACAACAAAATAATGGGGCTATCAAAGGCTTGCAAAGCCACACGCATGGCATCAACTGTGGTGCATTTAGAGTCATTTACATAGAGTACCCCTTGCTTTTGACCCACTTTTTCCAACCTATGCGCCAAGGGAGCAAAGTGAGCTACGGCTTTACGGGCATGCTCTAAATCTATGCCAAAAGGTTTGCACGCTTGCCATGCTGCTTCTATATTCACGGCATTATGCGCCCCAAGCAATAATCTTTCAGGAAAGTTACCTTGATCTTTATGAAAAAAGATTTTTTGGGCAGGAACGGTATACTTTTCTGTCAATTCTTGTAAATTTTCTGGAAAAATAGCTATATCTTCTGCTGTTTGCTGAGCAAAAAGCTGCATTTTCGCTTCCGTATATTCTTGCATATCTTGGTGATAATCCAAATGATTTTCCGTAATATTCAAAAGCATAGCCACATGAGGTGCAAAACGACTACAACCTTGCAATTGAAAAGAAGAAACTTCTAGCACAAGAATCTGAACTTTGCGCCCACTTTGTTCTCTTTCGAGAATATATTCACTGAGAGGTGTGCCTATATTTCCACCCAAAAACACTGTCTTTTCTGCCTCTTGCAGCATGGCCGCCGCCAAAGACACAGTAGTGGTTTTGCCGCTGGTTCCTGTGACAGCCAAAACGCGCTCTTCTTGTATATAACGCGACGCTAGTTCCATTTCTGCAAGAACTTGCGCCGTGTGTGCCTCAGGCATCACACGCATAACATGAGCCATGGCAATGCCGGGGCTAGGAATAATATACTCTTGCCCCACAAAATATTCTGTCTGCATGGGGCCTTGAATCACCTTCACCCCAAGAATGTGCATTTCTTCGGCTACGCTGACTGAGAGCTCTGCACTTTCTAGCAAGGTCACTTGCAAGCCCATGAAGACCAAAAGACGCACCGCCGCCAAACCGGATTTACCAGCACCGATGATGAGCGCTTTTTGCCCTGCTTGGGGCATAGTGCCCTGAATATCAGCATGCGTTGAATGCATAAAAATTCCTTATTACCGCAACTTTAACACAGAAAGTGCCACAAAACCCAAAAGTACCGACGTTATCCAAAAACGGATTATAATTTTTGATTCGGGAATACCTTTGAGCTCAAAATGGTGATGCAATGGAGCCATGCGAAAAATACGTTTGCCGCCGCTCCACTTAAAATAGCCCACCTGCAAAATGACCGATAAGGTTTCAATAACAAAAAGTCCGCCCACCAAAGCCAAGAGCAACTCTTGCTTGCAAAGTATAGCTAAAAAACCTAAACCGCCGCCAATGCTTAAAGAGCCTACATCTCCCATGAACACTTGGGCAGGATAGGCATTGTACCACAAAAAGCCTAAGCCTGCCCCCACAAGTGCGGCAGAAAATACTGTTACTTCTCCCATACCTGCCATATAAGGAACAAGCAAATATTCGGAAAATTTCAAGTTTCCTGTCACATAAATGAATACAGAAAGCACCGCCGCCGCCACAATGGTGGGGCCTATGGCAAGGCCGTCTAATCCATCGGTAAGGTTTACTCCATTGGATGCACCTACCATGACGACAATGGCAAAAGGTATATAAAACCAACCTAAATCCGGATTAATATCCTTGAAAAAGGGCACAGACAATGTGGTGGCAAAATCTTTTTGCATAACCAATATGCTTACGGCAATGCCAGCCACAAGCACTTGTCCCAAAACCTTGGTTAAAGGGCGTATGCCTTTATTATTCTTGGCACGAATTTTTACATAGTCATCGGCAAAACCCACAAGGCCAAAGCCTAAAAATACAAAAAGCACCAACCAAAAATATATATTGCTCAAGTCGCCCCATAATAGAGAGCTGACAGTTAAACTAAAAATAATAAGCAAGCCACCCATGGTCGGGGTTCCCGCTTTGGAAACGTGCGCAGTGACATCTTCATGTATAGGTTGTCCAAATTTAAGACGGCGCAACCAGCGTATAAACATGGGCCCCACCACAATGGAAATAACCAGAGCCGTCACCAAAGCCCATGCAGAACGAAAGGTGATGTAGCGAAAGACATTCAATGCTGTCCATTCTGTGGCCCACGGGGCTAAAAGATTATAAAACATGTGATATCCTTCTTCCTTTTATGCCGATGTACCAACAGCACTTTGCAAAGCGTGTTTCAGCGCACTTACCCATACTTCCAAAGCATTGGAACGGGAGCCTTTAAACAACACCGTGCCTGCTGGCCATTGCCGGGTTTGCCATATATGTGCAAATTCTTCCGCGGCATCTAGAGAAATAAATTCCCCTGAAAATTTTTTAGCTTTTAAGCCTTTGTGTACCATGTCAGCATAATCACCCTTCCAGAAAATAACCTGTATGCCTGTTTGGGCTAAAAATTTACCTAATTGTCTGTGCTCATGCTCGGCTTCTTTTCCTAGTTCTCCCATGGCGCCTAAGACGGCATAGCAAGGGGCATTGCCCGTCATTTCCAGTGCCGCGTGCAGCATGCGCTGCATGGATAAGGGATTGGCATTGTAGCTGTCGTCAATAATACGCCACGTCCCGATTTTTTGCACCTGAAACCGCTGTTTAGGCAGGCTAACTGCTTTAAAAGCTTGCTGAATGGCAAAAACATCCATTCCCAAATGCACGGCCACAGCCACCACCGCTGCTACATTTTCAGCCCCATAGGAACCATAAAATGGGGCTGAAATATCAAAGCGCTGCCCACCACCACTGGCATCAAGCTTTAAACGCACCGCATATTTACCGCTTTCATTTTCTTCACTGACACGCCCCACATAGGCCGCAGTCACCCTGCAAGAAGAGGCATCTTGGGCGGAAAAAAATTGCACGGTAGAAAAATTTTCTTGGGCACATGTTTTCAAGTCTGCATAGTCTGCACACACAAAAGCGGCACCGCCTTCGGCTACATGCGCCAACAAACGCGCTTTGTGCCACGCTACGCCTTTTTCCCCCAGTCCTTCGGTATGGGCTACGCCCACATTGAGAACAAGAGCTACGTCTGGTGCTAAAATACTGCCCAATATATCCATTTCATGAGGTAAGTTAATGCCGGCTTCCATAACCCATACATCTTCTTGCCCTGTGCTTGCCAGCACAGACAAAGGCATACCTATGAGATTATTATAATTCAATACATTACGAGCCACGCGCTTACCCGAGCTTTCCAGCACATGCGCCAGCACCTCTTTCAAGGTAGTTTTGCCGGCACTGCCTGTAATTGCCACAACCTTGCCTCCACGCTGTGCAAATTGCTTGCGCCACGCATGCGCCAAAACGCCCAATGCTTCCACTGTGGCGTCTTCCAGCCCTGTGGCTGGCGGTACTATAAATTGCGGCACATCTACATCTGCAAGGGGGCGTTGTACTAATAAAGCCACGGCGCCTTTTTCTACAGCCTGCGCCGCAAAATTGTGTCCGTCTAAGCGTTCGCCCTTAATACATGCAAAGAGGGTTTGCGGCGTGACATCTCTGGTGTCACGACAAACCGACGTAATGAGCGTATGCTCTTTGCCTTCCATGCCCACACAAGCTACGGCTGGTAGGGAGAGCATGGTTGCTATTTGGCTCAAACTTGCTTGCATGAAAGTATTTCCTGTACAGTGCGTTGATCGCTATATGGGTGCTTGACACCTTGAATTATTTGATAATCTTCATGCCCTTTACCTGCAATAAGCACGGCACTATGCTCATGGGAGGCCAGCAGTATTTCTAACGCCTTTTCCGTAGCTTGGCGGCGATCCACTTGCACATGGATTTCTAAACCTGCCACCTTTTGCAAACCTGGTAAAACATCTTGCAAAATGGCTTCGGGGTCTTCAAAACGAGGATTATCAGAGGTGAGTATAGCCACCTGAGATAAAGCTGCCACCGCCGCCCCCATAAGTGGGCGTTTTGTTCTGTCTCTATTACCACCACAACCAAAAACGGTAATAATTTTTGTAAATCCCGCCCCTTGTAAAGCTTGTAACACATTGGTCAAAGCATCGGGGGTATGGGCATAGTCCACAAATACCGCTGCACCTTGAACATTTTGCACCCTTTCTAAACGACCACAAACGCCATGAAAGCTCGCTAAATGCTGTAAATCTTGTACGCTCAATCCCATGCCCAAAGCCACACTTTGCACTGCAAGCAAATTAGATGCATTAAAAGCACCTACTAAGGGGGAAGAAAGTGTCCATGTTTTCTTGCCTATGGGGCTTTGTAAACGCATGGTTAATTGTAAACCTTGCGTAGACATGGCCTCTATATGCCCTTGAATATGATTCTTTGCCCATGTGGCCTTATCCTCGTCTTTCAAAGCAAAGGAAAAGCATTGTTCTTTTGCAAGAGGCGTTTTTTTCATGCTCTGTGCAAGCTTTTGTCCCCATGGGTCGTCCACATTGATAGCCATGCTTTTTTCTGCCGATGGATACTTAGTAAACAAAAGGGTTTTTGCTGCAAAATACGAGTCCATATCTTGATGGTAATCCAAATGATCTTGCGTGAGATTACAAAAAATAGAGCCGGAAAAATGTACTCCGCCCACTCTTTCTTGCTCCAAAGCATGCGAAGAAACTTCCATAACCACCACATTAACCTTGGCATCATACATAGCTTTTAAAATGCGATGCACGGTCACGCTATCAGGGGTGGTCAAAGAGGCGACCTCTTCATGCCCCGGCCATCGATAGCTCACAGTACCCATAACGCCCACAACATAACCCGCATGGGTGAAAAGGTGCTCTAGCAGATAGCTAGAAGTCGTTTTTCCATTGGTTCCGGTAACGCCTATCACGCGCATCTCTTGCCAAATATCTTCTGTACCATACTGTACTGAAGCCAATTCCCATAAGGCCGTACGCGGAGAAACATGGGGAATACAACGTGCCAGAGTGTGCGGCTCAAGGCTTTGGCTCAGACTTTCCTTGGCTTTGGCAGAACACAGCACATAGGCTGCGCCGGCCTCTAAAGCTGCCGTAATATATTGCGCACCGTCAGTTTCACTACCGCTAATGGCCACAAATATATCGCCAGAGCGTACAAGGCGCGAATCGGCTGTTACTTGCAGGAAAGAAGCTTGCCTACGCACATGATGAAGCACATCTTTATAGGTCATTTTATCCCTCCGAAAGCTGTAAGAAATATTCTGTTTTGCTATCTGTTGGCCATGCGCTGCCAGCCTTGGGGCTTTGGCGAATAACTCTTTGTCCGCTGCCTTTGATAATAGGAACAATGCCGCCTCTGGCAAAAAGCTCCACTGCATTGCGTACGGTTTTTCCCACCACATCGGGTACGCGAGAAGTAGCTTGGGTTAATTGCCCCGGCAAGGTATTATACGGCATACTACGTTTCATCTTATGCACTGTGGTCATGGCAAAAAGAGGTTGCGGTGCACGAGACATTTTAAAGCCTCGTGAATCGGCGTCAAAACTCGCCCCCCTCTTAATTTTTGAATCACCATCGGCAAAAACCACATCAGGTAAAAGCCCGTCATACATAAGGGCCATGCGGGTTACCTCTTGAAACACAGGCGCGGCCACCACACCGCCATATTGATTTTTGGTAGGTTCGTCCACCATAACCAAGGTTAAATAACGCGGTTTATCAGCAGGGGCAAAACCTACAAAAGAGGCTAAGCGCCCCTCCCCATAGGTGCCGGTTTTTTTATCAGCTTTTTGTGCTGTACCGGTTTTTCCTGCCACTAAGGTGCCTTCAATGCGAGCTCTTTTGCCACTGCCATCTTCTTGCACCACATCACGTAGCATTCTGGTCACGGTGCGAGCCACATCGGTTCTGTACACTCTATGCCCTTGAATCTTGGGGGCTGTGTCATCTATAACCAAGCGTAAGGGCTTATATACACCGTCATTAATCAGCGTTAAATACGCTTGTGCCATTTGCAAGCCTGTTACAGAAAGGCTTTGCCCGAAAGAAGTGGTCAGCAAATCTGCCTCAGCCCACTGCCTATGATTACGCAAAATACCTTTATGTTCTGCCACCGGCACTACTGTGCGTTTGCCAAAACCAAGCTTTGTTAAATAGCCATGGTACAGCTCTGCCCCTAGCTTTTGCCCTATTTTTGCTACTCCAATATTACTGGAATAGCGTATAATTTCAGATACTGTTAAATCTTTATGAATGCCCGTATCGCTGATGGTAATACTCTTCGTTCTCCAGCGACCGCTTTCGCAATCAAACACAGTATTTCTATTTACCAAACCTTCTTGAATGGCCGCAGCCACTAAGAAAGGCTTGAGCGTTGACCCCGGTTCCAAAGCATCGGTGGCCAGTCTATTTCTATACTGGCTGGGCTTATATGACGTATAGGCATTGGGATTAAAAAATGGATATTGTGCCCAAGCTACAATGTCTCCATTTTCTACGTCTACCACCAACACGCCGCCCCATGTGGCATTATAACTTTCTACAGCGCGGGTTATGGCCTCTTCTGCAAAAAATTGCATTTGAGAATCTAGAGTTAAACGAATGGTCTTACCGGTGGGTTCTGCTTGCCCCTCCGCCTGCATAAAAAATCTTCGGCCTAGAGCATCTCTTTGCACCGTGCGCCGAGCAGGCACCGAAGCTAATTCTTTATCAAAAGCCCTTTCCAAGCCTTCAAGACCCTGATCATCCACCCCTACAAAGCCAAGTAAATGTCCGGCCATTTGTTTAAAGGGATACACTCTATGGTATTCTTTAGACAAACCAATGCCGGCAAGATTCGCACTTTGCACGGCCTGAGCTTTTTTATCGTCTACTTTGCGCGCAATCCAAATAAATTTGCGCGATTTTTTAGAAAGCTGCGCCTCAAGCTCTTTGGCTGATTTATTCAATATGGGAGCCAATACCAAGGCCGTGGCCTTAGCATCCTTCACCTCTTGCGGACGTACATACACAGAACGACTCTCTACCGATCGAGCGAGCACCTGCCCATGACGATCTTCAATGGCGCCACGTTTGCCTGTCACCAAGACAGAAGACATGTGCTGGCGAGAAGCTTGATCCGCCAAACGCGAACCTTCCAGTACCTGCACTTGCCAAGCCCGCCCCCAAAGCACAAACCATAACCCTACAAAGAATATAGCTACGGCCTTAATGCGAATAAGCCCCCAATTGCATTTGGAAAGGTGCAACCTTGCCCTACTAAACCACGACGTACTTTGTGCTTTAGTACTGCTTTTGTGAACATTGCCTTGTCGCCCTTGAGAGCGCGGCGGGACACTTCTTTGCCTACCGCTTACACTGCTCCCTACGCTGCCAGCATGACTCATATGAGAAGAGCCCCTTTGCGGGGTTCTTCTTGTACGAGAAACATCACGTGTATTTTTTACCTTTCTATTTGCTGACAACATAGTACTATCCGAGCTTGCACATAAACCTTATATAAACAATAGTATAAATTTTTTTGATATAATTTAAATATCATCGCGCCAGCGTATTTGGCCGGCGGTGGGTTGGTGTAAACCAAGCTTTGCTGCTTTACGCCCCAATTCTCGTGGAGAAAGCAAATACTCTCTCTCTACTTCCAACTTTGCCCTATGCGCTTCTTTTTCACGCATATCTACTTGCAATGTATTAAAAAAATAACTTATATCCGTTCTTTCAATGTTTACCCAGACTAAAATCAAGGTCATAATCATGGCAGAAAGAATGCCTACTACAATGCAAAATAGCCAACCGCGTCTTTCATTTTCTAAAATCATACACCCTCAACAAGCTTTTCTACAGCGCGTAATTTAGCACTGCTGGCTCTAGAATTGCGTTGCAACTCCTCCGCTGAGGCTGTTACAGGTTTTTTAAATAAAATACGCACTTCGGGCTTGTGGCCACACACGCAACGCAAGACATGGCGCGGACAGCGGCAACCTTCCGCCCAATAACGCATACTTTGTTTAACCATGCGATCTTCTAAAGAGTGAAAACAAATAACAGCAAGACGCCCACCCACCTTTAAACGGCGTAAAATAGCGTCTAAAAAACTTTGTAATTCACCAAGTTCATCATTTACCTCCATGCGCAAAGCTTGAAATGTGCGCGTGGCAGGATGATTGCGCGCTTTAGCTCGCCAAGCAGGAGGATAGGCATTGTACACAATGTCAGCCAATTGCCCCGTAGTATCAATGGAGTGTTTTTGTCTGGCATCTACTATGGCTCTGGCAATACGACCCGCTTGCGGCTCTTCACCTAAGCGATTAATAATATCTTTTAAAAATTCAAAACGTTCTCTATTAACTATATGCCATGCAGAAGTGTGCGTATCTTGTCCCATACGCATGTCTAAAGGGCCGTCGGCATGAAAACTAAAACCTCTTTCTGCCATATCAATTTGCATAGAAGAAAGACCAATATCAATAAGAGCGCCGTCAATTTTATCCCAACCAAGGGAGTCTAAAGCCGCTTCAAACTGGCTGTACCTACTGTGAACAAAGTGGACGTTATCCCCAAAGCTTTGCAAGGTATTCTTAGCTCTTGCTAAAGCGTGTTCATCGCGGTCAAGGCCGCATAATTGTATATTTTCTGCACTTTGCAAAAGAGCAAGACTATGCCCCCCAAGCCCCAACGTTCCGTCTAAATAACGCCCTGCGGCCTGAGGCGAAAGAGCCTCCAGCACCTGATCCACAAGAACAGGCACGTGTGCCTCATCATGCGTTTTTTGCATAATTTTCGTCATGATGGTCACCCTTAGCAATAATTAAAAGGATAAATCAAATTTAGCGAGTTCTACAGAAATATCTTCAACGATGAGATTATCAAATTCTGCTTGATCCCAAATCTCAAATGTAGCCCCTTTGCCCACCAACTGAATATCCTTAGTAATTCTCCCGGCGCGCATAAGCGATTGCGATATACGCACGCGCCCTTGAGCATCGGGCACAAGTTCTTCAGCAAGGCCCAAGGTTTTACTAACAAAATTTCTAACGGCTATAACAGGGCTCTTAACGGCGATGAGTTTTTCATACAGAGGTTGCCACTCTTCATAGGTGTAAGCAGTAAGGCGGTCGTATATAACAGTAAGGAAAAAACCCTCGGCAGAAGAGTGCGCAACAAGAGTTTCCCTGTATTCCACGGGAAGCATAAGACGCCCTTTCGCGTCAACACTTCTACAGAAACTCTTTTTAAAACCTGTCATTACCACCTTCTCCCACTCTGCACCACTTTTTACCACCTATGCCCCACAATTACCCACCTGTCAACTTGTAAAAAAAATATCGCCCTAAAATTGTAGCTTCTATTTACGGCATTGCGCAGTAAATATTTTTTATAAATTCAGAGCAGTAAAAAGAAATAGTGCATTTATAGGCACCCTTATTTCCCCCCTCTTGTCTGCTGCTTTTTTGCAAGGGGAAGTTTTTTTTCTTGCTTTGTCTGCGGTTTTATTGTGTTAAATCAGGATAAAAAAATTTTCATAAAAATTTTATTTCAGAGGCATAATTTTCTTGAAAATTTATATCGTTCCACATATTATAAAACTTCTCCTCATGGGGAGGGCTGTATATCAGTTGCGCTATCAATTTCTTACGGGAGCTAAAGCCCCACACTCAAAAAACATGCTCTGTCATGCATAAAAAAGTGCTTCCCCATACAATCATGTAAAAAACACATTAAGGACTACTATGAAAACGAAAATCATTGCTACCATTGGCCCAGCTTCCAATAGTAAAGTTAAAATTATGGAATTAGCTTTGGCTGGTGTGCGTATTTTTCGCTTAAACTTTTCTCACGGTGACGCCTCTAAATTTGTAGATATTATTAAAAACATCCGTGAAGTGGAAGAAAGTACCCGTATTCCTCTTACTATTATGCAAGACCTTTCCGGCCCCAAAATTCGTCTCGGCGTTTTGCAAGGCGAAGCTTCTGTAAGTGTAGAAAAAGGTATGCAATTACTCTTAGGCCCTGCCACGCTCTATAGCGATGAAATGCCGTACCTTCCTTTTGATCATCCCATCATCATGGAAAGTCTTGTTCCCGGCGACCGCCTCGTGCTCGCTGACGGGGGATTGCAATTTAGAGTCACTAATAAGCGCGACGACGGCACTGTTATCATTGAAGCCCAAAACTCCGGCCTTATTACCTCGCGTAAAGGTCTTGCACTGCCCGGTAAAACCGTAAAAGTGCCTGCCCTAACCGAAAAAGATAAAGTAGACCTAGCCCAAGGCCTTATTCTTGGCGTGGACGCGGTGGCCATTTCCTATGTGCAAACACCTGAAGACGTCATCGAAACAAAAAATATCATCCTTGCTGCTGGCAAAAACATTCCTGTGGTTGTAAAGCTTGAGCGTCAAGGTGCTGTAGACAGGCTAGAAGAAATTTTACGTGAAGCAGATGTTGTTATGGTGGCTCGTGGCGACCTTGGCGTAGAGTGCCCCTTACCTATGTTGCCTGCCATTCAAAAGAAAATCATTGCTGCTTGCAATAAGGCCGCAAAGCCTGTTATTGTAGCTACACAAATGTTGCTCTCTATGGTGAACAGCCCTGCCCCCACTCGCGCAGAAACCACCGACGTGGCCAATGCGGTACTAGACGGCGCAGACTGCGTTATGCTGTCTGAAGAAACAGCCATGGGGAACTTCCCCGTAGAAACAGTTACCTACATGCGTGAAATTACAAAACAAGCCGAAGCCTTAATTATAGAAAGGCATGAGCTAAAGGCTCCACCTGAACACAAAGGTATGGAAGAATTTCTTGCTTACTCTGCCTGCCTTTTGGCCGAAAAATCCCGAGCTGTGGCCATTGTTTCCCATAGCATGAGCGGCTCTTCTGCACGTCAATTGGCAGCTGTGCGCCCACCGCAACAAATTTATGGTTTGACACCTGAAAAAGAAGCCTTAAAAGCTTTAAACTTCTCTTGGGGTGTGGAGCCCGTTTTCATTGAAAACCCACAGGAAGAAAACAGCCATACTGTGCGTTGCGAAAACTTTATTCTTAAAAACGCCACTTTCCACACTGACGAGCGTCTTGTTATTACTGCTGGACAACCACAAAAATCTGGTGGCCATCGTCGTGGAACTAACCTTGTAAAAGTATTTTGGAAGTAATTATGGTTCGAAAGCGCTCTACAACCGTTCCCAATGATATTACTGAGGAGTATTATCAAATTAGCCTTCAGGTTTTGAACTCCTTTCCTAAATTTCGTCTGCCCATTGGCCTATATACTTTTGATGAAAGTATCGCCGTGCTACAGCCGTATAGTCAACGTGAACAACGTCTGAGCAACGAACAAGTGGAAGAAGTGCAAGTATTGTGTCAAGAAGGCAATTTATTTGTGGCTCGCTCTGACTTTCCCCACTATTCTGAATATATTATCAAACAATTAGATATTATATTACAAGATAGCAATTTAAAAGAAGGAGAAGTGTCTGAGCTGTGCATACGTTCCTTAACCATGCATTATAATACCTTTAGCGAAAGCCCTGTAAAGGGCAACTTTACACCTATGTACGAATCCCTCATGGCAGTTACTGAGTGGATTTGGCAAGATAAGTTTCGTTTAAAATCCTTTATGCGGCGGTTACCTAGGGAATATTCCTTGGGTAACCACGCCCTTAATTCTATGGTTATAGGTTTGTGGTTATGGTTTGAAAACACAGAAGCTGCCAACATAACCCGCCGCGGTTTTGATCGCATGGCTTTGGCTTTCTTTTTACACGACCTTGGCATGTCTAAAATTCCTGCTTTTATTTTGCAAAGAAATAAAAAGTTTACCCCGGACGAGCGTACTAAAGTTAATGCGCACCCGACCATGGGGTACAAAATAATGCAAAAAATTGATTTGGCTTTTAACGAGTTGTCACATGCCATTATGGAGCATCACGAAAGGCTTGATGGCTCAGGCTATCCCCAAGGCTTAAAAGGGAGTCAGATCAGCGCTGTGGGGCGTATGTGCGCCGTGGCCGATGCCTTTTCTTCCATGATTGCCGACAGACCGCATGCGCCTAAAAAAGGTATGGAAGAGGCTGCAAAAGAATTAGCTACCAACGAAAGTCAATTTGACAAAACCTATACAGCAAAACTCCTTCTTGCTATCATGTCACATCAAATTGAAGATTCATAGTTTTTCAGCCTATTAAAAAAGGAAATACAATGAAATTGAATCCCACAGAATATGCCGATTGGCAGTTGGCGGCGGCAGCAGAAGAAAACATGGCCCCCATTACGCGCATTGCTAAGGATATGGGACTTGAAGATCAAGAACTATTACCCTATGGGCATCATATTGGTAAAATAGATTATCAAAAAGTGCTACAAAGGCTAGAAAACAGTTCTCGTGGAAAATATATCATTGTAACCGCCATTACCCCTACCCCTTTAGGGGAGGGTAAGTCCACTACCACCATTGGCTTAACCCAAGGTTTTGGTAAACTCGGCAAAAGAGCTTCTGCGGCCATACGGCAGCCTTCAGGCGGCCCCACCATGGGCGTCAAAGGCTCTGCTGCTGGCGGTGGGCTTGCGCAATGCATTCCGTTAACGCCCTATTCTTTGGGTTTTACCGGCGATATTAACGCCGTTATGAATGCGCACAATTTATCCATGACGGCCCTTACTGCACGCATGCAACACGAGCGCAATTATGACGATGAAAGTTTAGAGCGCCTCTCCGGCATGAAGCGTCTAGATATTGACCCTACCCGTGTGAGTATGGGATGGGTTATGGACTTTTGTTGCCAATCCCTACGCAATATTATTATTGGTATTGATAATGGCAGTCAGCGCAATGGTTTTATGATGCAATCGCATTTTGATATTGCTGTAGCTTCTGAAGTTATGGCTATTTTATCCATCAGTAAAAATTTAGCAGACTTACGCCAGCGCATGGGCAAAATTATTATGGCCTATGACCGTAACGGCAAAGCCATCACCACAGAAGATTTGCGCGTAGCCGGGGCCATGACCGCTTGGTTGGTAGAAGCGGTAAAGCCAAACCTCATTCAAACCATGGAAGGCCAGCCTGTCCTTGTACATGCCGGGCCCTTTGCTAACATTGCACTAGGACAAAGCTCTGTCATTGCAGACTATATTGGTACAAAATGCAGTGAATATCATATTACAGAGGCTGGCTTTGGCTCTGATATTGGCTATGAAAAATTCTGGAATCTCAAATGCCGCTCTAGTGGCCTTACTCCCGACGCTGCCGTCATTGTAGCCACCATTCGCGCCTTGAAAAACCATGGAGGTATTCCCTCTCCTGCTCCTGGGCGTCCCTTACCGGAAGCATACAAAAATGAAGATGTGGGTGCTGTGGAGCGCGGTTGTGCCAACTTATTACGGCATATTGAAATTGTAAAACTTTCTGGCGTGCCTGCCGTGGTATGTATCAATGCTTTTTCCAGCGACACCCCCGCAGAAATTGCAAAAGTCAAAGAAATTTGCGAAAAAGCCGGGGCACGTGTGGCCTTGTCAACGCATTGGCAACATGGGGGCGACGGCGCTGTGGCGCTGGCTGAAGCCGTTATGGAAGCATGCCGCGAACCAAAAAATTTCCGTTATCTTTATGCCGAAGACACCTCTTTTTGCGAGCGCATTGAGCGCATTGCTTGGGAAGTGTACGGCGCCGAGGGCGTGGAATATTCGCAAGATGCACGCAGCAAGTTGAATACCTTGCAAGCCTTGCCTGATGCTCATGAATTGGGCATTTGCATGGTAAAAACGCAATACTCTCTTTCTGACGTACCCAGTAAAAAAGGCGTTCCAGAACGCTGGAAACTGTACATACGCGACTTATTGCATTTTGGTGGTGCAGGATTAGTAGCACCGGTGGCAGGAGATATTATGCTCATGCCAGGGACAGGCTCTTCCCCCTCTTTCCGAAATATTGATGTGGATACAGAAACAGGCAAAGTTCTGGGTTTATTTTGATTTTTCTGACACGTATACAAAGGATTTTTAATGGCAAACCATATATTTCTGGGCATGAGCCTAGATGGGTATATAGCAGACAAAAATAATAGCGTAGACTGGCTTTCAGCCTACCCACAAGAACAAGGGCCAGACTCCGCCTTTGCTCTTTTTATGGATAACATGGATGCCATTATCATGGGGCGCAATACTTTTGAATTGGTGCACTCTTTTGGGCAATGGCCTTACACAAAGCCTGTTATCGTTATGAGTCAATCCTTAGAGGCCTTACCAAGTGGCTATGAGCAAAAGGCTACATTGAGCAAAGAAAGCGTCAAAGACACGCTTTTAAACGCTTTCCGCAAGGGGTATCATGAGCTGTATATTGACGGCGGTAAACTGGTTCAAAGCTTCTTGCAATTAGATATGATCGACAGCATGACATTAACACAGGTGCCAGAAATTCTAGGCGGTGGTATATCCCTCTTTGGAGATTTAGATGAACCTTTGAAGTTCAAGCATATACACACACAAATACTGGAAGGCGGGCTTGTTATGAGCGGATATATGCGCAAGCGATAATGCCATAGAGAATCAAATTTTTCTTTGCATGTAGCCATATTTCGATTATCGAAGAAAAAGAGTCCTGCACAATTCATTATGCAGGACTCTTATTTTTAGTCAGACTAGACAGGGGGATATATGGAAAAAATCAAAAAAGAGTATCCTTGCGCATTATTACTTACTATGGACTTGCTTGGTGGTAAATGGAAAATGCGTATCTTATGGCATGTGTTACATGGCGATAATCGTTTTTCTTTATTGCAAAAGGCTATTCCTGACATCACGCATAAGATGCTTATTACGCAACTAAAAGAGTTAGAAAAAAGTGGTATTTTACTACGACATGATTTTCAAACTTTACCTTTGCGCGTAGAATATTCACTTTCTGAACAATATGTAATGCTTATTCCTATAGTAAATAGCTTTTGCGATTTTGCAAAAGATTATGCACAGCAAAATAATATTCATCTTTTAGATTAAAATCCTAAAAAATTAGATAGGTACAAAAAAGTACGTTATTGCTAAATTCTTTGGTGAGTATATATTTCTCTCACATCACATAAGGAGGATTAAGCAATGACTTATCCAAGAGCGTTTTCACATATCGGACTTTCCGTACCTAATTTAGAAGAAGCAGTAAAATTTTACCAAGAAGTTATGGGATGGTACACTGTTATGACTCCATCCATGGTGAAGGAAGAAAAAGAGTCTGCCATTGGCATTATGTGCTACGATGTTTTTGGTGCCGACCATGGCGATTTTAAAATTGCACATATGGTAACATCTAACAATATAGGTATTGAGCTTTTTGAATTTGAAAAAAACACCAAGCAAAGAGAAGACTTTACATTCATTAAAACAGGTCTATTCCATTTTTCTGTACAAGATCCTGATATAGAAGGCCTTGTGGCAAAGATTGTTGCTCATGGTGGTAAGCAGCGTATGCCTATTCGTGAATATTACCCTAACGAAAAGCCCTATCGTATGTGCTATGTGGAAGACCCTTTTGGTATTGTTTTTGAAGTGTATAGCCATAGCTATGAAGTGACATATTCTAAAGGCGCGTACTAGCCTATATTTGTGGCTCTCCCTCAAAGAAGGAAGAACTGGTAAGATAGGCTAAAGGAAGAAAAAAAATAAGCCCCACAAAGCTTTATAGGCAGTGTGGGGCTTTAATATTCTTTTGAGTGGAGCTCTTGACCGGGATTGAACCGGTGACCTCATCCTTACCAAGGATGCACTCTACCGACTGAGCTACAAGAGCACTCAACGAAGATGCTTGTAAGCGAATTTTGAAAGACCGTCAAGAAAAAAAATGAAAAAAATAAAAAAACCTGCATTGCTTGTATGAGAACAATGGTGTAATATATACATACAAGAGGTAATTTTTGTGAAAAAGTGAGGTTTTATGCGTGAATATTCGTTGATGCTCTTATTTTTTCTTTTTTGTTTTTTTTCTTGGCACAAGCGCCAAGCTCTTTTTATGTCACCTGCTACGCAAAGAATAATCCGACATTTTTCCATAATCTTATCATGGTGCGAGAGCTGTAAGGGAAGAGGATATGGTGCTTTACGCGCCCCGCTGCTTTATGCTATGCTATTTTGCGCTTTACTTGGGTGCGGTCCTAAAGTCGTGGGCGAAGATATAAAAAAACATTATCCTTCAGGGGGGCTTTCCCCTGCTCATGACCCTGCGGAGCTACGCTACCCTGCTAGTGGCAAAAGAATTGATAAAACTTTATATATGTTAAATGACCCTGAGCGTATGTATGTCTATCAAGGACATTTTAATCAATACCTCAAAGAACAGACTAACAATACCTCAGAGAAATATCAGAACCTTCAACCACGGCAAGAAAGCCCGTTTAGGTAGGAGTTATGGATCCTATTACACATGCCGCCAGTGGTGCCATAGCAGCCTTAGCTTTAAAAGAGCAGTATAGGCCTTCTTCACGTTTGTTTTTCCCTTATGCCGCGCTTGTGGCGGCAAGTCCCGATATAGACGTACTGTTTGGCAGCACTGCTACAGATTACTTACTTTTGCATCGTGGTATTACACATGCTTTGGCTGCCGTGCCCATAATAGCATTTTTTTTGACCTTGCTAGCCGTGCCTCTTTGGCTTAAACGTAACTTGTCGCCAGAAAAAGGCTATGAACCCTATGTGCAAAATCCAGCTCACGTAGCAAAAAATGACGCACGAAAAAGCAAGCGACTGCTTAACTTCATATGGCCTGCATGGATACGCACTCAAAAGCATGCTTTTGGTAGGCGCATTTGGTCCTTTAGAAAAGTCTACCTCTTCACCATGGGACTTTTGCTCTTGCATATATGGCTAGATATAGTCACTACCTATGGCACAATGATTTTCTTGCCTTTTTCTGACTATAGGGTACGCTTAAACGGCCTCTTTATAGTAGACTTACTCTTAGCTATACCTCTTATTTTAGCCCTATGGCATGGAGGAAAGAAACGCTCATATGCTGTCATGGGGCTTATATGGATTTTCGTATACCCTTCCCTTTGTGTAGGCGTGCGCATTTGGCATGAAACACACTGGCACGCGCAGCTAGAGCAAAGTGAAATGGGAGAAAAAATAGGCAAATTGCAAAATATAGCCGTATTACCCGATGCATTGTCGCCTTTTTATTGGCGGGTGGTTTATCAAACCAATAAACCGTATACGCAAGCGGTGTCCACAGAGTTTACTTGGCCTCAAGCCAAAAGCCGCTTAGGCTATAACTTTCCAAACAGCGAGCAAAGCGTCTTTCAGCAGGGGCTGAATTTTTTAGGGCAAGCCAACACTCCCTTAATGCACTATCCGGCTTTGCGAGAAGATATTGCCAACGATTTGGCGCAGACCAGTCGCCGAGCACGGGCCTTTGAAGCTTTCTTGCTTATGCCCATTCAAGAAGGTTTGGCCTTATCGCAAGATGGCGCAGAAGAATATGGTGTGTACGATTTGCGCTTTAGCACCATGTTTGTAAATCTGTATGAATTTTTATGGGAAATGAACCAAGGTCAGCCCACTTTTTTAATGTCGGTGAAGCGTCCTGCAACACATTGGACGCAGATACGTCTGGCATTTTCCGGAGCTGGCAGAGACAGTGGCTGGCAGGATATGGAAAAACCCAAAGAGACTCTATGGTGGCAAAAACTTATTGGTATACAATATTAAGACTTCTGTATAATTTATTATGCGCAGCCTTATGGAGCGTTGACGACAGGCAATGTGACAGATAAATCAGGACTAGGACAAACTTTGTTTGTCCGGTAAATGACTGATTTTGGCACCTTTTGTCCTGCACATGACGATTTACGCAAAAGTATATTTTTTACAACAGCACAAAAGAATTACAAAAAAATAATTGTGCAGGACCCTTATATTAGAGGAAGAACATGACAAAAACACTTTCACATTTAAATGAAGACGGCAGTATTGCCATGGTGGATGTGCGCCATAAAGCAAGCACTCAAAGAGTAGCCATTGTGCGTGGTTTTGTGCATTTAAACCACGACACCCTCGAGCTGTTGCAAAAAAAAGCTTTGCCCAAAGGAGATGTGCTCACCACCGCCAAGGTAGCCGGCATTTTAGCGGCCAAACGTACAGCAGAGTTGATTCCGCTCTGTCACCCGCTTCCTCTTTCCTTTGTGGATATTCGTTTTGTTTTACAAAATAATGGTACGTACCTTGGTCTTGAGTTAGAGTGTGAAGCTCGCACCGTGGGCCCCACAGGTGTAGAAATGGAAGCACTGGTGGGGGCGCAAATTGCCGCGGCAACCATATATGATATGTGCAAAGCCGTTCAAAAAGATATTGTTATTGATACGCTGCACTTGGTGTATAAAAGTGGCGGTAAAAGCGGCACCTATTGCGCCCTAGATTTTGATAAATCTGCGGCAGCGACTTTAGAGTAAGGATACATATGCTTGCCCCTCAAATAGATCCTGTAGCCATAAGTATTGGTAGCCTTGAGCTACGTTGGTATGGCATCATGTATATTCTTGCTTTTCTCAGCGCATGGCTCCTCGGGCGCTATCGCGCCTCACGACCGCAGAACAATTGGACTGTGGAGCAATTTGACGACATCATTACTCTGGGTATGTTTGGGGTAATTTTAGGAGGGCGCATAGGCTATGTGCTTTTTTATGATTTTGCTCACTTTATGAGTGACCCTCTCGAAATATTTCGAGTCTGGAATGGCGGCATGTCTTTTCATGGAGGTTTGCTAGGGGTCATGGTAGCCTTGCTGTATTCGGCAAAAAAAATGGGGCGTTCCTTTTGGGAAGTGGCAGACTTTATAGCCCCCTTAGTAGCCCCTGGCTTATTTTTTGGACGCATAGGCAATTTTATCAACGGCGAATTATGGGGCAGTGTGACCACGGTTCCTTGGGGTGTTATTTTCCCCTATGCCGGAGAATTGCCGCGCCACCCCTCTCAACTGTATGAAGCCTTTTTTGAAGGATTGGTACTTTTTCTTATTCTCTGGATTTTTTCCTCCAAAAAAAGACCCCTTGGCGCTGTGTCCGGCATGTTTGGTTTATGCTATGGCTTAGCAAGGTTTGGCGTAGAATTTGTGCGCATGCCCGATGCGCATTTGGGCTATCTAGCTTTAGGTTGGCTTACCATGGGGCAAATACTCTCTTTACCACTAATTTTCATTGGGGCTTGGTTAGTTCTAAGGAATAAAACCTAAGAAATTATTATTACAAAAAGAAACTGTGTTTTATCACTGCATTACTGTAAAAACAGTAAAAAACGAAACGATATTTTACCATAATAGTTGGAAAAACATCGTTTCTTTTTTTATTCCATGCGCGTATTTTTAAAAAAAATAGACGGAACCTTCTTGACCTTATGCCCCTTGTGACTTACTTTCATTAACTATGAACTGGGACTGGGATAAACTACAAGAAAAACGGCAAAGGCAGTCGCGTCAATCTCCTTTCGGAGGAGATAATAATGGCGACCATGGCGGCGGTAATAATAACAATGATGACCGTCAGCCTCCTAATAACTTTAGAAATATGCCTGAAAATCCTTTAAAAGGTCGTGTTAAATTACCCACAGGTAAAGGAATATGGTTTCTTTTAGGAGGCTTGGTTGTGCTCTGGCTTTTTTCGGGAATCTTTATTGTAAACCCCGATGAAGAAGGCGTTATTTTGCGTTTTGGCAAATATGTGCGCACTGTGGGCCCTGGCCCGCACTATCACTTGCCCATACCCATTGAAACCGTTTACAAACCTAAAGTAACACAGGTTTTGCGCGGTGAAGTGGGCTTTCGCTCTGTGGGACAAGGAGGAACCTTCCAGCAGGGACAGCTTCGCACTGTGCCCGAAGAAGCTTCCATGCTTACAGGTGATGAAAACATTGTTAATGTGCAATTTAGTGTGCAATATAAAATCAGCGATCCGGTGGAATACCTTTTTAATGTGACCAACCAAGCCGCTGTGGTGCGCAATGCAGCAGAAGCTGCCATGCGTGAAGTTATTGGTAAAAGCATGATTGACTCAGCTTTGACCGATGGTAAGATTCGCATTCAAGGCGATGCTACGGCTTTACTGCAAGAAATTCTTAACCGCTATGAAGTAGGTGTGCAAATTATTGCCGTGCAGTTGCAAGATGTGCACCCCCCACAAGAAGTTATTGATGCCTTTAAAGACGTGGCCTCTGCCCGTGAAGATAAAAGCCGTATCATTAACGAGGCTGAAGCCTATCGCAATGAACTTTTGCCCAAGGCTAGAGGTGAAGCAGCAGAGATTATAAACCAAGCTGAAGCGTATAAAGAAACACAAATTCTTACAGCTACCGGTAAAGCCAATCGCTTTTTAGCAGTGTTTGAGCAATATAACAAAGCCCAAGATATTACCAAGCAAAGACTTTATTTAGATACCATGGAAAGTATTTTGTATAACGCTAAAGATAAAATCATTGTGCCACACGGAACAGCTGATAAAATGCTTCCCTTGTTGCCCTTGATGGCGCCCAATAATACTGCCCCCAAGACAGGAGGAGCACAGTAATGTTTAAAAACCCTCTTGCATTAGGTGTCAGCCTTTTTGTGGCAATTTTACTTATGGGACAAAGCTTTTTTACCGTACATGAAACAGAAAAAGCTCTTGTTTTACAACTAGGTGTACCAAAGGATGCCATTTATGGCCCAGGACTGCATTTTAAACTGCCCTTTGTGCAAAATGTGGTCTATTTTGATGCGCGTATTTTAGATTATGATGCTCGCCCCACAGAAGCTTTTACTGTGGATAAAAAAGCCATCGTACTTGATAACTATGCACGTTGGCGCATTGAGAATCCTTTGCAATTTTATCAAACCATGCGCACCATACCCGGCGCACAAGCACGCCTTGACGACGTGGTGTATTCACAATTGCGCGCCCTTGTGGGTGGCTACACCCTAACTGAAGTTGTTTCTACACAACGCGCTAAAATCATGGAAGAAGTGACTAAGCGTGTAGCAGAACTGATGAAAGGCTTTGGGGTAGAAGTGGTGGATGTGCGTATTAAACGTACGGATTTACCTTCAGAAAACCAAAGGGCTATCTTCCAACGTATGCAGGCTGAACGTGAACGCCAAGCCAAGCAGTACCGCTCTGAAGGGGTGGAAGAGTCCACACGCATTCGTTCTAGCGCCGATAAGCAAAAGGCTGTAATTTTGGCTGAAGCCAATAAACAGTCTGAGATTATTCACGGTGAAGGTGATGCAAAGGCCGCTAAAATTTATGCTGAATCTTTTGGAAAGGCTCCGGAATTTTATAAATTTCAAAGAGGATTAGAAATGCTTAATATCTCTTTAATGGAGAATTCTCGCATTATTCTTTCAGAAGATAATCCGATTTTAGCACCCTTACAGTTAAAGTAATTACATTATATTTTTAGGAATTGGGGGAACAGATGTCCTCATTTGAAGAAGCGTACGAGCGAATAAAGTTCGCGACAAGTACAAAAACACAAGTAGAAATAGCAGAAGTTTTAGAAATTCGACAATCAAGCATATCCGATGCCAAACGCCGCGACTCAGTGCCCGGTGACTGGTACATGAAGCTTTTTGAAAAGTTTGGCTTAAATCCTGATTGGCTAAAACGTGGAGTAGGCCCCATGTTTTTACGCACAGAAGCTGGGTATTACCCTCAAGAAATGCCTGAATCCGGTCTTGCAGAAACTTCTGCTTTGTATGGCGAGCCTGCAGCAAAAAGCGTCATACTTACAGTGTATGGCATGGGCTGTACCTATAATGACGGTGATATACTTCCTACTTTACCACAAGTGGGAAAAATTTCTGTGCCTTTATCTTTTGCCGATGCTGGCATTCAAGTTTTGCGGCAAGAAGCCCCCAATATGGAACCTACTCTTATGCGTCAGGCCTATGTAGGTGTAGACACCGCAGTAAAGGCGCTTGTTTCTGGCATGATTTATGCCTTCTTTTGGCCTCACGAAGGCTTAGTAATACGCAGAGTATTTCTTGATAGTGACGATGTGCATTATATTTTGCGCTCCGACGCCGAAGGATATACAGAAACACGTTTGCCCGCAAAAACGGTGCAACAGCGCATTTTAGGACGCGTGGCATGGGTATTACAAAGTGTATAATAAGAGGATTTTTTAAGGGAAGTGCCTAAAAAACTTTCCCAAGGTCCCTTAAAAAATGCGCGGGAAGTTATTTTAAAATTTCCGCATAGACCTTTGAAATAAAGGGGGGAAGAGTTTTCTTCCTCCCTTTTTTTGTATTGAAGATTTCTTGATTAACAAATACGGTATTACATAGTATTCAAATGCATTACTGTATATTTTTTACAGAGGCAGCAAAATGAAAATAACGTTGCTCAAAAAAATTGCAAAGGACATCCCATGCCGCCAGTCAGTGCAAAAGTACAGCTATTAAGCCATACACCACAACCTTTGGCCGTTATTTATGCAGCTTGTAGGCAATGCTATTATGATGGTTTTGTGGGCGATATGTGGGATGAACTCATTGAAGAAAACATTACAAGCGACAAGCAAGCGCAGCTCATCGAAAAAATTATGGCATCCGGACATGAAAGCCCCATTGAGCATGTGAGCTTTACTTTTGCCATAGATGGTATTTCTCGTGCCTTATCGCATCAACTGGTGCGACATCGCATTGCATCGTATTCACAGCAAAGTCAGCGCTATGTGAATGGGGCTCAGTGTAATTATATTATACCGCCAAGCATTGCCAAAAACCCAGAAGCTTTGGCGCGCTTCGAGGCTTTTATGACGGAAGTGGGCAGTGCTTATGCGGATATTCACGCTTTGCTATCAGCTCAAGGCAATGCCAAAGCCAATGAAGACGCGCGTTTTGTCTTGCCCCAAGCGGCAGAAACGCGCATAGTGGTGAGTATGAATTGCCGCGCTTTGCTCAATTTCTTTGCACATCGTTGTTGCACACGCGCTCAGTGGGAAATTCGAAAAGTGGCAGAGCATATGCTACAGCAGTGTCGCGCTATTTTACCACAAGTATTTGCCCATGCCGGTGCCCCTTGCGAAAAAACAAAACTATGCCCTGAGGGAAAGTTTTGCTGTGGGCGCTACCCTATCAGCTAAAGCAAATAAGGATAGCAACGGGCAAGCATGCAAAAATATAAAGCACTGTTTGGGGGATCGTTTAATCCCGTACATGTGGGGCATATTCGTCTGGCCATTGAAGTGTTGGAATATACCAACCTTCCCCATGGCATTGAAAGTGTAGAACTTATCCCCTGCGCCACACCGGCTCTTAAAAACCCCGCTGGCTTTTTGCCTTTTGATCTCAGAGTAGCCATGCTTAAAGCTGCCTGTGCAGATATTGAACGCCTCACAGTCAGCGATAGAGAAGGAAAAAGAACCGGAGCCTCATATACGTGGCATACCCTGCAAAGCTATAAGGAGCAATATAGCCAGCAAAAACTTCTTTTTGTTTTAGGCATGGAAAATTTGTGTGGACTTAGCTCTTGGCATCGCGGTTTAGATTTGCCGCTGCTAACTGATATAGGCGTTATGCCAAGGGGAGGCGGGCAAAAAAAAATTTTCTTTGAAACTGTACAGCAATTTTGGCCTAATGCTACATTTTCAGAACAGAAAAATGGCCCTGTAGCCCATATAGAATACCTCCATCAGGGGCAAGGGACAATTTATTACATGCCATTACCACGTATGGAAATAAGCGCGACCTCCATACGGCAACGCTGGCTTGACAAAAGACATATTGATTTACTTATGCCCCCCACGGCTCAAGATATTTTAGAAGCACATGCTTCATTGGCTCGCACCATTTGGAGAGGAGAAACGCATGGCAATACCTAAGGACATACGCATGAAGCTTGCCATGGCTAAGGGCTATGCACAAAAAAATGATATGCCCCAAGCCCTAGAACATGTAGCTATGGCATTACGTGAAATTAGGCATCAGAACGCTCTTTCCATACCTGCTTTAGAAAGGGATGTGAATGCTCTTTTACAAAGCTTTAGTACACAGCTTGGTCCACTATTAGACCCCACAAACACAGGAAAAGAGTATGAATTGCGCTATACCTATGGAAAAGAAGGGCCGCTTGTCACGGTATTGCGAGAATTTGCTAATATTCTACGGGAGCAAGTACAAAAGCAGCAAGAAAATATGGAGCATCAGGAGCGTTTGTACTCTCTCCTGCATAAAGGGCGCTCCTTATTACAAGATGGTGAATTAGAAAGAGGCTGCGCCTACTTAGAACGCGCCGCCGATGAGTTTTTTGAAGATTCTGCCATCATTCTCTATGTAGCAGAACTTTTAAATCAATTTGGACAATACGCCAGCGCCACAAAAGTGTTGAGTGAAAGTTTCAAACATCATAGTAAAAATAAAGAACACTATATAAAGGCCATTGACGGCGCTGAATCTATGCAGCATTTTGCTCTGGCAGAGCATTTATACAATGTAACCATACGGCAATTTGGGCGAGATTTACCCGTTCTGGCACGCATGGCGCATATGTATTCCAAATGGGGGCAAGAAGAATTTGCCAAACTTTATGCTCAAGAAATTGTAGAGCTAAAAGAAAATACTTAGGGATGTTATAGTTAATGTTTTTCCTGAGAGAGGGAACTTTTTTTTGAGACCTCTGCACAATTCATTGTGTAGGGTCTCATGGAGCTTTGACATCAGTCAATGCGACCGAAAATCAAGAATAGGTGGAGCTTTGCTTCACCGTTAATTTTTTTATTTTCGTGCCTTTACCTCTGCACATTTGAATTCAGATTTTGAACAATTTTTAATATTTTATTAGCAAAATAATACTTAAAACAATTGTGCAGAGGTTTCTTTTCAAGAAAAAAAAGTTCCCCCTCTCAGACTCTCCCCCTCAAAAAACCCTTTGCATCAGTGTTTCCCTTGAAAATACTAGCTAGGAAACACTGACACAAATGTGTTCACATATTCACTATTCACCAAGCAAGCGTTTACAAATCTCTCTGGCGGCTTTACGGCCGGCGCCCATGGCCAAGATAACTGTGGCAGCACCGGTAACAATATCCCCGCCGGCAAAGACATTGGGAATTGAAGTTTCGCCAGTTTCTTCATTCACCACAACATGACCCCATTTATTCAATTCAAGCCCTGGTGTAGCATCAAGCAAAATGGGATTAGCGCGAGTTCCAAGGGCCACAATGGCTAAGTCTGTGGGTAAATCATAGAGGTCGCCTTCTATGGGCTCAGGGCGGCAACGACCAGAAGCATCAGGCTCGCCAAGTTTCATGCGTTGCAAGGTTACAGATGTCAAACTTAACTTGTCGTCACCGTTAAATTTGACAGGCGAGGCCAACAATTCTAATTGTATGCCTTCTTCCTCAGCATGGTGAATTTCTTCCAATCGTGCCGGCATTTCAGCACGAGTACGACGATACACAATATGCACTGTTTCTGCACCAAGACGCATGGCTGTGCGTGCCGCATCCATGGCCACGTTACCGGCACCAAAAACCGTAACATTTTTTCCAAGGTAGGTTGGCGTGTCCTGCTCAGGGAAGAGATAAGCTCGGCCAAGATTGGCACGGGTAAGATATTCATTGGCAGAAAACACACCCACAAAGTTTTCTCCAGGAATATTTAAGAACATAGGAAGTCCAGCACCTACGCCTATGAAAACAGCGTCATAACCATCGTCCAATAAATCTTGCACGGTGATGGTACGTCCGCCCACCCAATTTAATTTAAAATCCACACCTGTAAAGCGCAAACCGTTAAGCTCTGTGGCTACAACATCTTTGGGCAAACGGAAGGAGGGGATGCCATAAATTAACACGCCACCGGGCTCATGCAAAGCTTCGTACACGTCTACTTTTAAGCCCTGTGCAGAAAGATAGCCAGCCACAGTCAAAGAAGCTGGGCCAGACCCCAAACAAGCCACTTTAAACTTATCGTTGGGCAAAGCGCAGGCATTGGTGCCTGTTAACTGCTCACAAGCTGTGCTGGCAATGTAGGTGTCTGCCACAAAGCGCTCTAAACGCCCAATGGCCACAGGTTCACCCTTTTTGCCGAGAATACATTTGCCTTCGCATTGTACTTCTTGTGGACACACACGACCGCATACAGCAGGCAAGCTATTGGTACTTTTGATAACACGATAGGCAGAGTCCATATCGCCACGAGCCACAGCGGCGATAAATTGCGGAATGGGTACTTCTACAGGGCAGCCTTCCACACATTTAGGTTTTTTACATTGCAGACAACGGCTAGCTTCGGTCATGGCCATTTCAGGCGTATAGCCCATGGCGACTTCCTCAAAGTTACGCTTGCGCTCTTCCGCTGGCAAACAGGGCATGTCTACGCGAGGGGTTGCAATTCTTTTTGCTTTTTTCTTGGTATTATCTTCCATGGCAAGTACACCTATAATGGTCAAAAGAAGTTCTTTCTTGATCTGCAAAAGCTATAAGACGACGACGTAATTCTGCAAAGTCCACTTGATGCCCGTCAAACTCAGGGCCATCCACGCAAGAAAACTTCGTTACGCCACCTACAGTTACACGGCACGCACCACACATGCCAATACCATCCACCATAATAGAGTTTAAACTTACCACGGTGGGGGTTCCATAGGGTTTGGTGGTGGCTGCTACGGCGTTCATCATGGGTACAGGCCCTACAGCCACAACCTCAAAGACATCTTTATCTTTTTCTAACTTATCATGTAAAAGTTCGGTCACAAGCCCGTGATGCCCATAGCTGCCATCATCGGTGGAAATGAGCAATTCATCGACAAAAGAAGAAAGTTCTTTTTCAAAAAGAAGTAAGTCCTTGCTACGTGCACCAATAACCCCCACCACTTTATTGCCAATGCGGTGATGCCCTTTAGCAATGTGATGCATGGCGGCAATGCCTGTGCCCCCGCCCACGCAAACAACAGTACCTTTTTTCTCAATATGTGTAGGATTTCCCAAGGGGCCACACACATCTAAAATTTTATCGCCTTCCTTGAAGGTTTCTAAAAGAGCCGTGCTTTTTCCAAGAACAATATACACGATGGTAATGGTTCCGGCTTCGGGGTCGGCATCGGCAATAGTTAAGGGGATACGTTCGCCCTTTTCATGAAGACGCAACATCACAAAGTGGCCCGGTCTGGCCTTCTTGGCAATTTGCGGCGCATCAAGCACAAGCTTACTGGTTTGTCCCGGTATAAGGGATTCCTTCACAAGGATTGGAACAGACATGAAAAAAACTCCTTTGTCTTTTTGTTTATGTCACAAAGGTTAATACATTTAACCTTTGCCATGCTTGTAAAACTTTTTATAAAGCCATAAAAAGAAGTAGTAAAAAATTGCAATAAATCCATGCTTATTACTCTTTTACAGGCTAGTAAAAAACAGCGTCACACTATACAAAAGTCAGAGTAATGGCAAGCCTAGAAGGCATAATTTAGCTACGTACAAAAGGAAGCTAATTTTTTTATTTATGTTTTTTGCATACCTAGTGCCATGAGTTTTTCTAAGAGTTCACCAAAAGAAATGCCCAAGGTTTGCGCCTCTTGCGGTAACAAACTGGTGGCTGTCATCCCCGGTAAAGTGTTGGTTTCTAGAGTAAGCACGGTACCATCGTCCATAATACGAAAATCTGTACGGCTATAGCCGCTCAGCCCCAAAGCCTTATGTGCCTTTAAAGCCAAAGTTTGCATTTGAGCATTGATAGCAGCAGGTAAAGGGGCGGGACATAATTCTTCGGCGCCACCTTGTACATATTTACTGGCATAATCAAAAAAAGTGCCTGCCAATGGACGAATAAGTATAGGAGGAAGGGCTTCGTCACCCAACACGCCACACGTGCTGTCAAGCCCTTCAATACTAGGTTCTAATATGGCTTCACAACCTGCAGCAAAGATTTCTTGTAAAGCTACACGCAGTTCCTGAGCGTTATTTACGCAAAAAAGCAAAAGAGAAGAGCCGCCTGTGTTGCTCTTTACAAAAATGGGATATTTAAGGGAAGGCGTCCAATCTTCTGCCGGCATAGCAGGAAGAAACTCCCAAGCAGGAGTGGGTATGGCATGTTTTTTATAGATTTGTTTCGTGGCTGCTTTGTGTAAAGCTAAAAAAGATCCACGCGCCCCACTGCCTTGATAGGGGATATCTATACTATCAAGAAGAGCCTGTACTAGCCCGTCTTCTCCCGGAGCACCGTGCAAGTTAATGAAGGCAAAGTCATGCTCCAGAGCAATAGTAAGCAAATTATCAAAATTTGCACTTAAATCAAAAAAAGTTACCGCATGCCCTCGTTGTTGCAAAGCACTTTCAATATTTTTTGCCCCTGCCAAAGAAACTTCACGTTCGCTGGACCAACCGCCCGCTATCAAAAGTATACGCATTAAGATCACACTCCAATTGCGCTGAAAGTGCGCTTTCTATGTCTTGGCCTTGCTTATATGATACGGCAATACCTAAGCGATGCTGTTCTGTGGTGCCATAACGCGCAAGCAAATCCTCATATCGTTCTTCTAAAGTTACGCATTTGTCATGCATGACTCTTTTATCGGCATAAATAATAAAAAAAGGCAATGCACACATGTTTTCAGGCAAGGCAAAAGGCCAAAACACATGCATGGCGACCCCTTGTGCTATGCGCCTGTTGCCCGTCGCTTGTACTACCCATGAAGACCCCATTTGAGCATGGCTTCCCCCATGGTGTATGGTATAAGATTTGGCAACATCATGTAATAGTGCCGCTGCACGTACCGAAGCTACGCAAACATCATAGCCTTTTTCTACAGCTTTATGTGCCAAGGCAGTGGCAAAGCCCGCTACTATTAAGGAATGGGCACGCACATTGTCTAAAACACCGTACTCATCCCACAAGGCAAAACACGCGTCATCATCGGGTACAATGCCTACTGGCTCTGTAGCCGGGGCAAAGGTCAAGTAAGGTAAATCTTTCAAAGGGTAATGTACTTTAGCGTTCTTCATAGAAAGAAGTATGCCAGTCTTTGTTTATTTTGCAAAGCCTTTCTTCTAGTTCGCTGAAAAAAAACTCTGCAAACTTTTACTCATTGACAACTTATTAATCTTTTGAGGGGGGGGCGAAGGGAAACTTTTGTTAGCGTCAAAAAATGCCTTTCACTCTCAAAACGCGCCGACAAATAGCAGCCTAATGAGTTGAGAGTGAATACTCCACCGGCTAAAGCCGGTGGCTTCGGATTAACAGCTAAAGCT
>CAYJAD010000002.1:0-103603 GCA_964368075.1 uncultured Desulfovibrionaceae bacterium | reverse complement strand
TGCCATTCATGGGTGTGCGAATTTCATGGCTCATATTGGCTAAAAATTCACTTTTCGCTTGAGCGCTTTTTTCTGCCAAATCTTTAGCTTTACGTAAGTCTTCTTGCGTTTCTTCAATTTCATGCAACATGGCTTTAAATTCTCGCAAATCGCGCAAGTAAACAATAACCCCAAAACTTCCTTTATAGTTAATGCGGGTAAGCGTCACTTCCACAGGCATGGAAATTTGCGTTGAAGGTTGCAAGGTCGTAAGTTCCATACGTGCCCAGCCCTTATCAAATACTTCGTCAAAGGCGTTGCCTATAGCCTCTAAAGAGCTTATCCCTGAAGGTTGTAGTTTAGGAAATGTTTTAGTGAAGTTAGCTAAATATTCACCCTTCGTATAAAAACCGTACATTTTCACGCAGGCCATATTACAATCGATAAGCTGGCCTTTATCGTTCCAAAAATTAATGCCAAGGGGCAAAGAATCCAGCATAAGCCTGTTACGCAATTGAATTTCTTCTAACAATTCCTGTGTTTCTTTTATTTCGCGTAAATCGCGAGCAAAGCTTACAATAATATTAGCTCCTTCATACGAGGTACGAATAAGCGTTTTTTCCACAGGAATAGGCGTGCCATCAGGCAATTGTTGCAACCACTCAAACTGGCAATAGCCTTCGCGCATAGCCTTGCGTAACCATTCATAAGTGGCTTCGCTTGTAATGGCACCATCGGGCTGTCTGTACGGTGTTAATTTTTCAAACATTGAAAAATATTCTTCTTTATCTTTAAGTTCAAAAAGACGAACACATGCCAAATTACAATCTAGTATATTAAAATCTGCATCCCATACATGCACAGCCAAGGGCATAGTATCAAGCATAACTTGTGTATAATTTAACGCTTGCTCTGCTTTATACTTAAACTCTTTTAAATCTCGTAAATCTTTGGTATAAGAAATAAGAATTTTCTTATTATTAAGTTCAGAGGGGACTAAAATAACCTCAGCCGGCAAAGGTTCCTTCTCGAAGGTTTGGTGCATCCACTCAAAGCGATAGAAACCCTCTGTATGTGCTATGCCTAAAGCCTCTTCAAGCACAGCTGCAGAAGTTCTGCCGTCAGGTTGCATCTTAGGTGACGCATTATAAAGCTTTTCAAAAAAATATTTTTTAGAAGGGGCTTTAAACATACGTAATGCTTCTTGGTTACAATCCAACAATTCCATATGTTCGTTCCAAAAGAAAATACCTAAGGGCACATTATCAAGCACTATTTCATTGCGTTTTTCAGCATCGGTGGCTTTTTGCTGACTTTCCATGAGCATACGCATATCTTCGATATACTCAACAACCATAGGTCTTCCGTCGTATTCTATGCGCCGTAGTTTATTTCGCGTAAGAATACTTTCCCCATGAATATCACACCACAGCCATTCAATATCCCTGTCTATTCCGGCAAAAACCTGTGTTAATTCAAAATAAAAATGCTCTTCTGATCGCTTATTGTCCGCTTGATACTCTGGATAAAATTTTGTGTGCGCGTTATAATACTCACTTTTATCTTGAATACCAAGAAGCTTTAAAAAACCTAAATTGCAATCAATAAGTTCAAATTTTTCATTCCAAAGGCACACCCCTACGGGGGCTGCATCTAGCATGGCTTTAGCATTTTGGTCAGAAGCATATTTTTCTTCCAAAGTTGCCACAACGCTTTTAGTTCGCATCAGGTGCCCGGCCACCATGGTTTGACCGCCAAACTCCATTTTTGAGAGGGTATATTCTACTATTTCTTCGCGGCCATCGGGCAATAAATGCGCCCAAGAAAATTTACAAAAGCCCTCTACTATGGCGGTTTCATAGTAAAACTTACCAAGAGTGATGGAATCCTCACCATTGGGTTGTATGGGGGGCGTGTGCCTATAAAAGTTTTCTGTAAACTTACTAATATGAGGAATATCAAAAAAATCTAAGAAACTTTGTGTTGCGTACAGAGCAGTGCCATCCATTGCCCAGCAAGACAAAGGAATTTTGACAGCCTTAAAAAGTGTCTGCAAAAACTCGTACGTTTCAAAATCTATAGGATCTTTTGAATCAAGCATATACAGCCCTCGTATGTATTAATGAAGAAATCAAGATTCTTTATCGTGTGGCAAAAGATATTGTAGCATGCCATATTATAGAAATATTTTCAAATGTCTTTTTTACTGTAACATTTTCACTAAAACATTTAATATATCATACCTTTCTTAAAAACACGTATATGTTTTTGCTTTCCCTATAATATACTATAAAAGCACATATGTACAGTATGACCATAAGAAAGGGGTTCGTTCTATAGAAAACAAACCCCTTGTAATAGTTTAAAAAAAGTCAAAAAACTGAGATCTCTATTATCGGCTAAGCAATTTCTTTAACAAGTCTTGTAGCTCAGAAGCCATAATTGACAACTCGTGCACAGCCTCTGAGGCTTGTGCCATGCCAGAAGCAGTGGAGCCTGCAATATCATTAATTTCATCAATAGAGCGATTAATTTCTTCGGAAGTGGCAGACTGTTCCTCTGCTGCTGTCGCAATACCTGAAATGAGTGCTGTATTAGTATCAGCAAGAGATAAAATTTCTTCCAAGGAATTCCCAGAAACAGCAGCAATATCAGTGGCTTTACCCGCAAAGCCGGCACTCTCGCTTACCCGATCAATATTCATTTTTGTGGTCTCTTGAATGCCACGAATACTATTACCTACTTCTGTGGTAGCAGTCATGGTTTTTTCTGCCAATTTGCGCACCTCGTCAGCTACAACAGCAAAGCCTCGTCCGGCCTCTCCTGCTCTTGCCGCTTCAATGGCAGCATTCAAGGCTAGCAAGTTAGTTTGATCGGCAATATCTGAAATAACATCCATAACACTACCAATACTTTCTGCCTGCGACCCTAACTGCTTCATATTACTTTCTAATTCTAAGGTTACATCATTCACGCTCTTAATAGCCACAACCACTTGACTTACCAAATCTGTACCTTCTGTGGCTTTATCGCGAACAGCAGCCGATTGCGTATTGGCTTCGCCAGCATTACTTGCCACCTCAAGCACTGTAGAATTCATTTCTTCCATGGCCGCCGCCGTAGCTGTAACACGGTCGCGCTGCACTTGTGCCCCATTGGAAACCTCTTCCACCTGTGAAGACAATTGTCTGGACGCTGTGGCCATGCGCTCAGAAATATCTTGCGCCTGATTAGCCACCTCTATAATGGTTCGTTGTGTGCTCTTAATGGCAGTCAAATCTGTTATAAGTTGCAACACACAGGCTAGTTTGCCAGTATCGTCTTTAAGAGGAATGGCCGTGTAAGAAATATCTATAACCTTACCTCCAGGGCGAGCCACCGTCTCTGCCGTAGCAGGACTCATGCTAGACACAGCTTTATGCAAGGCATCGCCGGGGGTATCAGAATCATCACGCTTCATGATTTCATGAAAGGTCTTATGCAAGTAGTTATCGCCCACTATACGCTTTCCAATATCATTAAGATAGGTTACACGTAAATTTTTATCTAACACAACCACAGGAGCCGTAAACACGTTTAAAATATGCTGATATTGCTGTAAGGTAAAATTTGTGCCTTTAATAAGTTCGGCATAGGCCCCTTGAAACTGAGCGCTGTCGCCTTGAACTTCAATATGACCGGCAGAAAGTTCTTTTTTTACACGTGCATATTCTTCCATAATACGATTAAGAGACTCAGGAATAGAACGTAGTGAATTAGCAAGATAGCCTATTTCGTCATTGCGCTGCACCTCTAAGGAGCCATTTAAATCACCATTGGCAATGGCTGTGGCAAAACTTGCCCCTTTAGCCACAGCAGTAATCACAGGACGTAGAATAAGAAACACTACCAATGCACTAAGTATTACAGCCGCAACAGTTGCATACAGAGAAAGAGAGCTTAAGGTTTCTAGATTTGAAAAAACATCGCGTTTTTCTGCCCTTGCAATAACAACCATGTCACTGCCTTCTAATTTTTTATGATATGCAATAACAGGTTCATTAAAATAATTCATATATTCTGTAACGCCATCACCTTTTTGAGCAATCTTTTTCATGGTAGGAGTAATAGGCAAGTTATCTTTCATGAGTACATCTTTCACATGATCAAGCACTACTCGTCCTTGCGCATCAATGGCCAAAGCATAGCCCTTGCTACCTACAGTTATACCTTTAAATACAGCATCATATACTTTTGCGAAAGACACATCACCACTAAGTACAGAAACAATATTTCCTTGAGTATCTTTTACAGGTATAACCACAGCCATAAGTACTTCATTGGTTATGGTAGAAAGGCGCGGTTCGGGTTTGGGTATACGCCCTTTGAGTGCTTCTTGAAAATATTTACGAAAATTTAAATCAGTGCCCACAGCTTTTGGATTAGACGAAGCTACAATGAAGCCCTTTGTACTTATTAAATTAAATCCACTAAGCATTCCTAAATCGCTTGCGCGAGTGGCAAGCCAAGTATTCATGCGGCTTACATCTTGGGGAGTTTGCTGTTCTTTTACTGAAAAATCTATAACATGTGTATTTTCCGCTGTTATACCAATAAAAATCTTGGTAGAATTTATAGAATAGTCGAGCATGCGCTGCAAAGTAAGTGAAGTCACTTGCATAGTATTTAACGACGTTTCCGTTAGCGCCTTAGCTGTTTGTTGATACGTGAGGTAACTCAAAATGCCCATGGAAAGAATTAAAAGTGCCACAATTGGCAACAAAATTTTCTGTTGTAACTTCATAGAGAGAGCTCCTTTCTTTGGCTTATAGCATTAAGGGTACTATCGGCAAAAAATACTTTTTCTTTACGCTTGCTCTTTTTTTAGAAAAACAATTTTAGATTGTGTTGTTTTTGTGTAAAATCAAGATATTTGCTTTTACACAAAAAAATTGCTATGTGGGTAGATAATTATTTATAAATATGTTTTGTGCTGACATTTTTTTAACCATTTTCATTTTTCTGCACAGCACCCAACAGGCTGTTGAAAGTTCAAACTTTAGTTCTTTGCTTAAAAAGCATGAGATGCCGTGATGCAAAATACTTCTGTGTACTCTATAGATAGACGTGCATATGAAGTTTGGCTTTTTGTGTTGGTACATTTTGAACGCTTTCTTAAGCCAACAGTTACGGCCTTTGCGCATGACCTGCGCAAAGTTTTGAAAAGGATAGCTTATGACACCTGCAACACGTCTCAAGGTACATGCTGAAAAGCTCCTCGCGCATATTCAAGAAGTTGCCAACAGCCTGCCTAGCGGACAGCAAAATGTCTGCGCTTATTTGCAAAGCCACTATCAGGAAGTAGCCTTTCAAACGGTGGAAGAATTGGCGGCGGCTTCCAACACCAGTACATCTTCTGTGGTTCGCGTCGTGAAGGCCTTAGGCTATAACAAATACAAAGATTTACAAAAAGATATTCGTAAGCTACTTTTACCCAACAATTTATCTGTTTGGTGGGATTTTGACCATTCCCTTGGCAGTAAACAAGCAAAAAACCCCGAGGAGCACAGTCTTACCAGTGTGGCCCGTGATAATGTAGAAACTGTGCAAGGTATGATTACCCCACAGTTACTTGAACAATTTGCCGCGGCTTCTGCCATGCTACAAAAGGCAAATCGCATTGGTATTTATGGTGGGCGTTCTTCTAAAACCGTGGTTTTTTATATGCACTTTTTATTGCAGCAAGTTTCTGCTAAAGCGCATATGCTAGATGCATCTGGCGCAGGACTCATGTATGAAGAGCTTATTAATTTAACACCAAAAGATCTTTTTGTGGCTTTTTCCCTTGGTGGCCCTCGTTTTTATAGCCGCACATTAGACTCCATGGAAGTGGCTTCTCGACATAACATCCCCACACTGCTTATTACTACCCATACATCTTGCCCCTCCATTGCGCATGCAGATACAGTGCTTTATGTAAGCAATGCGCGCTCGCACTATTCTGTGGTCTCTGCTTTGACCTTGGTTGAAGCGCTGGTGGTGGAATTTGGCCGAACCAATAAGACTAAATCGCGTGAGAAATTAAAAAAGATGGAAGATATACTGCTTGATTACAGCGTTACACGCTAGCAGACTATTCAGAGAGCTCTGCACAATGAACTGTGCAAAAATATTATTCAAGTAAAGCGTTTTGAAGAGATGGGGGAGTTTGAGAGGGAAGCTTTTGGGCTTTAGCACTTGTCCCTTGGGGGGAAAGTCTCCTTCCCCCCAAAGAAAAAATTAATCCACGTTTCCTAAAACTCATACCCTAAGGAAGTTTTTTCCACCAAGCATCAAACTTTTGCGTGTCATCATCAAGACGAATAATTTGACCTATGGTGGGGGTTAGCAAAATATACTCTTTATCTTTACTAAACTCCTCAATCATATTGAGTGGATCTTTCCAATCATGTAAGGCTATAGCAAATTTACTATTATGTGCAGGTAGTAAGCGCTTGGCTCCCAATTCTGCGGCTGCTTTGGCGGCATGTTCTGGTAATAGGTGAATATGCGGCCAGCCATCAGGGTTAAATTGCCCCACATCAAGAATAACCAAATCAAAGGGGCCTAATTTTTGCGCCATTTCAGGAAAGTGATTACCATAGCCGGTATCGCCGCTATAAAATATTTTCCTTTGTGGCGTCACAAAGGCAAATCCTGCCCAAAGGGTTTGATTTTTAGCAAAAAGGCGACTGGAATAATGCCTTGCTGGTAGCACATGCACCTGTATGTCATTGCCCAAGTCTACCGAATCATACCAATACCCTTCCCAAATATCTTGTGGCGCATACCCCCACAATTCTAAATGAGCCCCTACACCCAAGGGAGCAATGACTTTTTTCACTTTTCCCACCATGGCTTTCATGACATCGTAATCTAAATGGTCATAATGATCGTGAGAAATAAGAATATAATCAATGGGGGGCATATCTTCCACGGTATAAACAGTGGTGCCTTCAAAAGCTTTGTTTAAAAAAGAAAAGGGGCCTGCATATGGGCTGAACACCGGATCTATAAGCATATGCACACCATGAAGCTGCATATAATAAGACGAATGCCCCAGTGGTATTAGTACATTTTCTTGGGGCTTATTGGCAGCCAATGCTTTTAAGTCCGTCTTTACCGAAGGTAAAGGCTCGGAGGGGGTGCGCTGACCTTCTTTATTAAAGTGAATATTATACATGCGAACAAAGAAATTTTCTTTCACCAAATTGGTAGGCTCAGGCATGGTATTAAAAAAAACACCCTCTCTAAAGGTGGCAGTTTGTTCCATACGTTTTAAGCGTTCACCAGTAGGAGCCGCACCAAAACGTTCGTGAGTAAATGTCACGTATAAAAAACCGGCCAAACACAACAAAAGTAACAAAAGCCACGTTCTTTTTTTGCTCAACATTATGAGTACCCTCTTCATTTTTCTATGCAACTGCAATGAAAAAACTATTCTTTCACGTATTCTACTTCAATTTCAGGAAATTCATCTTCTTCTTCACGCTCTATTTCTTTAAAGTGCAAGAAGGGGGCATTTTGCGCAAGGCCATCGCGCATTTTCCAAATATGAGCCACTAATTCGTCAATGCCTTGGCCATACATGGCAGATATAAAGAAAATAGGCCGATTATCTTCTGCAGCTTTAGCTTTTAAAGCTTCCACTATTTCTTCATCCACCGCATCAATTTTATTAATAACTTCCACTTGTACGCGCTCACCAAGGCCGGCGTCAAATTGACGCAACTCGCCATTGATAAGTTCAAAACCCGCCCAAGGGTCATCCATAGAAATATCTTCGATGCTTAAAATATGCACTATAAAACGCGTGCGCTCCACATGCTTTAAAAATCGCGTACCAAGCCCTTGACCGGTATGCGCCCCTTCAATAAGACCAGGAATATCGGCCAGTACCATACGGCGCCCTGGGTCAAATTCATCAATCATGACCCCAAGGTTAGGAATAAGCGTCGTGAATGGATAGGCAGCAATTTTCGGACGTGCTGCAGACACTTTAGAAATAAAAGTAGATTTTCCCGCATTGGGTAAACCCACAAGACCGGCATCGGCTAAAATTTTTAATTCTAGGCGCAGAGTACGCTCTTCACCCATTTCACCGGGCTGCGAAAAACGCGGTGCGCGCATGGTGGAAGATTTAAAATGTTCATTCCCCTTGCCGCCGCGACCGCCATGCGCCAATACGAACTCCGCATCCACATCGGTTAGGTCTGCTATTAACACTTCACCTTCGGGGGTTTGCTCAAATATCAATGTACCCTCTGGCAGGTGCAACACAAGGTTTTCCCCTTTACGCCCATGGCATTGACTGCCCATACCAGGTTGTCCATTTTGTGCCTCATAATGGCGCTTTAAACGGAAGTCATAGAGGCTTAACAAACGAGCATCGGCACGCACAATGACATTGCCGCCATTGCCGCCGTCGCCGCCATCGGGGCCGCCTCTAGGTACGAATTTTTCGCGACGAAAAGAAATACAGCCATGCCCGCCTTTACCGGCTTTTACAGAAATGACAGCTTCATCCACAAATCTCATAGTTTACCCACTTGTCCTTTGAGGACTATAAAAGACACAAAGCCGCATGAGAAATACCCATAAGGGAATTTCCTCTGCGGCGGTGTTTTGTAAAAAGCTTGAGGGCATGCCCTCAAATCTTTAAGCTTGTTCGATGTGAACTCTGGTTAATACGCGACGTTTGCGCACAAACTTTTCAAATTTCACAACGCCATCAATCTTGGCAAAGAGGGTAAAATCGCGGCCCATGCCCACGTTGTTACCGGGGTGAACCTTAGTACCCAATTGGCGCACAAGAATATTACCGGCCAAAACTTTTTGACCGCCAAAACGCTTTACGCCGCGTCTTTGCCCTTCACTATCGCGACCATTGCGCGATGACCCGCCTGCTTTTTTATGTGCCATTAGATTTCTCCTTAACAGCCTTGGGGGTGAATTACCAGTACTCTTGGGTTACGGCGCACAGCAAAAAGGTGTTGTGTTAGTCACCGTGCAGCACATAACCGCAAGAGCAAAATACTTAGGCAGAAATGCCTACTACCTTCAAGGTGGTCAAATCTTGACGATGCCCACGCAATTTACGTGAGTCATTACGGCGCCAACGCTTGAAAACCATAATTTTTTCACCGCGGCCTTGGCCAAGAACTTCGCACTTTACGCTAGCATTTTCCACATAGGGAGCGCCCACTTTGAAATCTGCGCCGCCAAGTAAAAGTACTTTATCCAAAGTTAGCGTTTCGCCAACTTCAGCCTTGATGTGATCAACCACAATCTTACAGCCTTCTTCTACGCGGAACTGTTTGCCGCAGGCTTCAACTATTGCATACATATAAAAAACCTCCAAAAGAGAAAGAGGTATTTGCCCTACTTTTGCGTCTTTGTCAAGAAGGAAAATTCGCAAGAGAAAGTTTTTTTTCGCAGGGCTCTTTTATCTTTCGCCTTTTATCTTTTTTTAATTTAGCCATTGTCTGTAAACAACTCTAGCTAAATAGTCATTTAACAAGCTGTGCAAAAAAACATCTCTCTGCCCTCTTGCACAGCTTGCATATTTTAAAAGCTCTCTGACCTAGAGTACACCCTTAAGGCGTACCAATGCTTCGTCGGTATTAGCAGGAGAAGCGAAAGCTGTAAAGCGCACATAGCTTTCACCGCTAGGGCCAAAACCAGCCCCCGGGGTACATACCACATGAGCATTATCCAAAACTTTTTGGAAGAAATCCCAAGAAGGTGTGTAGCCATTGGCGACTTTAGGCGTACGCACCCACACATAAGGTGCATGTTCACCGCCATATACTTCAAGCCCCATATCTAACAAAGTGCTACGAATTTTTGTGGCATTTCCCATGTATCCGTCTATTATGCTTGCGCATTCTGCCTGCCCTTCTGGGCTATACACGGCTTCTGCGGCCTTTTGTACAATATAAGGGCAACCATTATACTTCGTGCATTGACGACGCAACCACATGCCATGCAAGTCTATTTTTTGCCCATTAATTTGTAAATCTTTGGGCACCACAACATAGGCGCAACGTAAGCCTGTAAAACCAGCTGTTTTAGAAAAAGAACGAAACTCCACTGCCACTTCACGAGCACCGGGAATTTCAAAAATACTGTGTGGTACATCGGTACCGCTAATGAAGGCTTTGTAGGCAGAGTCATACAAAATTATTGCGCCATTGTTGCGTGCATAGTCTACCCAAGCTGCTAAGGCCTCGCGAGTAAGCACGGTGCCTGTAGGGTTATTGGGGTAGCACAAATAAATTACATCTGGTGTTTCTTTGGGAAAGTCAGGGATAAAGTTATTTTCGGCAGTGCAAGGCAAATAGATAAGATTATCCCAATGCTCGTCAACATAGCTACCAATGCGACCGCTCATGGCGTTGGAATCAACATATACGGGATAGACAGGATCGGTTACAGCAATGCGTACTTTATCGGCAAAAAGTTCTTGAAAATTGCCCACATCACACTTGGCTCCGTCGCTGACAAAAATTTCATCGGCGGCAATATCCATACCGCGTGCTGTGTAGTCATTGGCGGCAATGACTTCGCGCAAGAAGGCATAGCCTTGTTCTGGGCCGTAGCCTTTAAAACCTTCCGCCACAGCCATTTCATCGGTGGCAGCATGCAAAGCTTTCACTACGGCAGGGCTCAAAGGACGTGATACATCGCCAATGCCCAAAGAAATGGTTTGTATATTAGGATTAGCGGCTTGAAAAGCACGCACACGACGACCTATTTCTGCAAATAAGTAAGAGCCAGGTAAACTTGCATAGTGTGGATTTACTTGAAACATTTTTTCCTCTATGATTTTTTATGGGTAAATAAAATTTTGTTCAGCGGCAAATATATCGTACAAAGCACTAAGTGTGTGCTTTTGTTCCTATTATAGTAATTCGCCATCAAAGACTGTTGTCGCACCGCCCGTCATGAAAATATGGTCGTTTTCATCCCAAAGAATATGCAATACACCGCCTAAAAGGTGAATATTTACATCTCTTTCTGTAAGTCCAAGGCGCGCACACACCACAGCCACAGCACAGGCTCCTGTGCCACAAGCTTGTGTTTCACCTGCGCCTCGTTCCCACACGCGCATGCGTACATTATTTCTATCTAAAACTTCTATAAATTCTACATTGATACGTTCTGGAAATAAGGGGTGATTTTCTAAAGCACTGCCCAAGGTAGCTATGTCAAAATCGTCTAGATTTTCGCCTTGAATAATAGCGTGAGGATTTCCCATAGAAACACAAGAGACGGTAAATTCTCTTCCCAGGGCTTGTACCGAAATTTCCAATGCCGTGTCGTCGGCATGCTTCACAGGGATACGCGCCGCTGTCCATTGCGGTGTGCCCATGTCTACCGTAGCACCCGTAACAGTATTGGGGCTGTTTTCAGCAAAAAGCAAGGTGATAATTTTAATACCGGCCAGTGTTTCTACGCTCAAAGTAGGCTTTTGTACAAGACCGTGTTCATAAGCATATTTTCCCACGCAGCGTATGGCATTGCCACACATCTGTGACTCACTGCCATCGCTGTTAAACATACGCATGCGCACATCTGCTACCTCAGAAGGTAAAATAAGCACTAAACCATCAGAGCCAATGCCTTTATGTCTATCACTCACTTGTATTGCCAATGCCGCAGGATCTTCCACGGGGCTTATACGTGCATCCATATATACATAGTCATTGCCGATGCCGTGCATTTTTGTAAATTTCATATGTTCTCCTTACTCTCACGTACAGTGTACCGTATACTAAAAAAGAAAAAAAATGCCTACTAAAATTTTACACCTCTTTCGCTAGGCGCAAAATCGCTTATTTATTTTCTTTTATCCAATCATTCAATCCAGTTAAATCATCCCCATAAGGCCAAGAACCACCAATAAACAAAGAGCCTCGTCCATAAAATTGTGTGCCCACACTTTCTGCCGCTTCTCTATCCAAGGGGGCATCGCCTACCATAAGCACATCAGCGGGATCTGCCTTTGCCTCACGCACAATATTGGCCAATAAAGTTACTTTATCCGGTGGGGAACCGTAAATACCTGTAAAATAGTGTCCTACCCCGCGCGTATTCAAAATATAGGGTAAATCCCCTTGCGGCGCCCCAGAGCACACATAGATGGGCATTTTTCCATGCCATGTCTGTAACACTTCTTCAATTCCCGGTACTAAATCGCATTGCACTAAAGCCTCATGCGCATTTTTCATAAAACGTTCATTCCACTCTTCTAAATCTTCTTTGGTGGCTTTTTTGCCCAAGACCTCTTCAAAAAACCAACCAAACTTTATGAAACGACTTACACCTTCATGACTGGTATGCATCATGGCCAGTCGATCCATGGCTTCTTGCCCATAGGGTCTTGCCATTTCGGCCATGGCCTTGGTTTTTACGGCAATGCTTTCCAAAATAACGCCGTCACAATCGAGAACTAAATGTGTTATGGACATAGTATTTTCCTTTATAAGCTTTATAAAAAAACTGCTTCTATTTTTTTATTTTTCAACATTATTGAGCTAATTTTTTATTTCTGTAAGGCAGCGCACAAATTTTGCACAGCCTCCATCTCCATATGCGCTCTGGCTTCACGAGCATACGATGCCGTGTGGGGAGCCAAAATACATGTATCTAGCGTTGTTAACTTACCCGCATAGGGTTCTTTGTAAAAAACGTCCAATGCCGCTCCGGCAAGATGTTGACTTTTAAGCGCTTCATAAAGGGCTTCTTCATCTATCAAAGAGCCACGAGCCGTATTAATAAGCCATGTTCCGGCACGCATACACGCCAATTCTTCTGCACCCAACAATGGCTTTGCATGGGGCACGGCAGTACAATGCAAAGAAAGTATGTCTGCCCACATAAGTACATCTTGCAGTGGCATAGACTGCCAAGGCAACAGAGAGCCTGCAGAGTTTAGGGCAGCCTCTTTTCGAATATCTGTAAAAGCGATAGAACAGCCTAAGGCAGAAAAAAGTGTTGCTACGGCTGTTCCCATACGCCCAAGCCCTACAATGCCCAGCTTTTTTCCGCGTAATAAAGAACCCATGTTTTTTTTCCATTGCCCTTGACGCACAATTCTATCTTGCCATGCAGTATGGCGCAATAAACTCAAAGTCAAGCTCAAGGTATATTCGGCCACCGCCACGGCCAGCATATCTGCTGATGTCGTCATGACGGTAATATTATGCTCCTTGGCATAGGTTGTATCTACGGAATCAAGCCCCACCCCACAACGCGAAATGACTCGTAGCGACGGCAAGGCAGCAAGAACCTCGGCTGAAAGATTTTCTGTGCCTGCAATAACGCCCACGCAATCGTGTAACAAGGCCACACTTTCTTGAGCCGTCAGCACACGCCCAAGGCTATTGCACACAAAGTTTATATTTTGTGCACGAAGCACGTCTAGAGGGCTGCTATCTTCCTTAGCAAAAGTGCTGGTGCTAATAGCTATTTTCATACATATTCGGTGAGTAATAGGCTGCTTGTGTAAATAAAGCATCTTGCTTTAATAGATGCTCTGCTTTCGCCACATCGGCTAAACAATCCACACTTTGATTAACATGTGAGGATAAAGCCATATGCACAGGATAGCCATGTTCTAAAAGGCGCAACATGTCAATGGATTCAGCTTTTTCAAGCGAAGTTTCAGGTAAGGAAATAAAGGTAAACAAAGCCTCACGCCTAAAGGGCATAATGCACACCTGCTTATACCCCAAAATTTGCTCATGACCTTGTACGCTAGACACATCTTGATTATAGGGTAAGGCTTGGCGCGAAAAATACAAAGCTCTTCCATGCCTATCTGTCACCACCTTGATGGTATTGGGATGCATAAGTTCATCTAATTGGGTGATAGCTGCCATAAGATTTACCACTTGCACCGAAGCATCATCTTGCAAAGGCTGCAATGCCGCATGCAACATGTGAGGATGTACCAAGGGTTCATCTCCTTGCACCACCACCACTGTCTGCGCCTTGCGCCCTTCTAAAGCCTCAATAAGCGGTAATGCTTCTGCACAACGGTCAGTACAGCGTACATGCTTTTCGCTTGTCATGACCACCTTGACACCAATTTTTTGGCAATAGGCAGCAATGGCCTCATCACAAGTCGCCACATACACAGCATCAACAGCGCTACACAAAGCTGTGCGCAAAGCCACGTGCCCAATCATGGGTATACCACATAAAGGGTATAGGGGTTTACCCGCAAAACGAGTAGACCCCATACGCGCCGGAATAATGGCAAAAGTAGATAAAGGAGTTGAAGACATAAATTTTACTACACTATTTTTTCAAGTTTTCTAACTCTTCTTGAGCTTCTTCATACCCTTGAGCGGCTGCTTTTTGCAACCATTGCATGCCTGCATCCACATTTTTTTCCATATCATACCCATGAAGAGACATCATGCCTAAATCGTATTGTGCAGCAGCATACCCTTGCTCTGCCGCCTTTTTAAACAATTGTATCGCTTCTGCCATATTTTTTTCTACACCTCTACCCAAAGCATACGCAACGCCTAACTGGTATTGCGCTTCGGCATTGTTTTGTTCTGCAGCTTTACGAAACCACGCCACACCTTGTGCAAAATCGTTTTTCAACCCTCTTTGCTCAGAAAAAGTATAAAAAATACCCAGATTTACTTGTGCCTCTTCATAGCCTTGTTCAGCGGATTGAGTAAACAAATGCAAAGCTTTTTGTGCATTTTTTTCTACACCCATGCCATTATCATAGACTATGCCCAATTCATTTTGTGCATCGGCATCACCTTGCTCTGCGGCTTTATGTAAAAATTTTACAGCTTGCTCTACATCTTTCTTAATACCCTCTTCTTCTGCATATAAATACATCACACCAAGGTTTCTTTGCGCAGCTGCATATTCTTGTTCTGCCGATTTATGAAACAGCTCTACAGCCTTTTGTACATCTTTTTTTACACCAATACCATTATCGTACAGTGCGCCCAATTCATTTTGCGCAAAAGCATTGCCTTGTTCTGCGGCTCCACTAATTAACTTTACGCCTAGTGCTAAGTCTTTTTTAATACCTCTTTCTTCTCCATATATATACAGCAAGCCAAGATTCGTTTGCGCATAGGTATTTCCTTGTTTAGCACCTTCACTAAACCACTTAAAAGCCTTTTGCACATCTTCTTCCACACCCAAACCGTGATTATAGGAAACACCAATTTCATTTTGCGCTATGGAGTAGCCTTGCATTGCAGCCATTTCAAACAATTCAGCGGCTTTTTGTAAATCTTTCTCTACACCTCTGCCTGTCCGGTAAAGGGTGCCCAAATTAGTCTGACCTTCAGAAAACCCTTGCACAGCAGACTTACTGTACCACTCAAAAGCCTTTTTCGCATCTTCTTTCACACCTAGGCCATAATTATATGCATCACCTAATGAACTTTGCGCATCAGCATCACCTTGAAGAGCCGCTCTTTCATACCAAGTTACTGCCTTGGCCAAATCTTTTTCTACACCATTTCCCAAACTATAGGAGAGGGCCAAATTAAATTGTGCACCTGCATAGCCTTGTTCCGCTGCTTTGCGGTACCATTCTACAGCTTGTTGTTCATTCTTTGCCACGCCGGTACCATCAAGATACATTTTAGCAAGGCTATTTTGCGCTATGGGATCACCCTGCTCAGCAGATTTACGCATCCAACTTGCTGCTTTAACCAAATCTTTTTCTACACCAAGCCCGTCATAATAATGCAAGGCAAGATTGCGCTGTGCTTCAGCATGGCCTTGCTCTGCGGCTTTCATAAACAACTCTGAACCCTTTTGTAAATCCGCCTCTACACCAATACCTTCTCTATAAAGCATTCCAAGTTTATTTTGTGCATCGGCATAGCCTTGCTCTGCGGCTTTTGTAATCCATTGAAATGCCTTTTGCGGATCTTTTTCCACACCAAAACTTGTAACATGCATGGTTCCAAATTCTGTTTGCGCAGAAGCAAGCCCCTGCGCTGCTGCTTTATGCATCCATTCTGCACCCTTAACTGTATCTTTTTCTACAGCACCTCCGTACAGATAACTCAGCGCAACATTACGCTGTGCATCGGCATACCCTTGTTCTGCAGCTTTCATAAACCACTCAAAAGCCTTTTGTAGATCTTTTTCTACACCAAGACCCTTGTTATACATATAGCCAATTTCGTTTTGTGCTCTGGCGTCACCTTGCACTGCTGCTTTCATAATCCACTCGAAAGCCTTTTGCATATCTTCTTCTACGCCATTACCACGACCATACATGTAGCCAAGTTCTAACTGTCCCGATGCAAGCCCCTGCTCTGCGGCCTTACGAAACCATTCTGTAGCCTTGCTTTTATCTTCACCATCTTCCGTTAGGTAATAAACCCCAACATTTAGTTGGCCATACGCATTATTTTGCTCTGCAGATTTCATAAACCAACGCAAAGCTTCTGCACTGTCTTTTTTTACATCTTTCCCTTCAACATACGCCATACCTAAAGTATTTTGCGCAACGGCAAGGCCTTGATCTGCGGCCTTACGAAGTAAAGAAATGGCTTTTGGTATATCTTTTTCTACACCCAGCCCCTTCAGATACATATTGCCCAAATTAGATTGAGCTTCGGCATAGTTTTTTGCTGCGGCTTTCTCAAGAGCTTCTATGGCTTTTTGTATGTTTTTCTCTACACCTAAACCGTTAAGATAGCACACCCCTACACCATTCAAACCTTCAAGGTTCCCTTGAGCAGCAGCTTTGCTATACAAAGCAAAGGCTTGAGCGTAATCTTGGCGTACACCACGCCCATAAACATAGGCTTTTGCCAAAGTAGCTTGTGCTTGCGCATGTCCAAGATTTGCGGCTTCGCGTAAGTACTCTCGAGCATGAGTAAACTTGCCAGACTCCAATAAAGGCACTGCTTTTTGAAACATTTCCTCTGCGGAGTTTGTTTGTTTAGAATCTTGTGCAGGATTTTCCTTTGTAGCAGCATGACCTAAAGAACTTACACAAAGCAAAGAAGAAACAAGGGCCATATGCAAAAACATCTGTTTAAGACTGGGTCTTTCAGCAGCTTGAGACTGTAAAAAAACAATATTATTTTTCAGAGATGACATACTTTAACTCACTTATTTATGGTTTATTAAGAAAGCTCTCTATATTTACGCTTCCTTAAATATATATTCTTGTACAAGAAAGATACATTTAAGGAATTTTCTTGTACACTCACTTCCTACTATACCGCGGGACAAGTGGCATTTTTCCAAAGAAATACCGCATCTAAGCCGTATGCCACAAAGGTATAGCCCTTATGCACCATTTCCTGCACAGCCTGAGGGTTTGGGTCTACCACATGTATACCCAACGGCATATGATGCTTTTTACAAACACTTTCTATATATTGTAAAGCATTTTGCATATCAGGGTGGGAACATTGGCCTGTGACCTGCAAAGAAGCCGAAAGATCGTAGGGCCCCACCATAAGAGCATCTAAGCGAGGATGCGCCACAAGGCTCTCTAAATTTTCTAAAGCATCTTTATGCTCGATTTGCGCCACCAGTAATATATCAGGAGCAATACCTTGTCCCTCTTCAGGCTTTTGCACATATTCCGAAAAATAGTGTCCATAGCCATTGGCGCGGCAATACCCCACACCGCGTCGCCCAAATATAAAATCACCATTCCATGATTGTGGATAGGTTGCCGCCTCTATGGCTTTATCAAGCTGTTTACGACTTTGCATCATGGGGAAAACAAGCCCTCTTGCACCGGCATCCAAAGCCCGACGAATATACATAGTCGTAGCCTTGGGAACTCTTACCATGGGGAGAGGTCTTTGCTTCCTTTCCAAAGAGTCAGAAGAATGCGCTGTCGAAGCTCTTTCACAGGTATAAGGTGCGCACGTTATGGCACGCAACATATGCGGCAATTGTCCCACATCTATGCTGCCGTGCTCCATGTCTACCACTAGCCAATCATAACCGGCATGAGCCATAATTTCTGCCACATCAGCAGAAGGAATTTGTAGCCAAGTCCCCACAGAGGGCGTGCCACAACGTAATTTTGTACGTATATCTTGGGGAGTAATTATATTCATAGTTCATTTAATACATTAGGTGTGGTTCGATGAAATTGCTTTTTAGATAACTATTAAATGCAGTACGCCTTAATAATTTTTGAGAAGCAGAGGTCTTTATACACAAAATACACAATGCAACTTTACGACAACATGCTTACAAAGAAAAGTAAAATTATAAAAAGAAAAAACGCAAGCCGAAACTTGCGTTTATCTTCTGTCATCCATGACCTACCCCCTTGCATCCTGCTTTGGGATTAGCGGCCACCCTTATTAGGTTTTTCCGACCTTAACCTTGCAAATCAAGGCCGGAAAACCGATTGGGGAGGGAATATAGTTATGCATGCTACGGCGCTTTTAAGCAGCCATGCTAGCAATAAGCTCCTGAGCATTGATATTGGAAGGATCAAGACCAAGCACAGCTTCAAGATGTGCTTTAGCTTCATCATTACGGCCTAAGGAAATCAAAATACCCGCAAGACTCACTTGAATGGCATTGGCTTCTGCAGATACTTTCATGCTCACTTCAAGCACAGGCACAATATCAGCAAGACGTTGTAAATGATAGCTTTCACGCACAAGGCAATTCAAGGCCACAAGATTTTCTGGATTTAAAGCCAGCGCACGAGTAAAGTGGTCATAGGCAATTTCATGTTGGCCAAGCTCCATTTGAACAAGTCCCATGCCTGTGAAAGATTTGTCATTTTCTTCCATGGAATGCGCTTTGGTATACAAGGCTAAAGCATCATCAAGTTTATTACGCTGTACTGCAATGGTAGCAAGACCTAAGTACGGAGCAGCTTGAGATTCGGCAAAATTTACAGCTTTACGATAATACTCTTCAGCCTTATCAAAATCGCCCATAAACAAGTAGCATTCGCCTAATTCTTTGTTAATTTCATAATCGAGTTGACTCATAATATCCTCCCCAAAGGAATAGAATGTTAGCATATAGCTAAAGCAAAGCCCTGTGCTTTACCTTGCTATGCCTTCGAGGATGCACATGCTGTGCCAATATCGAGAACAGCACTCATTTGAAGAGTTCTGCTTTGTACATAACACAAAGCTTTCTTAAGCTAGCACGGTAACAAACACCATGAAAAGTATTGTATAAAGGCTTTCTGCCATCTACTTATGTATCTGTTTTTGCAATATAAACAACACAAATATCGTATTTTCTACTTGAATATTTCTCTTCGACGATTTTATACATTTGCATTTAAAAAAAATTCCGCTACAAGACTTTTATCTAAAAAATGAACTCTACATAGCACATAAAAAAAGAGGAAAAATGTTCCTTTATTTTTTACTTGTAGCCACCTTTTTTCCTACCTGATTCTAGATAGTGTTTCAAAATTACTATAAATGAGACTCCTGCACAATTCATTGTTCAGGAGTCTTCCTTTCTTACTTCCCGAGCATTTTCACTAGCGCAAAAAAAAACGCCGTCACAACGTGCGGCGTTTTTACGGAAAATCTAGTTACTCTAGAGATAATCACCACGATTAAATTTAAATTTTTCAGTGGTGCTCATAATCTCAAGCTCGTTAACAAGACTTGCCAACTCAGGGTTCTGCTCAAGAACGGCATTATTTTCCGTCTTAAGCGTAGACACTTGCGATTCGATACCTTCTAAAAGAGCATAAGCATCGCGCAAATTTCCATCATTGCCCGGCATACGCAGCTTCTGAGCATACGACTCCCACATATCCAAAGCGCCGGCAGCTTGCTCTAAAGCTTGGCCTGTGGATGTTGTATTGGTCTGTGATGTAGCATTTGCATCTACACCATTCAAAAGCATTTGTTGTACAACACTGGCCTGCATCATAGGTACAGATGCCGTTGATTGTATGCCATTTTCTGCGTCACCAAGGACTGCTTGCTTTGCAAAAGTTGTCGCAAAATCTAAGCCGCTACCAGCTGTGCTGGATGCCTTCTTAGCTTGTAACTCCTGTTGAGAGAGCAAGGCTCCGATTTGTTCGGTATGTATATTCATAGCGCCTCCAACCTTGGCGTTTGTTTATGAGATGCAAAAATCTTGCCAGAAGCACTCATTTTTAATAAATATCTAATATAATAAACCTTGCTAAAAAACAATAGGAAAATATTTCCTTTTCTTATATATTCAAGATTCCTGCACAATTTATTGCGCAGAGATTTTAGAGCTTTACTTTCCTGTTAAACAATTGATTTTTAAACATTTGTCCTGCATATAAATTTTACTTAGTTACGTTTTATTTTTCATTTATGCTCAAAATTTATTTGAAAAATAATTGTGCAGGCCCCTTAATTCATGAGCAGAGCAAAAAACAAATCTCACAACATAAATTGCACTTCTTCAACGGCCTGTTGTGTGAATACGTAAAATACGAAGCCTTGTCTATCACATAAAAATACAGTACACTAACAACTGAGTTGAAGTTTTTACCTTAGATAATGCTGATTCTACACCTTGACAGTGGGCTAAACCCCCCATCAGCACCCCGGAAAAAGGAGATGCATCATGAGAGACATTAAGAAAATTCTTTGTGCCGTAGACTTATCAGATCATAGTAAAACCCTAGCTGAATATACCATTATGCTTGCCAAGCTCACTCATGCTGAGGTGGTTGTGGTGTATACAGCTCCTTCTCTAAGTCAGTATGTGGGCTTTCACGTGCCGCCCAATACCATAGAAAATTTCGTTGGTGAAATTGTTACCGGTGCCGAAAAATCTATGGACACCTTTGTTGCAGAGAACTTCGTTGGCGTTGAAGCCAAGGGACACGTGCTCATTGGTTATGCTGCAGAAGAAATAGTACAAAAAGCGAAAGATGAAGACGTTGACCTTATTATTATGGGTACTCACGGGCGTAAAGGTCTTGACCGTATTCTTTTTGGTTCCGTGGCAGAAAGCGTGGTAAAAAATGCTTATCAGCCCGTCTTAACCATACGTCCCGATTATAGTTCATAAATCTTTTACATAATACACAGCACCTCTGGGCGCCTATTCCCAGAGGTGCATAATTGTGCTCAACCCCAATAAAATTTAACCCAAAACAGGTTTTTCATGTCAACACTGCCTCCCTCTCAAAGCGTAAGAGAACAAATCAGCGCCTTAAAGGCCTATGTGCCCGGTTTAAGCATTGAAGAAATCAGACAAAACTATGGTTGCGAAAAAGTAGTTAAAATGGCCAGCAATGAAAATGCACTCGGGGCTTCCCCCTTAGTGCAAGAACGGCTTGCTAAAGCTGTTGCTACGGTGTTTCGTTACCCACAAGGTGGCAACCCACGACTTGTACAAGCGCTAGCCAAAAAACATGGCGTACATGAAAAATGCATCGTCATGGGCAATGGCTCCGATGAAATTATCGACCTGCTTATGCGTGTGCGCTGTGTGCCTGGGCAACACAATATTGTGTCTTTCAAACCTTGTTTTGGTATGTATAGCGTGCAAGCCCACATTTGTGGTGTTGCATTGCGACAAATGCCGCTTAATGAAGATTTTTCCCTGCCTCTCGAGAAGCTTTTAGACCTTGTGGATGCACAAACACGCCTTGTATTTATAACCACCCCTGACAATCCTTCCGGTTATTGTCCCGATGCGCAAAGCGTGTTAGCCTTGGCCGAAAAACTTCCCCCTGAATGCTTATTGGTTATAGATGAGGCGTATATGGATTTTACCGATGAGCAAACATTTTCTTTATTGGCTCAGGGTATACACAGGGAAAACGTAGCTTTTTTACGCACTTTTTCCAAAAGCTATGGCTTAGCAGGTATTCGTTTGGGCTATGGCATTTTGCCACAGAACTTAGCGGAATATCTTTGGCGGGCGCGCATGCCATTTTCTGTGAATATTTTAGCAGAAGAAGCCGGCCTAGCCGCTTTAGAAGATACTGTTTTCTATGAAAAAAGCATTGATACCGTAAAAAAAGGTCGAAAACAATTACAGCTAGGACTTACTTCATTAGGCTGTACCGTATGGACAAGCCATGCCAACTTTATCATGTTTGCACCACCAGCAGGAAAAGATGTAGACACATTATTTGAAGCATTGCTTCATAAAGGTTTTATTATTCGCGCGCTTAAAAGTTATAGCTTACCACATTTATTTCGTATTTCTGTAGGAACTGAAAGAGAAAACAGTGATTTCTTACAAGTTTTTGCGCAGGTTCTAGCATGAGTGGTGCTACATCTTCCGCGGCACACTGCCCGCCCTTATCTATTGTCACCCTAGATGGGCCAGCAGGTGTGGGAAAATCTACCTTAGCTAAAGGGGTAGCCACACATCTACGCATTGCCTACTTAGATACAGGAGCCATGTTTCGCTGTCTTGCCCTAAAATTAGGAGCAGGGGCAGAACACCTGCCGCAAGAAGAACTGCAAGAGCGCTGTACAGCATGGACCTTTCACCTTCAAGGTTATGGCGCCAACACAGCTCTTTATTGTAATAATGAACCCATTCGCAGTGAAATTCGCACAGAAGAAGTAGGCAACCTTGCTTCGCGCTTAGCCACAGTACCCGTGGTACGAGACATTCTTAAAGAAGCGCAGCGCGCTCTTGGACAAAACACGCCCTTGGTAGCCGAAGGTCGAGACATGGGCTCGGTGGTTTTCCCCAACGCGCGTTTCAAATTTTTCTTAGATGCCACGGCAGAAATTCGTGCGGTGCGTCGCATGCGTCAACTTGAGGAACAAGGTGAAAGTGTTGACTTAATGCAATTGACAGAGCAAATTCGTCAGCGCGACAGTAGAGACAAGCACCGCGCCATAGCGCCGCTGTGCCCTGCCACAGACGCCACTATTATTGATACCTCTTCACTTGATATCGCCGGCGTATTAGGGAAAATTTTGCACCACATAAGTGTCCAAGGCAATAATTTCATTTCAGAAATTCCTTAAATGCCCCTAGACGCGCATTGCCTTTATAAATAAATTCTGCTAAAATAAAAAAAGTGTATAGAGTTTTTTATACAAAAATGAAAAATTCTGGGGGCATATATGAAATTTGACTTAGATCAAAAAAATGATTCCGACGACGATGATATCATCGACCTTACCGAAATTATAGAACAGGGAAAGCCCAGCGGCGGTGCCGCCTCTGACGCAGACATGACAGCGGCTTTAAGCGACCTTGGCAACAGTCCCTCAGCAGTGCCGGATTTATCTGCTATGGGAGATGTGGACCTTGACGCTTTACTTGCACAAATGGATAGCGACGGGGGTTTTTCTCATTTAGAAGAAGCTGCCCCTGCCCCGCAAGAATCTTTTGCAGCACAAGATAGCTCAGCCAATGATTTACCTGATATGTCTGACGTAGATGCTTTGCTTGCTGAAATGGATATGCCTCCGCAGCCTGACGCCACAGCAGCCCCTACGGCACAAAAAAAACCTAGTGCCCCTGATGATATTGACTCTATGCTCGATGGCATGTTTGATGAGCCCGTAGCTCCTGCAGCACCGCAAGCTACGAAGGCTCCCGAACCAGAGGCATCCGACGAGTTAGACGCTCTTTTTGAAGGCATGCTCAATGACGCACCGCCCGCCCCGGCGCCCTCTGCACCTACACACGACACATCTTTAGATGATATGGACGCGATTTTAAATGATGTCTTGGGTGAAGAACCTTTCTCTGCCGCCGACGTAGCCGCAAGTCTTGTGCCCGGCCCTAAAAAAGGCAACGAAGTTTCCTTTGAAAAAGTAGCGCAAGCTGTAGCCACACCAAAGCCTCCACAGGCTAAACCCGCGCCTGAACCAGATTTTAATGATTTAGATAAAGATCTTGATGCTATCTTGAATAGTGCAAACACAAGCCCTACTCCTAGTCTAGATGACGATTTAGATGCCATTTTAGGGGCCAGTGAAAAAGAAATGCAATTAAGCCCAGAAGCGGATTTATTTGCTTCGGCACAAAGCGAGAACGTCAGCGCCATGGCCGCTCAAAGACCTGCTCAAGAAAAACGTGTAGCAGAAAAAGTGCAAAGCTTTGAAGTGCCAGCATCTTCGGTTCCAGTTCTAAATGCGCAACAAAACAATAAGCTTTTGGAAGACATAGAGCAACGCGTACACCTGTTGGAAGAAAATACCGCCTTGCGTTTTCAAGATCTAGAAAATCAAATAGGTCTTGCAGCGGCAGGCGATGAAAGTCAAATACAGCAATTGCAAGAAGTTCTAGCGGCTCAAGAGCAAAAAATTGCGCATATGGAAGCGCAAAACCAAAATGCCTATGATGCACAAGAGCAAGATACTGCCATTCAACACGTGGTGGATACGCACGCCAAAGCCCTTGAAGACTACGAAGAAAAATGGCAAGTCATAACAGAAAAAATGGTGGCCTATGAAAATTCTTTAGAAGCCATAAGTCTACAAGAGCCGGTCAGCGCCGGTCTTGACGAAGCAGCTCAAGAACAATTGCAACAACTGCAAGCAAGCTTTGCCGCTCAAGAAGAAAAAATTATACAGCTTGAGGCTCAAGAACTTGTTCCAAGTCAAGACGAAGCAACTCTAGAGCAATTACAGCAATTGCAAGCAAGTTTTACCGCGCAAGAAGAAAAAATCATGCAGCTTGAAGCTCAAGCACTTGCTTCTAGCCAAGAGGTGCAAGATGTGCACACAGAGCTTCGCAAAACTTTGGAAGAACACAGTACCCAATTTGCTGCCTATGATAGTAAATTAGAAACCATGGCCAGTGTAGCACAAGAGGAAGCCCCCAAAGCGGATGACTCTGGCCTCTTACAAGACATGGTTGAAAAAGTTCAGCAGTTGGAAAGTGCCACCAATGAAGCTTCTGAAAGAGAAAGCACCATGAAGGACATTGTGGCAGCGCAAATTACCAAACTTGAAAGTTCGGTGCAGGCTGCTGTGCAATCGCTAGCGGAGCAAACATCTTTAAAAGATGTAGAAGAAAACTATGCACAATTGCGTAAAGAGCTTGAAGAAGCCCAACAGCGCGAGCAAGCATTGCAAGCCAAGTTAGATACTCTTGAAGGTATCAAGCAAGAACAAAATAGCACCATTGAACAATTGCAAGCCAGCGTTACCCAATTGGAAGAGCGCTTAAAAGCATCAGAAGAAAATCTCCAAGTAAACTTAGAAAAAATGGCCGCCGCTGCTGCTGCTAAGGTATTACGCGAGGAAATAATGGCTTTATTGAGCGAAGGTGGGGCCAGCTAAAGCGTATAAGTTAAGAATTGAAAGTGATACTTATATATTCTTAATCTACAAATAAAACTTTGTACAACATTGATATACAGCAATGTAAAATGTTTACGACAATTTCAAAGGATGGAGCGGGGGTTAAAACTTTCGTTTTGTCTCCCGCCCGGCACAGCCCATTGGGGGCCAAGGCCATTCCCCTATGGGCGGGTTTTTTTTAAGCTGATGACATGGGGCCCTTATGGAAAAATTGCAAAAAGAAGCCTTGCAAGTGGCTAAAGAGTTAGTGGCAAAGTTCATTGAAACACGCACTATCTCTCCGGGAAATTTTGCTGAAACTTTTCCCGCTGTGTACAAAGTGGTACTGCAAACCATCACCCAAGAAAAAACAAAAGAATAGAGAACCCTTTGCAAGAAAATAACACTGTATCCGCACAAAAAGAACAAGAGAAGGCTCACGAAAAAGCGGTATCTTCCATGTTTGGTCGTATTGTTTCTTGGTATGACCTTTTAAATACCCTTCTTTCTTGCGGCATAGATAAACTCTGGCGACGCAGATTGGTGCGCGAAGTGCGCCTTGGTAGCACAGGACGCGTATTGGATTTAGCTGCCGGAACCCTTGATGTTTCTCTAGCAATTCGTAAGCGCTACCCTCAAGCTCAAGTGCCTGCACTAGATTTTTGCCCACCTATGCTTTTACAAGGACGCAAAAAACTACGCGGCCCTAACGTGCAGGCCATCTGGCCTATAGCCGCCGATGCCAAACGCTTACCATTACCGGATCAAAGCGTCGATTGCGTCACCATTGCTTTTGGTATTCGCAACGTTTTGCCGCGACATGAAGCTTTAGCAGAAATGCATCGCGTACTCATACCAGGTGGCAGAGTTTGCATCTTAGAATTTGGATCAGGGAAAAATAGAATTTGGGGCGGCATATATAATTTTTATCTACGTACCCTTTTACCCCGCATAGGAAAAATTTTTTCCAAAGATGCCAAGGCATATACATATCTTGCAGATACCATAAACTCTTTTCCCACAGCTATAGAGCTAGAAGAAGAAATGCGTACCGCAGGTTTTCAATGCGCTTGGCACATTCCCTTGACATCAGGTATTGTATGCTTACATGTTGGTGAAAAAGCACGATAATTTTCACAGGTGATACGTGCAAAATGTGTAATGCCTTAGCAATAAATCATCGACAAGGCTTAACTACGCGCTAACCAAATGACTCCCAAGCCTAAGCTCATGGCAATCAAACCCATGATTCGCAACGAAGCGCTGGGCATTTGGGCTAAAGAAAGCAAATAGTTTCGCATGGCATGGGGTGCCAGTATCCAAGGTAAAGCTTCAAAAATAAAAGCTAAACCCACAGCACATAAAAAAAGTTCTGCATTAAAGTTCATACAGTAACCTGAAATAATTTACAGATTTTGTAAAGAAATAAATAGCAAAATTTACATTATGCCGCAGAGTTCTTCTTGCATTTATCAGAAATTCTTCGCATAATGCCTGCTTGAAATGAAGTACTGTGCTTCAGGGTAGCGCAAACAGAGCCTTTCTCAATGCTTTAACCATGAGGGGTCTTATGCATATACTTTTTGTATTGGCAACACGTGATGAATGGAATGGGGCAAAGCCTTCCTATCTTTCGCCCTTTACATCTCAAATAGCCGAACAAGAAATACAATATTTTACCGATGAGCACGAAAGAACCAATGGTATTCTTATTACAGGTGTAGGCCCCATCAATGCAGCATTTGCGTTGGGTAAGGCTTTGCCATTTTTGAAAAAAAGAACCTTGGTGGTTAATATAGGTTTGGCAGGCTCCTTTGATTTACAAAAGGCGCCTTTATGTACGCATTGGCGCGTTACTAAAGAAATTTTTCCGGAATACGGATTGGTTACCGACGATCATACCGACGCAAAGGCTTTGGGCTTTCCACAATGGCGTACCCCAAACCAAGAAGTTTGGGACACATTGGCATTGCCTGAGTTGCCACAATTGCGTGAAAGGTTACGTCATTGCCCTTTGGCGGGTAAAGCCTCATCCATTACAGTGTCAGGGGTAACTTGTTGCCCTAAGCGTGCGGAAAAGTTGTCTGCCCCCTATGCAGAACCCTTATTGGAAAACATGGAAGGCTTTTCTTTAGCTTTAGCCTGCGCACGCCACGATGTGCCCCTATTGGAGATTCGTACTGTATCTAACCTTGTGGGAACGCGCGTGCCAGAATATCGTGCCTTTGAAAAAGCCCTTGCTGCCATGCAGCCTGTTGTGGAACACCTTTTGTCATACCGTGACTAACGCTTCGTGAGCCCTTGCACAATTAGCAGTGCAAAGCTCTTAAAGTTGGGAAAAGAATGCAAGAATTAAAAGCTCGTTTAGCGGAAGAATTTCCTCATATAGAGGAAGCCCTACAAAAAGCCTGTGCCGCACTGCCACAGCCTGTCCAGCCCATTGCCTCACATATTTTTGCAGCAGGCGGCAAACGTTTGCGCCCTTTTTTAACCATACTTTGGGCACGTGCTTTTGGGTACACAGGGCAAGATATTTATGATCTCGCCATTACCATGGAAATGTTGCATGCAGCAACCTTACTTCATGATGATATCCTTGACGGGGCTGAAACCAGACGCGGGCACATTGCCGCTCATAGGCAATTTGACACCACAAGCACTATCTTAGCAGGCGACGCCCTGCTGGCGGCTGCCAATATGCACGTAGGACGCTATGGCGATGTGCGCCTATGTCACTGTTTTTCCGAGGCTACTTTACAAACAGCCACGGGCGAAATTTTAGAGATTCAACACCTGAGAGACTTACAACAAGATCAGAGCCTGTATGAACAAATAGTTCTTGGGAAAACTGCATGGCTTTTACGCGCTTCGTGCGTTATGGGCGCTTTACGTGCCGGAGCCTCAGAGCAAGCCTTGCAAACGGTAGCCACCTATGGACAAGAGCTTGGAATGGCCTTTCAAATGGTAGATGATGCCCTTGACTTTGCCCCCGAAGCCATTACAGGAAAGCCCACCGGCGGCGACTTGTGTGAAGGAAAGTTGACACCGCCCATTCGTATGTATAGAGAAAGCCTGCAAGGCAAAGAACAAAGCGATTTTGATGCGGCCTTTAGCGCAGGAGAAATCAGCGCTGCTCAAGCCGCACACTTAGGTGCAGAAATTTGTCGCCTTGGTTTTGACGTGCAAACCCGCCATAAAGCTGGTCAGGCACTAGATAAAGCAAGACATGCCTTAGACATTCTTGCCCCTGTTACACAGGGCGAGCAAGAACTGGCTTTATTACGACAAATGACTGAATATGTACAAATGAGACAAAAATAAGAAATTTTCGTTTTTTGTGCTTTGAAAATAGTCAAAGCACTCAAAAAACATTCCCCTAGCATTGACGGAGTATGGTATGCTATTACAACGCATAGAAGTAGGTTTACACCCACATATTGAGGACACCATAGGCAAGAAAACGGCCCATCACATTGCCAAGGCATTACATATTCCCTTGGGGGCTGTACGCCAAATGAAGGTTTTTACCGCAGATGGTTTAACTGAAGCGCAAGGACAAAAGCTCATAGAAGAAGGCGTCTGGCATGACCCTGTCATGCAAAAAGCCAGCACTTCCCCTTTGCCTATGGACCCTTTCACGGCAGATTTTACTCTTGAAGTGGGCTTTCGCCCCGGCGTTACCGACAATGAAGCCCGCACGGCAAGAGACACTGCCGCCATGGTTTTACGCATCCCGAGAGAAAGCTTTAGTGTGTATACAGCCATTCAATACCGCTTCTTAAGCAGTGACCAAGCTTCCTTAACCCTTGAGACAGTGGAAAAAATAGCAAAAGATTTACTTTGCAATGAATTAATACAGCGCTATCGCATTAAAAGCAAAGACCAATGGCAAAGCCAAGCAGGCTTTGAAGCGCAAGCTGCACAAGTAACAGGCACAGCATCGGATGAAGTGACGACTTTTGCCTTGTCTACTATGGATGATGCAGCCATGATGCAAGTCAGCCGTGAAAATACACTGGCCTTAAACATAGAAGAAATGCAAACTATTCGTGCCTATTTCCAAGATGAAAAGGTGAATGCTTTGCGTAAAACTTTAGGTTTACCGGCAGACCCCACCGATGCAGAATTAGAAGTTTTGGCGCAAACATGGTCCGAGCATTGCAAACATAAAATTTTAGCATCGCGCATTCAATATACCAATGCCGAAACAGGCCAACAAGAAGAGGTTAATAACCTTTATAAAAGTTGCATTCGCGATGTAACGGCGGCCATTAGAACCTCCATGGGGCTCAATGATTTTTGTAAATCTGTGTTTAAAGATAATGCTGGCGTTGTTTCCTTTATTGGTGCTTATGATGCCTGTATTAAAGTAGAAACACATAACAGCCCCTCGGCTCTTGACCCCTATGGCGGCGCTTTAACCGGTATTGTGGGTGTAAACCGTGACCCCATGGGTACAGGTATGGGTGCTGAACTTGTAGCTAACACCGATGTATTTTGTTTTGCCTCACCTTTCCATACTGAGGAACTGCCCCCACGTCTTTTACATCCTCGTCGTGTGCTTGAGGGCGTGCGTGAAGGCGTTGAGCACGGCGGCAATAAGTCCGGCGTCCCCACAGTAAACGGCTCCTTAGTATTTGATGAACGCTTCCTTGGTAAGCCCCTTGTCTATTGTGGTACCATAGGCATTATTCCCACAGAAGTAGCCGGTAAACCCGGACATGAAAAGAAAGCTTGCGTGGGCGATGTTATAGTTATGGTGGGCGGCCGCATTGGTAAAGACGGTATTCACGGAGCCACATTCTCTTCAGAGGAATTGCACGAAGGTTCCCCTGCCACCGCTGTACAAATTGGTGACCCCATTACCCAACGCAAAATGTACGATTGCATTATGCGCGCACGTGATATGGGCCTTTATAACGCCATTACCGACAACGGTGCCGGCGGTTTATCTTCTTCAGTGGGTGAAATGGCAGAAGACACAGGCGGTTGCATACTAGATTTAGCCAAAGCACCTCTCAAATATGACGGTTTACGCCCTTGGGAAATTCTTATTTCCGAAGCTCAAGAACGTATGACCCTCGCCATAGCCCCTGAAAAACTAGACGAATTCTTGGCCTTAGCCAAAGAAATGGATGTGGAAGCCACGGCATTAGGTAACTTTACCGACTCTGGCTATTTCCATATTGTGTACGGTGAAAAAATTGTGGCCTACTTAGCTATGGAGTTCATGCATGACGGCGTGCCACAACTACAATTGCAAGCGCATTGGCAAGCCCCCAAGCATGAAGATAGCCGCATAGATCCCGATGCCGACACAGGCTCTTTGCTTAAAACCATGTTGGGACGCTTAAATATTTGCTCAAAAGAATATATTATTCGTCAATATGATCACGAAGTTCGCGGCGGCTCTGCCATTAAACCCCTTGTGGGCGTAGAAAGAGACGGCCCCTCCGATGCAGGTGTCATTCGCCCTGTGCTAGAATCTGACGCAGGCCTAGTTATTGCCCATGGTATTTGCCCTAAATTTAGCGATTACGATACCTATTGGATGATGGCCAATGCTATGGATGAGGCCATTCGTAATGCCGTAGCCGTTGGTGCCGATCCTGATCGTCTCGCTGGCCTAGATAACTTCTGCTGGTGCGACCCCGTACAATCAGAAAAAAATCCTGATGGGCAATACAAGTTGGCACAATTAGTGCGCGCCTGCAAAGCTTTAGAGCATTTTTGCTTTAGCTACGGCGTTCCTTGCGTTTCCGGAAAGGATTCCATGAAGAACGATTATACCGGCGGCGGCGAAAGAATTTCTATTCCCCCCACAGTACTCTTTACTGTCCTTGGGGTCATAGAAAATGTTCTGCGTACTCAAACTTCTGACTTCAAAAAAGCTGGCGATGCCATTTATATTTTAGGCAGTACCCAACGTGAAATGGCCGGTTCTGAAATTGCGCAAGAACTTAAAATTTCTTGTAATACTGTACCTCATGTGGACGCCATAGCAGCTAAAAAACTCTACCGCGCCTTGCACCAAAATATTTACAATCGCCATGTTTCTGCATGCCATGACCTTTCTGACGGTGGACTGGCAGTGGCCTTGGCAGAAATGTGTATTGGCGGTCGCCTTGGTGCGCGCATTGACCTCAACCATGTTCCGATGCTCGGCCAAATGAGTAAGACAGAGTTACTCTATAGTGAATCTGCCAGCCGTTTATTGGTTTCCGTACCTGCTGACAAAACGCAGCTTTTTGAAAGCCACATGCGCGGTAATACTTTCGCTAAAATTGGTACAGTCACCGATGATACTACATTAACAATACTCAGCGGTTCTTCCACAATATGCGCAGAACCTGTGCGCCAATTAGTCACTGCCTTTAAAGGCACTTTAGATTGGTAAAAAAAGACCAGAAACGCTGATTGATTCATTTACTTCTTGAGGGGGAAGGGGCACTTTTGCTAACGCTAAAAAGTTGCCCCTTCCCCCTTCAAACTCCCCCCTTCCCCTCAAAACGCGTTTATAAAAATATTATTTTTTATAAGAAAAGAAATAAGCGCATTTTGAAAAGGGGTCTGAGGGAAGCCTTCTTATTTTTATAGATCATTAAGCTTTTTTCTGTAGCTCCGTAATACTTTTTCCGCTCACGCCCCAATTATCAGTGGAAATTTCGTCAATAACCACAAAGGTCGTTGCCGGATTTTTCTGCAACACACGCACCAGCACATCAGTAATACCAGCAATAATCTCTTCTTTTTGCTCCTGAGTAGGAGCGCCATCACCACCGGTGAGTTTTACATTTACAAATGGCATTTTTTATCCTTTTATTTCAATTTATTCGTACTAAACTCTAGAGATATAAGGAAACATCTATTTATTCATTTTTTAAGGGAGAAAGGACAATAAGCGCGTTTTGAAGGGGATCTGGGGGAAGCTTTTTGGCGCTAGCAAAAGTTTCCCCCAGAAAAAAGGATTAATCAACGTTTCCTTATATAAAAGATTACCTTACGGCTGTAACTTCAATTTCTACTTGCACGCCCAAAGGCAAAGACGCCACCCCAACGCAAGAGCGCGCAGGAAAAGGCTCTGTAAAAAACTTTTTATACACTTCATTCACTAAGGGAAAATCAGCCATATTGGTGATAAAAACGGTGACTTTCACGACATTTTCCACAGTCATATTAGCCGCTGCCAAAACAGCTTGTACATTTTTTAAGCACTGTTCAGCTTGGGCACTTACATCGCCTTCTACAACTTTACCGGTAGCAGGGTCTATGGCCACTTGCCCAGAGGCAAAAAGCATATCCCCTTTTAAAATAGCTTGGCTGTAGGGGCCCACAGCGCCTGGTGCTTTATCGGTACTAATAACTTCTTTCATGATAGCTCCTTTATAACTCTTTTAAAAAGTATCTATAATTTGCAGAATTTCTGCAGTTTTATCTTGCATTAATTTTGTATCACCCTTGGACTCTACATTCAAGCGTAATAGGGGCTCGGTATTAGAAGAACGCACATTAAAGCGCCAATTCTCAAAAACCATGGACAAGCCATCAAGATTATCTTCTTCCTTAGCATCTTTAGCATAGGTCTCATGAATTTTTTTGATGATACCCTGCGCATCACTTACTTTTCTATTAATTTCGCCGCTGCAGGGGTATTGCTCCATGCATTCTTGTACTAACTCCGCCAATGTTTTTTGGCTGGTCACAAGTAATTTTGCCACAAGCAACCATGGCAGCATGCCAGAGTCACAATAGGCAAAATCTCTAAAATAATGGTGTGCGCTCATTTCACCGCCATACAGTGCATCTTCTTGGCGCATGGCTTCTTTAATAAAAGCGTGTCCGGCTTTGCTCATAAGCGTTTTGCCGCCGGCACTGTGTACTACTTCTTGCGTATTCCACACAAGGCGCGGGTCATGGATAATTTTTGAATGCGGATATTCTTGCAAGAGACTTTTTGCCAAAAGCCCTACCACGTAGTACCCTTCAATGAAGTTGCCCGAGGCATCATAAAAGAAGCAACGATCAAAATCGCCATCCCAAGCAATGCCAAGATCTGCACCGTGTTCGCGCACCGCTTGCGCTGTGGCTTCGCGTCTTTCAGGGAGCAAAGGATTAGGGATACCATTGGGAAAATTTCCATCAGGTAACATATTAGCCGTTGTGACGCTAAAGGGCAGTAAGGGAATAAGCTCTTCCATCACAAGACCTGCGCATCCATTACCTGCATCCACATGAAGCTTAAGCTGTGCATCTGAAGGGGCAAGCGCATCTAGCTTCACATAGTCTAACAAAAAGCGGAGATAGTCTTTACGATACGAAGCTTCTTCATAAGAGCCGCTTTGAGGATTTTTCGCTTCCAGCGTTATTTGAGGAAGCAATGCCAAGGCCTTATCGCGAATATCAAAAAGGCCAGAATCTGAACTAATGGGCACGGCATTTTTACGCACAAACTTTAAGCCATTATCATCGCGGGGGTTGTGACTTCCGGTAATCATAATACCGCCATCAAAACCTTGAGAGAAGGTAGCATAATAAATTTCTTCTGTGCCGCATAAGCCCAAATCTATGACCGAAACACCAGCTTCACGCAAACCCTGCACAAGACCATCACGTAATGACGGGCCTGACAAGCGACAATCACGCCCTATAACCACGGTTTTAGGGCTAAAAAGCTCCGCAAAGGCAAGGCCAATAGCTTTTGCCAATGCAGGATTAAGCGTGCTTGGAACAGTTCCACGCACATCATACGCTTTAAAAGACGATGCAAAACTCATAAAAATCCTTCCATCTAATAAGGTTATATATCTCTATTTTTTCATACTAAATTCCACTGAAAACACGTAAAGCTCTATAGCAAGACTCCTGCACATGACGATTTACGCAAAAGTATATTTTTTTACAACAGCACAAAAAATTATAAAAAAATAATTGTGCGGGCTCTTTATAGCAAATAAAAGGGTAAATGTCCAAAGAAAGACTCCTGCACAATAGTCATGCAGGAGTCTTAACTCAACTGTATTATTCCATTACAGGTTAAAAAGGCCAGAAATTATCCATGAAACGTGTAAACCAACCAGGCTTTTGCTTGTCGGCAAGTACGCCCTGACCATAGTATTGAATATTAGCATCGGCCACTTGTGTAGATGTAATGGTATTATCAGCACTAATATCACGAGCGCGAATGGTACCGGAAAGTACCATATATTGAGTTTCTTCGTTAACTCGAATTTGTCGAACACCTTCAATCTGCAAAATACCATTGGGCAATACTCTAATAACACGTGACGCAATAGATGAAGTTACAGTATTTCCGCGATCTGTTTGCCCTGAGGCCGAAAGTTCACTGCCGCCTCCGCCACCTACTGCTGACATGCCTGCCCCAACGGGAATACGCATTCCGGCAGGTAAGGCTATTTGAGTTAAGCCGAGCAAGGAAGAAACGCCATAATCACTGGTACTTTCTTTATCTGCATCAGTATTGGCTGTATTTTGCGCCGAGGTGCTTTCCATAATATTTACCACCACGATATCGCCTATACGACGCGCACGACTGTCAGAAAACAAAGGATCCATATCACTTTCAGCAAAAAGCGAACCGGGGTTAGCAGCCCTTTCTTGCGGTGTATACGAACGCGTAGGAGCTCCTGTCACTGTGGGTGCTATAACAGTGGGGGCATGCCGAGAACTTTGACAGGCAGAGATAAAAACAAGGCTCATCATAAGTAAGGCCATGCACAATGCTGTATAACGTTTCATAATTTTCTCCCTCAAAAATATAACAATGGTACAATAAGTATTTATTTGCACCTTTATATTTCCATATAACAATACATTTATCTTAAAAGAAAAGCATTCTATAGCGATAAAAGCGTAAAAATTTTACTCGATAACAACCGTGCGACTATCGCGCACAGTTCCATACACTTCTTTTTTACTTTGCAAATTGCGCACCGGAATAATAGAGCCCGGAGCTCCATCCACAAGACTTTCGGCTTTTACTTCCATACGCACATTGCCCTTATCATACACAAGGTTTACTATGGCGCCTTTGCGCACCATGGCAACACCCAATAGGTCCGTGCTATAAATGGTTTCGCCCGTGCCTAAATTTCGTGCAAGCTGCCAAGGGCCACCTTTTCCATCCCACGGCATAAATTTTAAGAAAGCTGCATTGACACGAGTGAAAGTGATGTCCTGCACATGTAGCTGATCGCCTTTATTCATAGGCCGCAACACCGCGGGCACTTCCACCCATAAATTTAAAAATGCCGCCCCTGCCGCTCTGCGCAATACGCGCCCGTCCGGTTCTTGAATAACGAAACGAAAAGTCACTCGCCCCGGAGCCACAGTGCCCGGCTCTAAGCTAACCTTTTGTTGCCCATGAGCCAAAAAAATGTACGGGGGCAAACGAAATTCTGTCCACTCGGCAGTACCGGGCATGGCATTGGTTTGCTGAGTCAAATAGTTGACCACATAGTTGCGCAGTTCATGCTCGGTAAGCACCACGCCGCCACGCTGAATGGCCAAAGAATTAGGCAAAATACAACGCGCTGCCGTATTGGCCCCTAAGGTTTCGCGCAAGGCTTTAGTAAGCCGTGATTTATTAATCTGTAATGGTTTACCCGGTTCAGGGGGGGCCGGCCACAAAGCCTGATCTTTTAAAGAGTCCCACAAGCCAGCAGGTACAGGCCCCACAGGTTCTGCAATCTCTTTAAGCAACACCATCTCACCCTGAGCCACGGCGGCACTGCGAATGTGAAAGCGCCAATCGTGGGTATTTTGTAAGTCTAAGGTGCCTCCGGCATAGGTTCCTTGCCCCATGGAATTACGCACTTGCCCTGATCCCACACTTTGTTGCTGCGGACTTAAAGGTAATCCGGGGCGTGCATAGTTCCAATCAGAAGCGGCTAGAGCAGAGTTTACCTGAAAAAGCACCCCCTGCCCTGCCATAAAAATAAGGAAAAAAAGAAATATGCATACATGCGCCACAATGCGTTGTTTACCTAGAGCACAGCACAGAAAAAGCAAAGATAAAAAACCTTTCTTTCCATCACAGTGCATTTTTTGGGTAAGATCTCCCCCAAAAAACGTATGAACAACCTTAGGCAGCACTCTGCAAATCATGCTTAAGACCTCTTCAAATTAACTGCAAGGCCCAACATGGTGTCAGAGGTTTGAATAGCTTTAGAGTTTACCTCGTAAGCACGCTGTCCTACAATCATATTCACCATTTCATCAACGACTTCCACATTGGACATTTCTAAAAAGCCTTGTGCCAAAGTACCTACATTATCAGTGCCGGGCACGCCTTCTAATTCTTCACCGGAAGCTTCTGTGGGAGTATAAAGATTACGGCCACGCGAATCTAAACCAGCGGGATTAATAAATGTATACAGAGGAATTTCCGCAGAAGCAATTTCTGCACCTGAAGCATCCAAGGCGGCAATATGCCCTTGAGCAGAAATGGAAAGGTTTTTCGTTTCTGCAGGTACGGTAAATTCTGGCTGCAATACATAGCCATTGGCTGTAACCACAGTACCGTCTTGATTTAATTTAAAAGTACCGGCTCTGGTATACATCATTTCGCCGTTCACCTCTACTTGAAAGAAACCATCACCTTCAATGGCTACATCCAAAGAGTTGCCGGTATTTTGAAAATCCCCTTGAGAAAAGAATTTATGTACCGCCGTGGGGCGTGCGCCCATACCCACCTGAATGCCCACAGGCAATCGATTGTCGCCATCGGTAATGGAGCCGGCAATCTTCATGGTTTGATACATAAGGTCTTCAAATTCTGCCCTGCTTTTCTTAAAGCCGGTGGTATTAACGTTAGCCAAGTTATTGGAAATAACGTCAATATTCATTTGTTGCGCCACCATACCTGTGGCACCTGTCCAAAGAGAACGCATCATAGCTTTAGCTCCTTATTTTATCAGACTGTCAAAAAAGACTGTCTCAAACACTGTATATAAAAACATTATGCTAAATTCTAAAAAATTAGCGAATTTTGCCCACTTTATCTATGGCGGCCTTATCTATGGTGTCAGAAGTTTGTATTACTTTTTGATAAGCTTCAAATTGCCGATGAACTTCAATCATATTTACCATTTCTGTCACAACTTCTACATTGGCTGCTTCCACAAAACCTTGCGAAACTCGTGTACCTTCAGCTCTGGCATCTATTTCTTGTACTTCTACACCGTCGCGGACTTTGTACAAATTATGCCCTTCTTTTTCCAAAGATTGTGGATTATCAAGACCCACAAAGTTAATGGTATTAATTACATCACCATTGGCAAAAACCTGCCCATCACCGCCAATATGCACATGACGTGTACCGTCAGGAATAACAATATTACCTTCAGTACCTTGCAAGGGCCAGCCTTGCGGTGTCATAAGTGTTCCGTCAGAAGATTTTACAAAATGTCCATTGCGAGTATATCTTTCCCCATTGGGCGTATTTACTTTAAAAAAGCCTTCACCCGAAAGAGATACATCCAGCGGATCACCGGTAAACTTCATAGAACCTTGAGAAAAATCTGTTTTACTCACGGCAATACGCGGGCGAGCTAGGTTTTTAGGTTCTGGAAAGAGAGGCTCAGAACGGCAATGCATTAAAGGCTCGCGAACTTCATCATGCGCAAAAGAAGCCATGGTATCTTTAAAGGCAAGCTTATCTTGCTTATAGCCATTGGTATTCACATTTGCCAAATTATTGGCAATGAAATTCATGCGGTGTTCTGTGGATAAAGCACCAAAAACTGCACTAAACATCATATCTTGCATGAAAAAATCCTCCTACACACCGTTATTTTACCTAAAGAGCTTTCTTTAGAATACAGTACGTGTAGAAGGAGATGCAGATAGTATGCCAAAACGAAGAAAGCACTGATGAAGCCTTTTTTCAGTATCTACTAAAATAAAAAAGGTGCTTGTTCAAATAAAACAAGCACCTTTTCCTTTGAAAACTTTATGCTAATCTAAAATAGTAACTATTTCTTCTTTGAGGAGGATTTGGAAGAAGACTTAGAAGATGACTTTGAAGATGATTTAGAAGATGAATACTTTTTTTTCTTCTTTTTATCATCGTCATCATCGTCATCGTCGTCATCATCGAGCTCTTGCTGTACACCAGAACATCCACCACACCCCACCAAAGGAGCCGTCAATAGCAAGGCCACCACAATAAGGGAAAGCTTTACTTTACTTTTACCAGAAAAATGAAACATACCCATAAAACAGCCTCCTGTAATTACACATTTCCTCTTCAAGACTTCTACACAATATTTTTTTCTATACGCATTTTTGCATAGCAGAAAAAACTGCGTATAAAGAAATTATGCAAAACCCTTTCTCTAACAGTTGAATACATTCAACAAAAGAATGCTATTTCTCAGCTTTTCATGGTCAGTTTACTCTGAAATTTTGCTTCTGTAAAGAAAAATGCAAAAAAATAGGTACAAATACTTTACAATCTCATTTTTCTTTATGTTTTTTCCCTTTTTGTTACTTTTTACACAGTAGTATCTGTACTACAAAATATTACCTGTGAGTCGCTATACTACTTATTTCTTCATACTACGCTTAGAAGCCTTTAATGGGTTAACTTTAACGGCTGTACTCTTAGGCATAGCCTGAATAAGATGCTTATTTTCCTCAAAAAAACTTTTGCAGTCAATATTTAAAGCAGTAATCCTTTGTTCCATCAGCACCCTATCGCTATTTCTGTTAGGATCAGAAAGATCCCTATCCACATAGCGGCTTGTGGTCAAATAGAGACCACGTTGATCAATGGCAAGCAAATGGGGAACACCATTTTCTTCAATATCTTGTACAATCATTTCTTTAGCAGTTCCAAAGCGAGTAATCATTTCTTGCTCCTTATGTAAAATACTTTTTTATGCATGCTTGTTTTGCAACAAAGCGCCTTAAAACAAGCATGCAAAAAAAGTTCTATATTTGCAAGAAAAATATCTCTTGTTAGAATCTAATAAAAAATAAACTTAATAGAAATCAAATAGATAAAATTTTAATTTTTTTATTTATTGATTTTGAATTCATTTTTCATTTTCATAAAATACTATCTATATCTTCATGGCTCGACTGGCATTAAGAACTGCCATCAACGCCACACCTACATCGGCAAACACAGCTTCCCAAAGTCCGGAAACACCCACAATACCAAGGCACACAAAAAGCGCCTTAATACTCAGTGCCATAACAATATTTTGCCAGACAATTTGACGTGTTTTGGCAGCAATGCGCAACAATTCCGGCACACGTGCTGGGCTATCATCTAGTACAACCACATCTGCAGTTTCAACAGCGGCCTCAGAGCCCAGTCCCCCCATGGCTATACCAATGCCTGCTGTGGCTAAAACAGGGGCATCGTTGATACCATCACCCATAAACAAGGTTTCCTTGGTTGGTGCAAGGCCTTCTAACACAGAAGCTTTATCTTGCGGTAACAGACGACTTTTCACCACATCTAGAGGAAGTTGTTTAGCTATGGTCTGCGCGCCAACATCGTGATCACCTGTCAGCATAGCCAAAGTTTCTATGCCCTCGTGACGTAGTGCGCTTAGGGCTTCAGCGGCCTCAGGACGTAAAGTATCAGCCCCCACCAGACAGCCCATATAGTGATTATTTTTTGCAACAAGCGCCAAACTGCCGCCCTCTGCCACAAGCTCACTAAGCACATTAGCTTGTGGGATGCCGCGTATTTCCGGCAGAGAAGTCAAAAATTCTTGAGTTCCCACCACAATAACATCGGTATCTGCTTCTGCAATAACACCCTTTCCGGCCACTTCTTGCACATGCAATTGTTCTACGGGGCGCATTTTTCCATGCTTTAGCAGACAATCCTTTACAATGGCCTTGGCTAAAGGGTGATTTGAGCGACTTTCTGCAAGACCTGCCCAGGAAGAGAGCTCATCTTCACTAACCCCGTCAGCCGTGTGTTTTTTTGTAATGCTAAAAGTACCGTGGGTAAGCGTGCCCGTTTTATCAAAAGCAGCTACTTTTACATGCTGCAAAGCGTCTAATACATAGCCCCCTTTTATAAGGATACCCCTACGCGAGGCCGCACCAATGCCACCAAAATAGCCCAAAGGTATAGAGATAATAAGGGCACAAGGGCAAGAAACAACCAATAGAACAAGAGCCTTATACACCCATTCAGAAAAATCACCACCACCAAAAAGTGGAGGAAGCACAGCTACAAGTGTGGCTGCAGCCACTACGCCGGGGGTATAGTACCTGGCAAAACGAGTAATAAAACGTTCGGTAGGTGCTTTACGAGCATTGGCACTTTCTACCATTTCCAGAATACGAGCCACAGAGGTATTTTGGAAAACCTCGGTAACTTGAATAACTAAGGCACTATCTTTATTAATACAGCCAGCAAAAACATGTTTACCATCTTCAGCCAATACCGGCATGGATTCCCCCGTAAGCGGCGCTGTGTCTACTTCAGAAACACCATCAACTACCACGCCATCAAGCGGAATTTTTTCCCCGGGACGCACCAGCACATAGGCACCTAAAGCCACATTTTCAGGGTCAACATCTTGCGCATTGTGGCCTTTGGCATCGCAAACATGCGCAATGGAAGGCTTGGCCGCCAATAGAGCGCGTATAGAGTGACGAGATTTTCCGGCGGCCTTTTCTTGCACATATTCGCCTATGCAATAAAAAAGCATAACGCCCACAGCTTCTTCTAAATGACCAATGATGATGGCAGCAATGGTGGCACCACCCATAAGAGTAAATTCATTAAAAAAATCTTTCTTTTTGAAAGATTCCCAGCCTTCCATAAGTACGGAGTGCCCACATAAAACATAGGGTATGGCAAAGCAAAAAAGCGTCACAACACGGCCAAGAGTGGCACTACTTTCTACTGCAGGCACAAATGCTTCAGCCAATAAACCTATGACCATAAGCACACCACAAATAATCATGGTCTTTACCGTGGGACCGTGCATTTCCTCGTCCTCGTGTTCAACCACCTTCTTTTGCTGCCCTGTTACTTGCTGTGTTTCTTCTAAAAACTCTAAATAGGTGCCTCTTTCAATATCATCAACAATGGCATTCATAGCCTCCAAAGAAGGTGTTACCAGACTTTCTAACCGCAATTTGCGCGTTTGCATATCAATACTGGCACCCTCCACACCTTCCAGACGTAAAAGAGCTTCTTCTATACGAGCAGCACAGCCACTGCAATGAAGCTTTTGCACTGTATAAAAAGTTTTTATTATGGTCGTTGCTTTTTTAGTTTCTTCTAAAAGTTCTAAATAAGTACCTTTTTCTACTCCATCTACTATGGCATTCATGGCTTCCAAAGAAGGTTTTTGAACACTTTCAAGGCGAAGTTTTTTTGAATCCATATCAACACTAGCCCCTTCTACCCCTTCCATACATAAAAGAGCTTCCTCTATACGCGCAGCGCAACCGCTGCAATGCAATTTCTGCACTTTATAAAAATGAACCATTATGCATCGTCCTTTTTTAAATGTGTTTGTAAAGGTTCTTCTGCTAGGGAATGCAAGTAGGCCAAATGTCCGTTTTCTTCGCAATTATCTCCACCAAAAGCTCCCTTTTCTTGTTCAAGAACGCAAATTAAACGCTCTTTATCTTCTAAAATTCGGGCGCTGTCTTTTAAGCTTTCATGTACCCATAATAATGCGGCGCCAATGGAGGCATTGGCCGGATTTTTGGGTAATTGATAATAGGCCCAACGTCCATTTTTCACACATTCAATAAGCTGTGCTTGCCGCAAAATAGACAAGTGCTTAGAGGTAGTAGATGGGGCCAAATCAAGTAAAGCCGTTAATTGACAGACACATAGCGGTGCGTCTTTTAAAATCATGAGTATACGCACGCGATTCTCATCGCCCAAAGCCTTAGCCAAATTACAAAAGTGAAACATAAGACACCTCTTTCGTTTCGTTAAATGACGAAATATCTTATTAGACATACAAAGTCAAGCTAGTCATAGATATAAGGAATATTCTCTTCTGAAATTTGCGACATTACCTAACAAAAAAGCATGGATTGTTCATTCACAACCCATGCTTTTCTCTATACACGCGCTTTATACGCAGATTTTTTTACAATGTGTACGATTGGTACTTAACCATGATTTCCGCACCGGCTTTTTCCACATCACTTTTGAACTTTTCACGTTCAGCACGTACTTTTTCTGCTAAAGAAGCATCTTGCAAGCCCAAAATTTGCGCAGCCAGCCATGCGGCATTACGTGCGCCGGCTTTATCTGTAGCAACAGTAGCCACAGGAAAACCGGGAGGCATTTGCACTGTGGAATACAGAGCGTCTGCTCCTGCCAAAGCTGCGCCGGATACCGGAATACCAATAACAGGCTTAATGGTACGTGCTGCCACAGCACCGGCCAAGTGCGCTGCCATACCTGCAGCACAAATAAACACTTGCACGCCTACCTTTTCCAACTCATCCACAAGCTTTTCCGTACGTTCAGGGGTACGGTGTGCTGAAGTCACCGTGAAACAATAAGGAATATCCAATTTTTTTAAAATATCCACACAGGGACTTACTTGGGCTTCATCAGAAATGGAACCCATGAAAATTGCAACTTTTGCCATCATATTATCCTTGTAGGCGTTCAATGCCTTTTAAGGCTATATCAGAGCGATAATAGCCGTTATTCATTTGTATTTTTCCCATGGCCGCATAAGCTTTTTTCTGCGCCTCTTCTAAATCACTCCCTAAGGCAGTGACACAAAGCACACGCCCCCCCTTGGCCAGAATCTTTCCGTCTTTTACTTCGGTACCGCTATGGAACACCTTCACATCACCTGTGACCTCGGCTTCTTCTATGCCATTAATTTCCATGCCTGTGCGGTATTTAGAAGGATACCCAGCCGCAGCAAGCACCACACCCACCGCCACTTCATTACTATATTCTATGGAGATGGTATGCAATCTACCTTTCACACAGGCTTGCATAATTTGATCAAGGGGCGTTTTGAGACGCATTAGCAAAGGTTGACACTCAGGATCACCAAAGCGCGTGTTATATTCTAATACCTTAGGCCCATCTTTGGTCATCATAATACCGGCATAGAGAATGCCTTTAAAGGGGCGATTGGTGGTGCCAAAAACTTGTAAGATGGGTAGAATAGTTAATTCAAGAAGCTCTTTATAGCGGTCTTCTTGTAAAATAGGTGCCGGCGAGTATGCCCCCATACCACCAGTATTTGGGCCTTTATCGCCATCAAAAACAGCTTTGTGATCTTGCGAAGAGGGCAAAGCTACGGCAGTTTTCCCATCGCAAAAACAAAGGAAAGAAACTTCTTCACCCACTAAGCATTCTTCGATAACAACAGCAATGCCGGCTGTACCGTGCACCTGATTGAGCATAATGTCATCAAGGGCTTCTAAGGCTTCTTCTACCGTTTGCGCTACGACTACACCCTTTCCGGCCGCAAGGCCATCGGCTTTTACTACACAAGGAGCGCCTTTTTCGCGCACGTAGGCGCAGGCTGCCGCATGATTACTAAAATGCGCCCCAGCAGCGCAAGGCACATTTCCCTTGGCCATAATTCCCTTGGCAAAAGCTTTACTACCTTCTAATTGAGCGCAATATTTATCCGGCCCAAAACACGCTATGCCAGCTTCATGCATAAGATCTACAATGCCCAAGGTTAAGGGCAGTTCAGGACCGGGAATGACCAAATCTATATGCTCATTACGGGCAAAATTTACGAGAGCAGCCACATCATCCGCAGCTATATCTACATTAGTCACCTTTTCAAGCACCGTTCCCCCATTACCGGGGGCTATATAAATCTCGGTAACTGTAGAACTTTGTTGTAACTTCCATACCAAGGCATGTTCCCTACCGCCGGAACCAACTACAAGTATACGCATAACGACTCCTCATTCACGAAATAAAAAATATGTAAAAATTCACTTTAGTATACAGTATCCCTTTTCAAGGGAGGCAAAATCTGCTAAGGCATAACCATAATGAAATCTTAAAAATATACACAGAGATTACAATAGAAAACATTACACCTAAAGGCCGCCCGCCAATGGGCGAACCTATACCTTTTTTTACAATAAAAAGCAATAACACAAAGTTTGAATTTTTGGGGATATTATGAATAATACTAATCACTTCTTAAAAAACATACAAGAACTCGATGACAAAGCTAAAGATGGACAACAACTAGAAGCTGTGCAATTAGAAGGCATACGCTTTACCTTACGTCAGGCTCAAAACAGCCCTCAATACTGTGAAAAACTAGGCAAAATACAGGCTGAAGACATTAAAAGCCTTGATGATATCCGCAAGCTCCCTTTCACTTCCGTGGAAGATTTACGTCAGGGCTATCCCCTCCCCTTATTAAGTGTACCAGAAAAAGATGTGGTGCGTATTCACGCTTCTTCCGGCACCACGGGCAAGCGTAAAATTTTAGCATATTCACAAAAAGATTTAGACACCTTTACCCTGCAAATGGCGCGCTGTTATACCATGGCCGGTTTAACGCCACTTGACAGGGTACAAGTAGCTGTGGGCTACGGTTTATGGACGGCTGGGGCAGGCTTCCAACTAGGAGCCGAAGCCTTGGGCGCCCTCACCATACCCGTAGGGCCCGGCAATATGGAAATGCATATTCAGCTTTTACAAGACATGCAAACCACCTGCCTTGGGGCTACCTCCTCTATGGCCTTGCTGGTGGCAGAAGAAGTTGAGCGCTATAACCTTAAAGATAAAATACATTTACGCAAGGTTATTTGTGGTGCAGAGACACGCAGCGCTAAAATGCGTGAGGCCATTGAAAGCAAACTTGGCCTTGAAGACAGTTATGATATTGCTGGCATGACAGAGATGTATGGACCGGGTACGGCCATTGAATGCGATGCTCACAACGGCTTGCACTATTGGCCCGATCTTTTCTACATAGAAATCATCAATCCTGACACCCTGGAGCCTGTGGCCCCCGGTGAGGTGGGAGAAATGGTAGTGACCTCATTATGTAAGGAGGCAAGCCCCCTTATTCGTTATCGCACGCGCGACCTTTCCCGCTTTATCTCAGGAAATTGTGCTTGCGGACGACATATTCCGCGACATGATATTATTTTAGGGCGCAGTGATGATATGATTATTTTTCGTGGTGTTAATATCTATCCAGGGCAAATTATGGATATTATTGGGCAGTTTCCAGAACTTGGCGGAGAGTATCATGTTAAACTACGTCGCGATGAAAATTCTATGGACCATATGGCTTTGCATGTGGAAAGAAAAGAATTAGCAAGTAGCGACTGCGATGTGACTTTGGCAGAAAACATAAGCCGAAAGTTACATAAAAGCCTCATGGCTCGTGTAGAAGTGAAAATAGTAGACAGTGGGACCTTGCCACGTACTTTTGGAAAATCTAAACGCGTTACAGACATGCGTTAATAAATGAAGAGCCCTGTATAGCACACCATACAGGGCTCTTTCTCTAAATAAGGGGTCGCATAATGAATTGTGCAAAAGTCTTAAAATACTTCCTATCCCCTCTTTTGCAACAAGCCCATCTTACGCAAATGAATTTCCAAACAGGCAATGGCCGCCGGCGTCACACCAGATATACGCCCTGCTTGTCCCAAGGTATGCGGCCTTAAAGCCAATAATTTCTCTTGCACTTCACGCGAAAGCCCCGCCACCTCAGCATAAGGCATATCTTGCGGTAAAGGCGTATTCTCTATGCGCGCAGCTCTTTGCACTAGCTGTTCTTGCCTTTGCAAATAGCCGGCATATTTAATTTGAGTCTGACTTTCAGCCTGTACATGCTTGCTAAATTGCGCAAGTTCTTCACACAAGGGAAGTAATTGCTCTAAGGTAATATGCGGACGCCGTAATAGCTCTGCCAAAGACGCGCCATTTTGCGCTGGCTTTTCCCCTGCCGCTTCTAAAATAGCATTCAACTGTGCCGTGGGGCTGACACGTTTATTTTCTAAAAGAGTATTTAAGGCAGACACATCCTGCATTTTTTGCTGAAAATTTTCCCATTGAGCATCTTGTACAAGACCTAAAGCGCGACCTTTGGCGGTCAATCGTGCATCGGCATTGCTTTCGCGTAATAACAAACGATGTTCGGCTCGTGAAGTAAACATGCGATAGGGCTCTAAGGTTCCAAGAGTGACCAAATCATCTATAAGCACAGCCATATAGGCTTCTTCCCGCCCTAGAATAAACGGCGGTAAATCACGCATTTTATTAGAAATATTTAATGCAGCCCATAAACCTTGCGCAGCGGCCTCTTCATAACCAGAAGTGCCGTTAATCTGCCCAGCTAGCCAAAGATGCGGCACTTTGCGTGTTTCTAAAGTGGGATGCAATTGTACCGGATTTACATAATCGTATTCAATGGCATAGCCTGGGCGCAACATATGCGCGTGTTCAAGGCCGGGGATGGTGGCCAACAAGCCCAATTGCACATCCAGCGGTAAAGAAGTAGATACGCCATTCACATAGCATTCTGCACTTTCATAGCCTTCTGGTTCAATAAATACTTGATGTCTTTCTCTATCGGGAAAGCGAGCAATTTTATCTTCAATGGAAGGACAATAACGCGCGCCCGTACCTTCAATGACGCCGGTAAATAAAGGAGAACGATCAAAACCTGTGCGTATCATGGCATGGGTATCAGCATTGGTCCAGGTAATGTAGCAAGAAACTTGCGGTAAGGGAGGACGCGGCCCATGAAAGCTAAAACCCTCAAAGGTTTCGGCCTGCGGGTCATCCCCTTCTTGTTCTTCCATTTTGGAAAAATCAATGGAAGTACGCAAAAGACGCGGGGTAGTGCCCGTTTTTAAACGTCCCGTTTCTAAACCAAGCTCCTGCAAAGATTGCGTTAGCTGTGTGGCTGGGGCATCTCCCAAGCGACCACCACTTTGATGCGTCATACCAATATGAATGCGCCCGCACAAAAAAGTTCCTGTGGTTAAGAGCACATGCTCTGCTTGAAAAGAGCGCCCTAAGGCCGTGAGTACACCACAGACCTTGCCCTCTTCTTGCAGAAGATTTTCCACAGTATCTTGCCATACATGCAAATGTGGTTCACTGAAAATACTTTGCTTTACCGCATGAATATAAGCATCTCTATCCATTTGCGCCCGAGTAGCACGCACAGCAGGGCCTTTACTCATATTCAAAATACGAAATTGTACGCCGGCGGCATCGGCCCAAAGCCCCATCATGCCACCCAATGCGTCAATTTCGCGCACCATATGCCCCTTAGCCAAGCCCCCTATGGCAGGGTTACAAGAAAGGTGTCCTATGCGATCTATATTACCTGTGATTAAGAGAGTTTTATGCCCTAAACGAGCTAGCGCCATGGAGGCCTCACAACCGGCATGTCCTGCTCCCACCACAATAACATCATACAACGTATTCATAATTTCCCATACACTTTAGAGGAAACACGGGCTTCACCAAAGTTTCCTAAACTTTTATGCAATTCCTCGCGCAAAAACTTCGCAGGTCGTTGAAAAAGCGCCTACAAAATAAAAACGCAGACGCCTCAGGTAAAATACACTGCGGAGCCTGCGTTTTTTTGCTTCTTCGGGCTTTTGCCCAAAAATAGTATAGCCTACTTGCGACCCTTGGCAGCACGCTTAGATGCTTTCAATGGGTTAACCTTAGCGGCTTTAGCAGCGGCAACTTTAACGTGCGTAGAGAAGTTACAGTTTCCTCCCACCCATTTACGAGCAGGTGTAGGATAAGTAGAGCAGAATTTTTCTTCTTCAAACTCACGCACGCGACCACAGCCGTCACATTGTTCCACGATGGGAGAAAGGGTAAAGCCGTTGAGCACAACGCCTTCAGGGGTTTTAACGGCATTTTCTAAAAGAGCCATAATCATCCTCCGATACGCCTAAGGCGTAAAATTTTTTTGGGAGCACAAGAGTAAACAAAATATTTTAGATGTCAAGAAAAAAAGCGTAAGCCTTATCACCCTTCTTTTTCTCTATCATTAAAAACAGTTAACTTGTGCCATTTCCCCATGTTTCATTAAATATTTTTTCTGGGGCAAAGGTATCTCGTGCCTTGAAAGGCTGATCAGGGTGTCCGCACACCACCACACCCAGCACATGGGCATGTTTAGGTAAAGAAAACAGCGTATCAAAAGCCTCAATCCTTTCTTCATCGGGATACACGCCTGTCCACACAGTGCCAATGCCAAGGGCTCGCCCTGCCAGCAACATATTTTGCAAAGCTGCCGAGCAATCTTGTTGCCAATACCCTGGGTATTTTTCCGCCTGCAAGTCAGCACAAACTACTATGCACACAGAAGCATCCTTGGCCATTTGCGCATAAGGGTTACGCGCAGCAATGGCTTGCATGGTTTCTTTTTCGCGCACCACAATAAAACGCCATGGCTGAGAATTGCCGGCGCTGGGTGCGGCCATGGCAGCTTCTAACATGCGCTGTACATGAGCATCGCTTACAGGTTCTGCTGTAAATTTTCGTATACTGCGTCGCGTAAATAACACTTCAAAAATATCCATACTTCTACTCCCTACTCTACATTATATTGTAGATGCTATAGCAAATGCAACTTGTATCCCATATGGCTCTTATGGTCAAATAGGCTCTTGCCTAACTGCCCCAATGGCTTTATAGTATTAACCATGGAAAAAACATTTACGCTTAAGGCACAAGACGGCGCGGCGCGAACTGGCGTTTTACGCACAGCCCATGGAGATATTCAAACACCCATCTTCATGCCTGTGGGTACGGTAGGTTCTGTAAAAGCTATTGCTCCCGATGATTTACACGACATTCAAGCAGAAATCATCTTGGGTAATACCTATCACCTCTATTTACGCCCCGGCGACGACTTAGTAGCGCGGCGCGGTGGATTGCACGGTTTTTCCGCTTGGGACAAACCTATTTTAACCGACAGTGGTGGTTTTCAGGTCTTTAGCCTTAACGATCTTCGTAAAATCAGTGAAGAAGGTGTAGAGTTTCGTTCTCATATTGATGGTTCGAAACATTTTTTCACGCCGGAAAATGTCATCAAAATTCAACGCAATCTCAACTCCGACATCATGATGGTGCTAGACGAGTGCGTAGCTTATGGCAGTGATTATGCCTATACCGAAAAATCTCTAGCTCTTACCACGCGATGGGCCAAACGCGCACGCCAAGCTTACCCTGCCGGCACTGCCCCCAACTTACTTTTTGCCATTACCCAAGGGGGATTCTTTAAAGATTTGCGACAGCGCTCGGTAGAAGAATTATGCGGTCTTGATTTTGACGGCTTTGCCATCGGCGGTCTTTCTGTGGGGGAAAGTAAAGAAATCCTCATGGAATTTCTCTATTATACGGCACCTCTGCTCCCCAAAGATAAAGCCCGTTATCTTATGGGCGTAGGCACACCACTAGACATTGTTAATGGTATTGCCGCCGGAATTGATATGTTTGACTGCGTTTTACCCACGCGCAATGCTCGTAACGGCACCTTATACACTTCCCTTGGCAAAATAAACATTAAACGTAAAGAATTTGCCGAAGACGATAGCAGTCTTGACCCTGCTTGCTCTTGCTACACCTGTCGCACTTTTAGCAAAGCCTATTTGCGTCATCTTTATGTAAGCCATGAATTACTGGCCTACAGATTAAATTCCTTACATAATTTGACCTATTTTTTAGACACGGTGCGTCGTGCCCGCGTTGCCATTGAGGCCGGCACTTTTGCCGCATTTAAGGCTTCCATGGAGGCCATCTATCCAGAGGAAGTTGTTATTTAACAGGCTGTTAAGGCTTTTCAGCAGAGAACTATACGCATTATCTCGTATATAAAACGGACAGATAAATATATAATTCAACGTCATCCGCTCTGCTAAAACATATGAAGGATACATATATGTCAACTCAAGAAGATACTGCCCCGTTACCCGCGGCAGAAATAGACCGGGCGCATCTTCCCACCGTTGTTGTGCCTCAAAATGCCATGACCGGTGTGGAGCTTATAATTCAAGACGCCACACAAAATATGCCTCTAGCCCCCGATGAAAGGTTTTTACAGGGACGTATTTTTGACACAAGGATACGACTTGTACGTCAACTTATGCAAGACAGCCTTGTGCCGCAAGAAAAAAATCAAAATACCGATCACGAAGATATAAGCCTTTCACAAGAAGAATTGTGGCGCGACATGCTGCCACCCTTGCTTCTTCCCCCTGTACGTAAAGTAACACATTTTTCCGCGTGGCGTTCAGCCCTATTAGCCATTTTGGGCTTAATTTTAGGCTTTGCCTTGGGTCAAGCCTTGCTTTCCGTGGGGCTTTTTGACGCTGTATTTTTACCCGGCACTGAAAATGCTACTCAAAGCACACAAAGTACCAGTTTAACAATTATTTGTGGGTTAATAGGAGTCATGGGCGCCCTATGGTCAGCAGAATATTTTATAACCGCCATGCGTCGCAACAGCATACAAATATTTGGCTCAAGGTACCATTGGAAACCCTTTACTCGCCTTGCCTCCTTGGTCTGGGTAGGCGCACTGGCTTTGGCTTTAGCCCGCGATATTTTTAGTGGACAATTAGGCCCCTTGCATATGGTGCAAATGGTAGGGCATTTTTTAACTAGTGGGCAAGCCCTCCCTTTCTTCAATAATATTTATGGAGTCTTGTTATTTACTTTTCTTTTTGCACTTTTCTTAAAACGCCCTCTTCATTTTGACCAGCAAGACTTTGAAGAAAAACTTTCCATGGCGGCACATCAATGGTGGGCAGGGGCAAGCCGTATAGGCCCTTTACTTTTTGAAAATATCCAACTGAAAAATGACCCCAGTAAAGATGCCTGGAAAAAAGTAGGCAGCGAGCTTTACTCTTTGGCAGGGGAACTGCCCGAAGCACGACAACAATGGCTTGAAGAAAGGTTACGCCGCCTCGGCATAGAAGTAACCAGAGAGCAAGGCAAGCTTGTATGGTCTGAAGAAATGACAGACCGCTATACCCCTCTTGGGCATATTACTTGGGGTGATGCTTGCTATGTGGATGAGCCCCCTATTTTAGAACAAGGAATTTTAGTACGCAAAGGAACAGTTCGCAAGGTGAGGAAATAATGCAGAAGAAAACGCATGTCATGGCCATGGATTTGGGCACAAGCAACACATGCATAGCCGCGTGCCATACAGAATTAAATGATGGGCAAGTCACCGTCATTAAACCTCATCAATGGCATAATCCGGCTTTGGGCGGTGCTATTCCTACCTTGGTTCTCTATAAAGATGATAAAGCTTTTTTAATAGGAGCTGCTGCAGAATACGAATTTGGCGAAGCAGGCGATGAAGAACGCAAACATTATAGTTTGCATAGCCAATTCAAACCAGATATTGCCGTCAATGAAAATGCTAAACGGTATATGCTGGATTTTTTGCGGCTTCTACGAAAAAACGTGCCCTTGCACCCTGTTGACAGCAAGACAAAGCCTGCTGAAAGTACCGAAAACAGCACTGACCTACAGCCCCCTGCAAAGCAAAAACATGAAGGGCATATGCTGGTAGGCATTCCCTCGCAAGCGGAAAATCACTATCAGCAAGTTTTGCGTCAATGCCTGCATGACACAGGGTGGAACAATGCCCAATTTTTACGCGAACCCATGGGCGCTTTACTACATTATATTGCCAGCGGCGCTTTGCCCCCTTCTGTGGCGGCTAAGGGAGTTCTTACTGTAGACTTTGGCGGTGGCACTTGCGATTTTGCCTACTTGCGTCGCGCCGATGTGGTGGGTCGTTACGGAGATATGCTCTACGGGGGCAGATTATTCGATGATCTTTTTTACCAAATTCTTTTGGAACATAACCCCGGTCTTGAGCAACACTTATACTCACAAAATAATACATACTATGTTCATTGGGTAGCCTGTCGCCGTGCTAAAGAAGAATTTTCTGCTGCCATGCATACCAATAGAGAACAAAGCATGACCATACGTGTACGCTGGTCGTACTTTGATGGTAAAAATGTACAAGAATGCTCAGCCTATATTGAACATTTTACGTGGTCTCAATTTATGGAAAGAGCCGGGCGCTATGTGGCCAGCAAAGATTTTTTACTCTCCTTACAAGAACACGGCGACAGAGCCGGCCTTTCCACCCGAGGGCAAGGCCTTTTACAAGGTAAACAAACAGATTTAGTCTCTTGGTTTGAAGACGCCTTTCTTGAGACGCTCAAAAATGTACGCTCTGCCCCAGACGCAGACCTCTCCCCTTTAGCGGATAAACCTCTTGTATTACTCACGGGTGGCAGTAGCGCTTGGCCCTTTGTGCTTGATGTAGTACGCCAAACACTGGGCAATAATAGCAAAATTCTTATTGGCGATGAACCCTACGCTGATATTGCCAAGGGACTAGCACAATATGACATATTAGCAGCGCATTTGCGTGAAGGGCGCCAAGCTTTACAAACAGAATTGCCTTCTTTTATGAATGAACGCATTCGCCGCCATGGCATTGAACGCATTTTAGAAAATGGCTCCCATATGCTTATGCAGGATATGGGTGCTTTCTTACGCAATGTTGTGTTGTTACCGGAATTTCGACGCTACAGAGAAGAAGGCGGTTCCCTTTCCAAACTTATGGAAGGCATAGCCAAAGCCCTTGTAGAAGAAGAGAGCCGCATTCAAGGCTTACTAGATACAGCCATGACTCGTATGGGACGTAATATTGTAGACGCTTGCCGTAAAGAACTTAAAGACTGGTTTCACGAAAAAGGCATTCCCATTGTACCTGAACGCTTGGAACAAACGTGGATAGCCTTAGCCATGGATAACTTCATCGCACGCATGGGCGAAGAATTGGGAAAATCCACCCTCAGTCAAGACCGCAACGCCGCAGAAATGGCCACCATGGTGGCAGCTCCTGGTCTTGCGGCATTGGCGGCTTCAGGTGCGCCCATTACCGCCACTTTACTTGGTGTCAGCGGTCTTGTGCTCATGAAGGTCTTTAACTTAGATAAGTGGGTGGTAGGTAAAGTATTATATGTGCCTGTACCGGGCTTATTGCGCCGTCGTATTTTTGGTGAGGCACGTTTAGAAAAGTTATGTGATGAGCAATTAAAATCCTTTAGTGCTGAATTTAAAAAACAAATTCTACAGTCATGGAAGGAAAGCGAAGGGCACATTATGGCCGAAGCTGCCAGGGTAGCCGGAGAAGAAATAGCCTCGCTAGATATATTAAACATTACACCAGCATAAAATGATCTTAGGTAGCTATGCACATCACGCCTTGACAAGTATCTTTATAGACATTATTTTGAAATCTCTATGAATCCTTGTAAAGCTTCATTACTAGCAAAAAACATGGAGTAAAATATGAATCTTGAATACTTTGTAGAAAGCTTAGTTAAAGAGCTTGGTGCAGATGCAATGGCCATGGAAAACGAAAATATGTTTTCCATACATCTTGGTGAGTATGTTTTTTTTATAGCTTATAAGGCTGCTCACAAAAGCATTTTATTACATGCTTCTGTGGGGGTGCACAATAATAAACCTGAAGCATTAGCCTATTTATTAACTATGAATACTTTTTTTGCTAAAAACCATGGTGTTTGCCTTGGTATTGATGATGCTGTCATTACAGCACAACAAATAATATTTGTGACAGATGTTGAAAACGAACTCACGTTCATGCCTTCTTTTATGGAGCAATGCTCTCACTTTTTGAAAGCGATCTTTCTGTTGTTACAATACTTTGATAATGAGAAACAGTTTTATGAAGATATAACAAAAAACACTGCTGAAGTGAATGCTGGGCAAGAATCCTGCGCAAATGTAGGTATTCGTGTATAAAAACTCTTCATCCTAACAAAAAGGATTTATATGTCTAATACTATTAATAATATCCCATTTCAGTCCACTGCAGCCGTTTCTTCTTATGACGTGCAACCCCATGGTGAGCTTAAAGAAATAGGCATGATGCATCAACTTTGTAGAAACATAGCCGATACTTTTCGAAACATGAGTAGCACAGGAAGAATGCATATAGCTCAACGCAATGGGCAAGTAGCTGCAAAAATGTGTGAAACTTTAGAAAACTTTCATGCCTCCATAAAAAATCTCCCCAACTCCGCTGACTTACAAAAAAATACCCTGCAAAAGCTTCAGGCAACAGCATGCAGTTATATGGAGAGTGTTAAAAAAGAAATTTCTGAAGGAAGTTTTTCTGCAGAAAAAAAAGAAATCTATACCAATCATCTTTTTAATCTTTCGGAAGTCTCTCAACTTAGCTTATCAAAAAAAGTATCAGCCTTAAAAATGTTTCATATGCTTTTAAATAAGCAGACTGATTTTAAAAACAATTCTACTGCCAACGAAAATTTAAAAACCTTCATCAATAAAACTCTCAGTAATGAGCTACTAAAAACAGGCAACTACTCTAATGAAGACATAGTAAAGCTGCATGCTAAGGATTTAATCCGCAATAGACCGACTTTGGGGACAATGAAATTTGAGCATGATGGAGCGGAAGGCGTGCTAGCACAAGGAGAAAACCATGAAGATTTTGAGCTTGTGCAAAACATAAAGCAGGATAATCCAGAGTTCTCTAAGGAAAAGCTTTCAGCGCACTATGCTGAGCATAAATTTTTAGATTTTCTGGGTAATGATGCTTCCTATAAAGATTTAATATATTTTCTTACCTCCCAATCCGGAATGGACTTATACGTTTTGGGAGACGCTCTGAATGATGTGTTCCCAGGCATAAGCTTCGATTCTGGGACTTTCTCTCCCGCAGTGCATAACATTGCATATTCTGTGAAAGATGATGGCTCTGACATAGTCGTTACTTTTACAGGTAATCTTGACATTTCTAGTCCCCCTATTGTTAACATTTTTACGCAAAAAATCACAGCACAAGCTGTTATTCCAAGAGGGCAAGACTCTGGTGGGCAACTCCCTTTCATACCAGATTTCAAGGTTAACCTCAGTATGCAGCAAGATTAAAAAATTTTCAAAATCAAGGCATTATCAGCAAAAAAAACTTTTTTAGCCTTTGTATCTAACAAACAAATCTAATTCTTACACGAAAAAAGGCACCTCGCGGTGCCTTTTTTTTCAGTATACTTTGAAATTAAATACTGTCTGCTAAGGGAGTACGTAACTCTTGTTGCATCATAAAGGGAATGCGCTCCTCAGGGCAGTATTCAAACATGACAGCGGTGCCAAAGCAGGAGAAATATCTACTGCCATCAGGATGGAAAGCCACATTTTCTGTATAACCCACTATGGCTTGTGCCCCTTTACTAATGGCTCTACCTGCCATACCAAAAAAAGCTTCTTCAGAATCATAACCGCGACAACACACAAGGCCTAGCACTTTTATGATTTTTCGCCCTTCCACTTGATGTGTGGTCACCACTGGGAAACGTCCTGAAAGGAATATTTCCTTTACCTTAGCATTGGCAGAATTGTTTACGGGACGTTCTTCCGCCTTCTTTTTTTTCTTTGTACTATCACCGAGTAGAAAAAGCATGGTAGCCTCCTTGATTACTTTCCAACTGCAATTGATAATGCAAAAGCTTTGCCAAACTAATTTTCTTTCATTAATTCGATATATTAAAACGAGCTTATCTACAATTAGGCATTTTTTTGACATGCTTATTTTTTAAAGCAACACCTTCACTCCCTCTCATGGAAAAGCTTGCCGCCTCCCCCTTATTTTTTGACTTATGCCCTCTCCAGCTATATATAAAAGGCATGGAAAAACCCCTTGCTTCGTCTTTGCCACTTACTCCAGGCATCTATATTTATAAAAATGCTCTAGGTCGCATTATTTATGTAGGTAAAGCTCGTGTTTTGCGTAAGCGTATTCTTTCCTATTTTCGTGAAGAAGGCTTACCTGTCAAAACTCAAGCACTTATGCGCCACGCCGCACATCTGGATACTATTTCTACCAATACAGAAAAGGAGGCCTTACTTTTAGAAGCCAGCCTTATAAAAAAACACAGGCCTCATTATAACATAGTATTACGAGATGATAAGCAATATATTCTTTTCAAGATTTCCACTAAACATCCTTTTCCTCGAGTGGAAATTGTGCGAAACACACAGAAAAATACCCGCGATAAAGCTCGCTATTTTGGGCCTTTCACTTCAAGCATTGCGGCCAGAGAAACATGGAAAATATTACATAAAGCTTTTCCCTTACGGCGCTGCACAGATAGAGCTATGCGTAATAGAGTGCGCCCTTGTTTGTACCATTTTATGGGGCAATGTCCGGCGCCCTGCATGCAAAAGATTACTTCCATAGAATATTATGAGGGAGTAAAAAAAGTACAAGAATTGCTTTCAGGACGTTCTGCTGAACTATTATTAAGCCTTGAGCAAGAAATGCTAAAAGCTTCTGAAGCCTTAGAGTTTGAAAAGGCTGCTACCCTACGTGACCAATTACAAGCCGTGCAACGTACAGTTGAAAAACAAGTTGTGGTGCTACCCGGCGGTAAAGATTTTGATATCATTGGTCTCAGTTGCGTAGAAAAAGGTATGGCTTTAGGTATTTTATTTGTACGCAGTGGTGTACTTATGGATGGACGCAACTATTTTTGGCCAGCACTGGACTTTGAAGATACGCCTGAACTACTGCTTTCTTTTTTAGCGCAATTCTATGGGCCCATCAGCCCGCCAGCATATATTATTTTACCTTGGTTACCGCAAGAGGCACAACATGAGGAAAATCCCCTTGGTGCTACGACAGAACACTCTTTGGCCTCTTCCAGTGCGATACCAAATACTCAAGAAGATGATAATCAAGAAGGCTCTATGTTCAAAGCCTTAGAACAAAGCCTCTCCGACCTACGTCAAGGGCCTGTACGCATTGTGGCTGCTCGCAATGCCGAAGAAAATGCACTGGTAGACATGGCCGCCACCAATGCTAAGGAAGAAGGACGCAAGCACAAAGAACAAACATTAGAAGAACGCCTTTCCGCGGCGCTACATTTAACATCTTTGCCACATCGCATTGAATGTGTTGACGTTTCGCACACAAGCGGCATGCAAACACGTGTGGGCATGGTGGTCTTTGAAGGCGGTAAACCTCTTCCGTCGGCCTACAGGCAATACGCCATGCCCGATGGTACTAGCGATGATTACGGCACCCTTGCAGCATGGGTAGTGCGCCGTTTAGAATCAGGCCCGCCATGGCCAGATGTTTTGCTGATTGATGGCGGTAAAGGACAACTTTCTGCAGTGCAACGCGCCTTGCAAGAGCAAAATCAAGAGGGACTGTTTGCTTTGGCAGCCATTGCCAAGGCCAGAGACGAACACGGTCATGCCGATCGCAGAGCAGGTAATATAAGCGATAGAATCTTTCTACCTAACCGCAGTAATCCCCTTCCCTTACGCACTGGTTCGCCAGAATTGCTTTTCCTGCAACATATTCGAGACTGCACCCACCGCTATTCCATCGGAAAACACAGGCAAGCCCGTAATAATGCCGCCCTGTCTAGCGAACTCATGCGCATTCCAGGCATTGGGCCACACACAGCGCGCTTACTTTGGCAACACTTTAACAGTACCGAGGCCATGACACAGGCCACACAAGAAGAGCTTAGCGCCATTAAAGGTATTGGCAAGAAAAAAGCGGCTGATTTATGGCAAAAGTTGCAATATTTACACAGCAATAACAAATAAAATCAGCTAGTTATTTTTTCTGAGGGAAACTTTTGCTTGCGCCAAAAAGTTTCCCCCAGACCCCCTTCAAAACGCGCCTATTTTCCTTATCGTAAAAAAAGACCTCTGCGCTGTTCATTGCACAGAGGTCTCAAAATGAATTAATGTTTTTTACTAAAACACTAATGCAAGATTTGCTGTTTACGAAAAGCCACGTAGGCTTCGCGCATGGCAATATAGGGATCAACCGCAGCTTTTTTTGTGGTTTGATACACTGATAACACATCCCCCACATCATTGCCATAAAGGCCAACCACAACACCGGTGGAAATTTGAGATATACCCGGATCAAGTAAGAATGTGGGATCTATAAAAAAGTCCACAAGCGAACCTGTACCGTCACGCAAAGAAGACGGCCCCAAAATAGGTAAAACAAGATAAAAGCCATCGCCTACGCCCCAATGGGCTAAGGTTTGACCAAAATCTTCTCCTTCGCGAGTATAAGGCACCACAGTTTTTTTGCTCTTGGTAACATCAATTAAACCACCAAAGCCCACTGTGGTATTTACAATAAAGCGTCCTAATTCTACCCCTGCCAACTTAAATTTACCCTGCAAAATAGCATTAACAAAACGGCTAGGGAACAAAAAGTTATTTAAAGCATTGCTCATGCCTTTTTGCACATCATCGTTAACGACGGCATCATACGCATTGTATGCAGGTTTTGCTATATACAAATAAAAGATGTCATTAACGCCAAACCAAAATCTATTCCACGGTTCGAGGGGATCGGCAATACTATGAAGCTTCACAGCGTTGTCGCTATAGTCATCTAAACCGCCGGAAGAATCGCCATAATCATCAAGGCTAGCACCACCAGCACTTTTGCCATAAGATTGTCCAAAAGAGCCCTTTAAAGCCGCTGGGTTTACAAAACCCAATTGCCCAACGCTACTTTGATGCGTCGACACACAAGCTACATTAAAACACAGAAGTAAGCACAGCAGACATGCCGTGCTTACTTTGCTCATATTTTTGAAAGACATCCTATGCCCTTACCTTATTTTTTATTCTGCACTGCTTGTGTTCTTTCACGAACTCGAGCTGTCAGCTCTTCCGGTGTGGATTTTTCCATAATACTACCGAACTGGCTACGATAATTTTTTACCAAGCTTACGCCTTCAATAAGGACATCATACACACGCCATGTACCCCCTTTGGGCAACATACGATAGTTAATGGGTACAGTTCTTCCATTTTTTAATTTAATGGAAGTTCTCACTTCAGCTCTGGTGCCATTGTCACCGGTAATGAGTCCATTATAGTTGATAACTTCGCCATTATAGCCTTGAAAACTATCTAAGTAGGTTGCAAAAAGCAAAGCGGCAAAGGCATCATTAAAGGCTTGTTGCTGAGCCCCATTAAATTTTTTCCAATGAGCACCCACAGTGCGCTTAGAAAACTCGCTAAAGTCAAAAATGGCATAGACTTCATTTTTAATAGAATTATTCAAGCTTTGTCGTGTGCTAGGATTAGCATAGCCTGGATCTTTTAAGTAATTTAAAATGCGTGATACTGATGCTTCTAAAGTTTTTTGTGCATCAGCGGGGTTATTGGCTAAAGCTGTATTTGCAAGCAATACCATACAAAGTACTAAAGGAAAAACATATAAACGACGCATTATACACCTCCAAAGGCAAATTTTGCTATAAGTGATTCTATATCCACAGCCGATTCCGTGTCAATTATTACATCACCGGGAGCCAATATTTCATCGGCACCACCGGGGGAAAGATTAACGTATTTGTCGCCAATTAGACCACTGGTTTTTACTGAAGCTATAGTATCCTCAGTAAGTTTTACTTTCTTGTCAAGATATAATGTAACGTGAGCTTGAGAATTTTCCATATCCAAGCTCACGTTAGAAACGCGCCCCACCTGTACACCGGAAATTTCCACGGCTGCTCCTACACGTAAACCGGAGATAGATCCAAAACGCGCAGAAACCTCATAGCCATCACCACCAAAAACTTCCATGCGACCTAACTTTACCGTTAAATAGGCGGTACACAGCAGGCCAATGAGTACAAAGACACCTAATGCTATTTCTTTTGATGTATTCATAACTCCCTCTTATTTTTGCATCCATGCTTGCAAGGCGGCATGCACTTCTGCATCTTGTTCTTCAAAATTTCCTAAAGAATTTTGCCCTTGACTGGCCTTACGAGCTAAAAAATCTCGCAAGTAAGGATTTTCACTCTTTTGCAACTCTTCTTTACTGTCATTAAAAATCAAAGCTTTGTCATGTAAAACCAACACATGATCAGCAATACATTGTACGCTTTCTAAATCGTGACTTACCACCACCATGGTCATATGTGGAAAAGTTTTTTTCATTTCCAAAAGCATCTGATCCATTTGTGCTGCCGTAATGGGATCAAGGCCAGAAGTAGGTTCGTCACAAAATAAATACGGCGGTTCGGTTATGATAGCACGGGCTAAGCCTGCCCTTTTACGCATGCCACCAGAAAGCTGGCTAGGGTAAAAGGTGGCAAATTCGTCCAAGCCTACCAAACGTAGGGTGCGCATGGCGGCTTTTTCTATGGCAGATTTAGACAAAGCTGTGTGCTCGCGCAAGGGCAAAGCCACATTATCTAATAAAGACAAAGCACCAAGCAGCGCTCCATCTTGAAAAAGCATGCCCATACGACGTCGCATACGCCGAAAATCTTTATGAGGTAAAGCAAATAAATCTACATCACCTAAAAGAATTTTTCCAGAACTGGGCCGAGAAAGCCCTACTATATGTCGTAACAAGGTGGATTTACCAGAGCCGGACCCCCCTAAGATAACAGTAATTTTACCTTGAGGAATATGAGCTTGTATATCGCGCACCACCACGTGACCTTCATAGCCTATGGTGCAATTTTCTAATGTAATGGTAGATGCTTGCATAGTAATTTGGCATTCCATTTATAAAAGTATTGACGTCAATACGTAATCTGCCACCAAGATAAGACTGCAAGCCAAAACCACCGCAGAAGTGGTAGCATTGCCCACAGCGGCCGGCCCCACACTGTCGCGACGCACATGGGCATAATAGCCTTGATGACAACATACAGTAATAACAATAAGGCCGAAGGTAATGGCCTTTAAGAAACCACCGCTCACATCAGCCATGGTAACAGAGCTTTCAATTTGATAAAAATATGCCCCTTCGTTGATACCTAGCATCAACACACCGGTAAGATAGCCGCCTATGATGCCGATGACATCAAAAACAGCTGTAAGCAGAGGAAAGGACAAGACACCGGCCAAAAGCCGCGGGCTAACTAAATAACCTATGGGGTTAATATCCATAACTTCCAAGGCGTCTACCTGATCAGAAATGCGCATAACACCTATTTCAGCAGTCATGGCAGAACCTGCACGCCCCGTCAACATGATAGCCGTTAGCACTGGCCCCAACTCTCGGATAAGCGTTAAAGATACCGCGGCTCCCAACATGCCTGTAGAGCCAAATTTTACCAAGGTGTAATACCCCTGTAACCCCAGCACCATACCGCAAAAAACTCCTATGAGCAAAATAAGAAAAAAAGACTTACTGCCAATGAGAAATAGCTGTTCACGGCATTTTTCAAAAAGGTGTCTTGTTAAAAATATTTGCTTTAAGGAAATAAGAAAAAAAGAAAAAATACTCCCCATAAGAGCAAGAATGCGTATGGTTTCCCGTCCAATTTTTGCACAGAAGGATAAAAGTAAACCCATATTATTGCACCGGTGTTTTTTGTTTTTGTAAGGGATCGCCAAGTTTCAAAGCAATCATACGAGCTCGAACTTCTTGTGCTTGTTGCACAGTACCACGCAAAAGCACAAAGACAATAAGGTAGTCACCACTTTTGCTCATACGCGTGCGCAAGCCTTCACCTTCTAATTGTTCACGCAAAGTATCCACAGCTTTTTCATCTTTTAAAGAAGAGACTTGAAATACAAAGTCAAACAAGGCTTGGGCGTCATCTGTTGCTTTAGTAGGAGCTTTAGGTTTCGTGGCGTCTTCTTTTTTAGCATCTCCCTTAGGCGCAGTAACCACAGGTTTGCTTGCATCGCCTTTTTTATCCGCGGAACTACCACCTTTACCTTTTAAAGCAGAGGCATACTTCAACTCTTCCGGCGTCATAATTTTTTCGCCACTGGCTCCATTTTCCTTAGTAGAGCCCTTTCCTTGTGCATCCTTAGTAGCAGCATCGCTGAGTGTGCCATCTTGCTTTTGAGGCAATATCCTTTGCATGCCCGGTAAGGGTTCTTCGTCACGTCCCACAATAACACCCATCATGAAAGAAATAACAATGCATCCTACAAGCACAGTTATAGCCGTCATAATACTAGAGAAATCTAAGTTCAATGTATATTTCTTAGGTGTTTCTTCAGGTGTTTTTTTTACATTTTGTGTCATGATAACAAACGCTCACTGGTTATGAATAGCATGGAAATTACATGGTATCGGGAGCACTAACCCCAAGTAAGTCTAGACCATTGGCCAGTACTTTAGCTACAGTACGTAGCAAAGCCAAACGGGCTTTACTCAATGGTATATTTTCTTCCTGCAAAATAGGCTGTCTGCCATAAAAAGAGTGCAAAAGACCGGCCAGCTCTGTAAGATAATGACTCATAAATTGTGGGCCCAAATTCTGCGCAGCCAATTTCACCACATGTGGAAAACGTGCCGCTGTGCGAATAAGCATCAAATCATCAGCATGAGTGAGCACGGCAAGGTCCGCCAAAACCGTTGTTTGTGGTAAGTCCATACCTCTTTCTGCACCACGACGCAAAAGAGCACAAATTCTAGCATGGGCATATTGCACGTAGTACACGGGGTTATCCATACTGCGCTGTTTGACGAGCTCTAAGTCAAAGTCTAGCGAGCTGTCACTTTTACGCGAAAGAAACATAAAACGCGCAGCATCTACGCCCACTTCTTCTACCACCTCTGCCAAGGTGTCAAAGGTGCCTGCTCGGGTAGACATGCTCACAGGTTTACCATTTTTTAACAAATTCACCAATTGAATGAGCACTACATCAAAATCTTTTTGTTCACGCCCCATGGCACTTATGGCCGCACGCATACGCGGAATATATCCATGATGGTCTGCACCCCATACATCTATGAGGTAATTAAAGCCGCGCTGAAATTTATCGTGATGATAGGCGATATCTGAAGCAAAATACGTTAAACTTCCGTCAGATTTACGCAACACACGATCTTTATCGTCGCCTAAACTTTCAGTGGCAAACCACAAGGCCCCATCTTTCTCGTAAGAAAGACCGGCTTCTTTTAACGTGGCAAAAGCAGCATCAATGGCGCCGCGCTCTACCAACGATTTTTCCGAAAACCATACATCATGCCCTACGCGAAAATCTGTTAAGTCTTTTTCAATGCCATCCATAATGCTTGTCATGGCGTATTCATAACAAATATCTTGTGCCTTTTCTGGCTCCATCTCCATAAGCCCCGCAACCTGCGCCAGCAGCTTTTCTGCTTTTTGGGGAGCTAAGGAACTGGGACTTTGCAAAAGAACTTCTTTTGCTATATCAACAATATATTCACCTTTATAATAAGATTCCGGCCATTCTACAGGCAAGCCGCATATTTCACGGGCGCGCAGCCATACAGAAAGTCCTAGCAGGCGCATTTGATTACCCGCATCATTAATATAGTACTCTCTTTGCACTTCATGACCGGCGAATTGTAAAATTCTGGCTACAGAATCTCCCACAGCAGCGCCACGGCCATGCCCAATATGCAAAGGCCCTGTGGGGTTTGCTGAAACAAATTCCACTTGGACTTTTTGTGGAGTATCCACCACATGAGCACCGTATTTCTCGCCCATGCTTTCCATATACAGCAAGTTTTCTTGCCAAAACTCTGCTGTAAGAGTCACATTTAAAAATCCGGGTCCTGCCACTTCAACCAATTGCACAAAGTCAAAACCCTGAAGTTTTTCCGCTATATTTTCTGCCAAGGTGCGCGGCGGTATTTTAGCCTCTTTTGCCAGCATCATGGCTACATTAGCGGCAAGATCTCCGCCATGTTTTGCATCACGCGGGGGTTCAATGGTAATTTTTTCAGGAAAAGTCAGTCCCATTTCCTGCACAATATCTTGCAAGGCTTTACGTACAACTTGTATAGCATCCATATATATATATCCTTAAAATTCTACTTCTTGATCAAAATTTGTTACGCAAGCTGTGCGCGGCCCTTCCACGCCAAGTGACGCAAGGCAAGGACTCACCATTTTAGAAAGTACCGCCTTGGGTCCCACCTCTAAATACGCTTCCACGCCATTTTCATGTTGCTGCTGCATAGTTTCAATCCACTGTACGGAAGAAGTCATTTGAGCCACCATGCATTGGCACAAAAGCTCAGCATCTTGCACAGCTTTGCCATGAACATTACAATACACAGGCATAATAGGTTTTTTCCAGTCAGCCTTTTGCAATACAGGGGCAAGCTCTTGTGCGGCTTCGCTCATGAGCGGACTATGAAAAGCACCACTGACCTTCAGCGCTATACCACGGCCTTTTCTTTCTTTAGCCGCAGCAAGAGCCAATTCCATAGAGTTTTTTGTACCACTCAGCACAAATTGCCCCGGAGTATTATAATTGGCTATGCGTAATAATTCACCACTTTGTTCCGCGCATTGCTCCACCAGTTCTTGCACGTGGGCAAGATCTAATTTTAAAATAGCGGCCATGGCACCAACACCTTGAGGATCAGCCTCAGCCATCAGGCGCCCGCGCAACGTGACTAATTCTAGAATTTTTTCAAAAGAAAGAACTTTAGCTGCTCCAAGACTGGCATATTCACCAAGACTATGCCCTGCTGTGCACGCGGGGCTAAAGCGAGAAGCCACAGCTTGCCAAAGAGCCAAATTGACCACTGTTAAAGCAGGCTGTAAAGCTTTAGTATCACTCATGGCAAGGTCATCACCTTCCCAATATATTTCACGCAAAGGCAACTTACTTATATTTTCAGCTTTTTTCCACAAATCCATGGCATCAGCACTGTGTTCGGCAAGGGCGCGCCCCATGCCCAATTCTTGAGCACCTTGACCAGGAAAAAGAAGAGCAAAATTTTGCATAATGAATAACTCCCAAAAAATAATGCGGTACTATATGTTAGAGTGACTGAACATGCAAGTCTTGCCACACTATTGAAAGAGAAATTCAAAGTCAAAAATTTACCCTGCCTAAAAAGCACACTTATACTATTTTTGTAGCAAAAGCATCTTGATTATAAATACTAAGACCATAAAGTGCTCATCGAGCATATCCTTTTTCTCTGTTTTTTTGCATAAAAATTCTTGACAAAGCCCACGCTCTTTTATAGTTCTAAGAAGTCTTATTAGCAATAATTCTTATTTTAGACCTTTTATTTAGGAGGATCACATGATTCAGATTGGTAACTATGCTCCAGATTTTGCTGCTAAAGCATATCAAAACGGAGAATTCAAAGATGTATCTTTACAAGATTATCGTGGTAAATGGGTATTTTTATTCTTTTACCCCGGCGACTTTACCTTTGTTTGAGTAACCGAAATTGCTGCAGTTGCAGCAAAAATTGATGGTTTCGAAAAGCTTGGCGTTCAAGTTTTAGGCGTAAGTATGGATAGCGTGTTTGTACATAAAATGTGGGATGAGCAAGAAATTTCCAAAATGATTGGCGAAAAAACTCCTTTCCCATTACTTTCTGATGCTTGCGGCCATATTGGCAAAGCCTATGGCGTTTTCTCTGAAAACGATTCCATAAACTTGCGTGGTAGCTTTATCATCGACCCCAATGGTCTTGTGCAAAGTATGGAAATTGTTAATGCACCTGTTGGCCGTGATTTTGACGAAGCCCTTCGTCAAATTGAAGCGCATCAATTGGTTTGCTCCACCAAAGGGTGCCAAGTAGCGCCTACAGCTTGGAAACCAGGCAGTCAAGTTCTTGAGCCAGGACCAGACCTTGTGGGTAAGGTTTGGGAAACATGGACTCCTAGCTTTTATTACCGCACCTCCAAATAAGATTTGCTAGAATAACGTATTTTAGTTGTATAAAAAGGAGAGATTTATAAGAATCTCTCCTTTTTTTTGTGAAAAAAAAGGGAGTAGAGACAAGCCCCACTCCCTTATGGTCAAAAACTTAAGCTTATTTTAAAGGCTGCAAAATAAATGCACCCTTATCATCTACTTTGTAAGCACGATAGAATTCACCAACGCGGTCACCCTTTGCATTAAAGCCTACATCACCAGAGAAACCGGGAAGGCCTTTTAATGTGGGTAAGAAAGCCATGATGTCAGCAGATGTTTTTTTACCGGCTTCTAAAGCTGCGGCAAGAGCCTTGAAGGCATCGCCAGCGAGAATGGAGTATACGGACAAAGGAATAGCATTGTACTTAGCTTTGTAGTCAGCCAAGAATTGAGCAGCTTCTTTAGAATCTAAGTCTTGTGGTAAGGGTGGACTAATGAAGACGTAGTCTTTAGCAGCCTTATTACCAGCAATTTTCACGAGATCTTGGTGGTTAGAAGCATCGCCGCCCATAAAGGGAACATTCCAACCCATTTCGCTTTTTTGACGTAATAAAAGACCAGCTTCAGGATAGTAGCCTGTAAAGAAAACAGCTTCAGGACTAGCGGAACGTAATTTGGTCAAAATTGCGTTATAATCGCGTTCACCAGGGGTTAAAGCATCGTAGAAAACAATTTTAACGCCTTCTTTATCTAAGATAGCTTTAATTTCTTCTGCAAAACCTTTAGCATAGGAAGAGTTGTCATGCAACAAAGCTACGCTTTTATAGCCAGCCTTCATGATAGTAGAAGCTGCGGCGGCGCCTTGAGCATCGTCACGAGGACATGTACGGAAAAAGTTCTTTAAACCTTTTTCTGTTAAACGTACAGAAGTAGCACCTGTTGCAATTTGTACCACTTCAGCTTCGTTTAAAAGGTTTTGTGTAGCTTCAGTTACAGCAGAACCGTAAGTACCAATAACGGCAACAGCACCTGCAGAAGCAAGTTTTTGGGCTGCAAGAGCTGCACTGCGAGGGTCACCAGCATCATCTTCAACAATTAAATTAATGGTATCGCCATTAATACCACCTTTGGCATTGATGGCGTCCACAAGCATGGAAACCACATTTTTCATATCTTGCCCTTCAGAAGCCCATTTGCCTGTCATAGGACACATCAAACCAATTTTAACCTCACCAGCCATGGCAACGCCGGCAAAAGAAAGCATACACACACAAACGAGCGCTAAAAACTTTTTCATCTCTCCTCCGAGGAACGTAAAATTGTGAACACAAAAAACTTTGACCAAAGTAATAGTATCTAAAAATGGAAAAAAGGGAAATATTTTTTTAACTTTCTGGCTAACTTTATTATAACACTATGTTTTATAACTACAAAGCCACAAGCTCCATATCCCCCCATACACCTATAACCTCATCGCATTGCACAAAAAGCCCCTGCACGCCATCAATACCTTGCCCAAAATCCAGAGCATCTTGCACTGAGGCCGCCGAACGCACTCTATTACCAAGAGCCGTTGCCACAGCATCGGCTAAAGCAGCATCCTTAGCACGAACTACAGCCAAATCTCCCTGTCCCAAACTTAGGGAATGTCCAATGGTAGCAGAAGAGGCACATAAGGCTAAAGGAAAGGCTTGAGTTGCAAATTGCAAGCCCATATTAGCACCACTTTGAGGATCTGCGAGCAAAGCCACCACGCGAGCTTTTTCTGAAAACATAAAAACGTCACCGCCATTTTCTACTATCATGTTAGGATTTCTATGCGCTTCTGCCAGCATTTGCGCTACACTACCTGCCACAGCAGCAAAGGGACCAACTTGCGCTTTTATCGCCGCCTGGCACATGCGAATAATAATCTCCGGCGCTTTTTCTGGTATAGGCAATGGCGCCAATGACGCACGAAATTCAGGATGTAATCGGCTCCAGCTTAAAATATCTGCCCGCAAAGAGCCCAATGTTTGGAGCATCTGACTAGGCAGTGTTTTTTCTTCATTGCATGTAAGCACACGTAAGTCACTTTCGCCCAATACAAGCTGAAAAGCCACCTCCCCTTTTTGCGTTTGACATAGGGCGCGATAATCTCTTTTCCATGATGTATGATTTTTTTTGTATACTGTTTCCATAGCCTATCCCCATAAAAGGGTGAACCTTAAGTATTTATATATTTTGAATCCATCACATCTTGCACAACAGCGCAAGATAGCGTAGTAATGACGGTCGATTGAAAAGAGAGCATGCTCTTATCCTTTAGGCATGTGCCTTTTTTTCAATAACAAGGTAGTACCATGCAAATTTTTATGACATAGAAGGGGCATATATGCAAAAAAAATTCTTACAAATTCTCCAACTTGGGCAAAATACTTTTTGGCAAATTTTGCAAGAAACCCGTGAGGCCAAGGAAGAACAAATACAGTCTTGGCAAAAAGCCCTTGGCGCCGCAGATATACATGTGTGGCTTGGTAAAAAAGCACAGCATGAAACTAAGGCATTTATTCAAGAGCTTGACCATATGTCTTTACCTTACACAATTCATGATTGTGCGGATATCGAAACAGAAGAATTGGAAAATCTTGTGCCCCAGCAAGACCCCAAAGCTTTACATATAGCTTGTGGTTTTACTGAAATTCAATTGGCCCTCTTAACCAATGAAAGTAGCTGTGCGTGGTTTAATGGCGTCAGTGAATATTCGGCGCCTTGGCAAGCTATGGCAGAAGCAGCTTTCACCATAAATTTGTGTGAAAAACTTGACCACCCCCTAGACCAATGGCGCATATGTTGGATGGGTAGAATTTCACCTCTCGGTCAATCACTTATGCAAGCAGGCATTTATGTTCCCTTTGAACTCTTCATGGGCGTACCCCCATGGGGCGACCCAGAACATAGCAGCACAGATCTTTCCTTAAAAGCCGGCTCTAAAGTATTTATGTCGCGCGAGCCACGCCTTGCCATTGATGATGCGCATATAATCTATATGGACACAGCTTTGGAAGATTTAGCTGTTAAAGCCAAAGACCGCCATGAAGCTAAAGGGTTTACCCCCATACGTTCAGCTGATGAAGACTTTGTGTGGCAAAAAGGTCTCGTTTTAGACGAAAAAATGTTAGCTTATGCCACATCTCAGGCTTCTATCGTCACCACAGATGTATTGCAAGAATATCCTAAAGCGGATACGAACTTGCAAGCTGAAAGAAAAAAAATACAGCGGTATTTCTTGGTGGCCATGCTTCACCACATCATGCCCAAAGAATAAAAGAACCCATGGCTAAACAAATATCCTATAGCTTGCGTCATACTTTGCCTACGTACAGTCCTATGCCTGTACTTTTTTACAACCACATTCCCAAATGTGGCGGGCTAAGCCTTACGCATTTATTACGGTGCTGCTTTCCTCAAGCATGCGACGTGCACCATAATATTTTTGACCCCAAAGCCGTGCCCATGAATAAAGAGTTTTACCATGGGCACGGTGTCAGTGGCATAGAATATTTTTTACCCAAGGATACGGCATACTATTACATTACTATACTGCGCCACCCATGGACTTTGGCTCAGTCTCTTATTCGTTTTTTTTCATGGCTTTTACCCCTAGATGCGTCCTACAAACAAAATCCTGAAACCCTTCTTTTGCAGCAAGAACCTAACATTCTTATCCATTACCTAGGGCAAGGTTGTAAAGACAAAGCAGAAGAAAATCTTTTTGAAAACTATGCCTGCTTTGGTTTACAAGAATATTTCCCTTCTTCTATAGCACTTTTAAGTGAAATTATTCCCCCTTTGGCACACGCACCTATCGTAAACAAAAACGTATCTACCAAAGAAAAATGGTGCATACCCGCCACAGTAAAAGAAGCTTTTTACGAACGTAACGCCTTAGACTTGGCTCTTTATGAAAAGGCAGAAAAAGAATTTTTTAAAAGAGTGCAGGGATTTGAGAGCAAAAACACCTCTTCTACACATTCGACAACCCCACAAGCTGCACCAGAAGCAACACCCTCTTTGCAAGCCAGCAATACACAAGGGAATAATATACAGACGGTGCTTGCCCTCAAAGAAACCATCGCCTGTAACGAAGACTTACCGGGTATGGATGACTCCCAAGCTCGCTTTGAAAATTGGCTCTTTATTCTTTTGCACTCCATGCAAAGTAAACAGGAATACGAACAATTTTTTCACTGGCTTATGCAAAGAGTTTCCACACGAAATTCTTGTTTATACTTTGCTTTTCACTGTGCTTATAAAGGGCATTTGCCGCAATTAGCTACGGTGGGACGCCACCTTTTCACCCTATGTCAAGCAAAAGATCCCCACAATGTATGCCGACTTTTAATACAATGCCGCTATGAAATTATGGATATTTGGCATAAACAAGGTCTGTATAACAAAGATGACGCTTTCAGCCAAAAACTCTGTGCATGGCAGTTGCTTTTTGAAAAATCTTTCTCGAAAAACACATACAAAAAAGTTTAAAATAAAACAGCTTATTTACTTTTTAGCTCCTTGTGAAAGATAGCGCACCTCATACCTAAAAAAACTCTTTGTCTTTTTTTCTAAAACCGTATACAATGTTACATTATTCGGTTGAGGAAGGTTTTAAGCATCGTGCTATCCATTATTCACACTGTTGGAAAACTGCACAGCAGCTTTTAAAGACAGAGGAAATGGGGTTTTTCAACAGGCCATGTGAGCCTATGCATGAGGAGTGCCTATGGACGCATTTATGAAAACTATAATGGACGCCCTCAATACTTTAAACGGTATTGTTTGGGGCCCCGTTATGCTTGTTCTTTTATTAGGAACAGGCCTATTTTTGACTTTTGGTTTACGTTTCTTGACTTTTATGCGTATCCCAACGGCTTTTGCCAATTTGTGGAAAAATAGAAAAGGTGACGCCAACGCCGAAGGCGAGCTTTCCCCTTTTAACGCGTTAATGACAGCCCTTTCAGCTACTGTGGGCGTGGGTAATATAGTAGGTGTTGCCAGTGCTATTATTGCTGGTGGCCCCGGCGCGCTTTTTTGGATGTGGTGCACCGCCATGGTTGGTATGGCTACCAAATTCTCTGAGGTTCTTTTAGCTGTACGCTTCCGCGAAGTTACCCCAGAAGGTAACGTGGTGGGCGGCCCCATGTACTATATCAAGAATGGCCTTGGTTCTGGCTGGGCTTGGCTTGGCACTGCTTTTGCTATTTTTGGCGCCATTGCTGGCTTTGGTATCGGCAACATGACCCAAGGTAACGCCATTGCTGGTGCTGTGCAATCTACCTTTAACATTGACCCCATGTATACTGCCGGTGCGCTTTTTGTGCTCGTTGGTGCTGTGCTTTTGGGTGGTGTAAAGCGTATTGGTGCTGTGGCTGGTAAGGTTGTGCCCTTTATGGCTCTTTTCTATGTCATCGCTTCCTTATTAGTTATTATACTTAAAATTGACTTAGTTCCTAGCATTTTTGCTACCATCATTGAAGAAGCCTTTACTCCTTCTGCTGCCTTTGGTGCTACCATTTGGGTAGTTATCCGCATGGGTGTTGCTCGCGGTGTATTCTCCAACGAAGCTGGCCTTGGTTCTGCCCCTATTGCGCACGCCACCGCCACCACCAAAGAGCCTATCAACCAAGCTCTCATCGGTATGCTCGGTACCTTCATCGATACCATCATCATCTGCTCCATGACAGGTTTTGCTATTTTAGCTTCCGGCCTTGTTTCTGGCGGCCCTGGTGATGCTGCGGGCGCCTCCTTAACAGCAAAATCATTCGACATGGTACTTAACACCATCTTGCCTGCAGGCACAGGTAGTGTTCTTGTAACCATCGCTTTGACATTCTTTGCTTTCACCACCATTCTTGGTTGGTGCGTATACAGCGAACGCTGCATGATTTACCTCTTCGGCGATAAAGTTCTTACTCCTTTCCGTGCTCTCTTTACGCTTATCGTGCCCTTAGGCGCCATGGCTAAAATCGAATTCGTATGGGTATTATCTGATACCTTCAACGCTTGCATGGCCATACCAAACTTGATTGCTCTGCTTATGCTTAGCCCTGTTGTTTTTGCCACTGCAAAAGAATATCGCGAAAGAGAAGCAGCTAACGCTCTGAAATAGAATTATTTCTCATGCTTTTTTAGGGAGAGGGGCAACCTTCTCCCTTTTTTTTATGAACACACAAAAGAAAATTTAAAAAAATGCATAATTTTTCTTGACAGAAGAGCCATACCTCTTTAAAAGAGTCCTGCAAGAACGAAATGTCTTGCCCACATCCTGCCCGGATGGTGGAATTGGTAGACACAAGGGACTTAAAATCCCTCGGCCGCAAGGCTGTGCCGGTTCAAGTCCGGCTCCGGGTACCATAGGAAACTTAAAGGCTTACAGAAAAGATAATTTTTCTGTAAGCCTTTTTGCGTTTTGCAAAATTCAAAACTCCCCCACTTTGCAGAGTTACTGTAATACAATAGGCTGTTAATACGTCGCACGGCGCACATGTGGAACTCAGTGTGGGCTGTGGCATAAATGCTTTACACATTCAGAGCAATAAAAATAGTGACATAGGTGCCTATAGCAATGGGAAAAGCGGCGCAGGCACGTTTAATCTTGATGTAGTTGGAGATGTACATGGGTTGAACTTCATTTATGGGGCAATACTTCTATAAATATTGATGGTTCTGTGTATAATGGGAATATTAATACACAAAATGGCGTAGATTCTTTCAATCTCAGCGGCAGCCTTTTCAATAGTTATACAGACTTTGGTATGGGCGCTAACAGCATGAACGTGGGTGGCGGCATATACAATTCCTACGTTGCCAATGTCAGCAATATGTATACAATCTTGTGCATAGCAACATAATTGACGGTGAAGCCTTTCCGGCAGGAAATAATGCTGAGACACAGGGAACGACATTGAAGAAATTTGAAGTGTCTACCATCGCTTTTACACAAGGCATGTACGCTTCCCCTGGCTTGCAAGTGGCTTTTAAGCGATATTCTATGGAATTTATTTAAAGGAAGTATAGTTTTTTTACTAACTTAACAGACTGCTGAAAACAGTGCAATCTACGGCGTCAGATAAAAAAGTAAACAGCTTATGTAGCCTATATACGCTTTTTGAACAGCCTAGAGATTTTATTTTTGCAACGGGCTGCTAAGTATAAAGTTTAAGGTTGGCATGTCGATAAAGTTTATTGAGGGAAAAACTTATTAATTACTACTGAATGGAGGACATATGGACGCATTGACAAATTCATTACAGTCGCAACAGTTTACATCACAAAATACCCAATCTTCGCCATTGGATGAAATGCTAAAATCCAAGGGTGTAATGCCTCTCTCTGAACAAGAGATGATGGAAGAAGATGTTGCCTCAAAGGCTATGACCATTGCCAATTTTTCGCCTCAGTCCATAGTTATGTCCAATGCTCAAAGTGCTCAAGGTGGGCTACTACAATCCGTCATGGCTTCTGCATCTACTAGCGGTGCGGAAACCTCTACTGAAAGAACTCAATTTGGCAAACAAGCAGCCAATAATTTAATGCAAACTATGGAAAAAGACGCTTTTGAACAAAACGTCTCAAGCCTGCTCGAAGGTCTGAGAACCGACCTTGAAGAAAAAGTGGAAGAAACCATCAATGAAGAAAACAACGGCGTTGAAGAAACAATTGCTGCCGCTGAAAAAAGCTCCACTGAAACTGTTGTTGAAAGCGATGGCACAGTTACCACCACTACTAATGCATCAACAGATAGCACTGAAGCCGCCGCTACTGCTGAATCAAGCGAAACTGTAGAAGCTGCTACTACTCAAACATCATCTGAAGCACCTGCTGAAAGTGCAAAGGCTACACCAACTAAAGAATCTGTAGATGTGTATGTGTAATTAAACATAACAAGCCCTTAACAGGGACGTTGAGAGCTAAAAAATGGGTTTCTGTAAGTCACAGAAACCCATTTTTTAGTTGTAGGAATCTCTGATTCTGATATGCATTATTTGTACTGCTGTAATAAGGCGATTCTTCACCAAAGATAGGGGCAACAAGACCCGGTATATGTTTTCTAGCGATTAAAATGTTCGTCGTTCAAAGATCTTTCAAATAACAGGAGAAGTATTTTCTTCTTAAAAAAAATTCCTCCTGCACATTTTTATAATTACTGGGATTACTAATTATTTCTAGTGGCGTATTTTTTGTGTCGGATATGGTGTTCTCCGTGGGGTGATATACTTACGACTTCTTTATTTCTTTCATTATTTCTGTAAGATGCGGACGTAGTGCTGCGCAAAGGGCATTATCTTGATTTTTGCGTATCACTTCGCCGAAAAGCTTGAGTCCAAGACCAAAGGCCGCCGCATCTTCTGCGGGAACTTTCTCTTTTTCTTGAAGTTTTTGTATGATTTCAAAAATATTTTCGTGCAGAGTGGCCTCAAAGGCCATGGGAGCTATATGAGGGGTATTGCCTTCAGCGTCCACAATATATTCACAAGTTACTTTATAGGTATGATTTTTCATGAATTTTCTCCTTATTTAATAGTGTATTGATTTTTATCGTTACCTACAGGTTGTTCAAAAAGTGTAACATACGAGGAAGACGATTTTTTTGCGTAGCAAGTGACGCCCAGGCGCACAATATCCGTGAGGAATTTTTCCACCTAACTTTCGACGGGCTTCATCTCGAACGGTTAAAATTTCATGCAGCATATCCATATCAATAAAGCCTCTATACAAAAGAGTATAGAGGCTTTTACGCTACATCACAATTAACTGTGTTTATATACTTTATTCAGCAGGTACTTCGCCAAATCTATTGGCTTGTTTATCTCCACCTAAAACAAACAGATAAAGTAAAACCAAAGCTCCTACCACAGGAATAAAGCCAATTAATATAAACCAGCCACTCTTATTAATATCATGCAATCTACGCACGGCGACAGCTAAGCCAGGAATAATAAGGGCAAGGCAGGCCAGGCCTAAAAGAGCCAATACAGCAGTACCTAGCATTTGACTTACCACCGCAAGAACTGTCCCAATAACGCTTATAATCATGACTGCAAATGAAACAAAGGCATAGAAAAGCCAATATTCCGCTCTAGAGGCACGTCCTTTAAAAGTAGCAAATTTTTCTTTTAAACAAATCCGACCAGCATCCATCATTTCCATAAGGCATCTCCTTGTTAAAATTTTAAAAAATTACTTTACCGTAATAAGCTCATATTCTTCACAGCCAAGACCAATATTTTCGGCATGCGATAATTGAGAACGCCAATTGGTGGTGGGGTGAATTGCTTTAAAATGGTCACCCAATTGACCATGCTCACAGCCACAATCTTTCATAATACTTGAGCCAATGGCCGGTGCGCTATTGACTGCCTCAATGCAAGCTTTATCCAAAGCCACAGGATCAAAAGAAGCAAACATACCAATATCTGGCACCACAGCCGCATCGTTTTCGCAATGGCAATCGCAATAAGGGGACACTTGGTTGACAATGCTAATATGAAAATGCGGTCTGCCCTGCAACACAGCAAGGCTGTATTCCGCCATACGGCAATTTAATGTGTCGCTATTGGCATCAAAGGGGGCTTCAATGGCATCAAAGTTACACACGCCCATACATCGACCACAGCCAAGGCAATTATCGTGATTGATGCTGGCAATTTTATCTTCATTGTAAGAAATGCCTTCATGAGCGCAATATTCAATGCATACACCGCATTTACGACATTTTTTAGAATCTACGGTGGGTTTGCCGTCAGAGTGCATATGCATTTTTCCTGCACGGCTACCACAACCCATACCAATATTTTTAATGGCACCACCAAAGCCTGTCATTTCATGGCCTTTAAAATGGTTTAAAGAAATAAAAATATCAGCATCCATAATGGCACGTCCAATTTTAGCGCTTTGGCAATAAGTGGTCCCTTCTAAAGGAACATCCACATCGTCAGTGCCTTTTAATCCGTCACCAATGATAATATGACAGCCCGTTGAAAAAGGCGAATAGCCATTTTCATAGGCGGCTTCCATATGCTCTAAAGCGTCTTTGCGGCGCCCCACATACAGCGTATTACAGTCGGTAAGAAAGGGTTTGGCTTTTTCGCCCAAAAGCACATCTATCACAGTTTTAGCAAAGTTAGGGCGCAAAAAGGAAAGGTTGCCCGGCTCCCCAAAGTGAATTTTAACGGCCACAAATTTATTCTCAAGATTCATTTCGGTAATACCGGCCTTTCGAATAAGTTTTTCCAACTTCATTTGTAAGCTTGTACCCACCTTGCAGCGCATATCAGTAAAGTAAACTTTAGATTTTTCCTTAGTCATGACAAATTTTCCATATTGTTAAAAAGTTGTAATAAGCTCCCTTTACCTCTCCCTCTACAAAGAAAATATAAGGAGTGCTCACGCCAAAAAAATAACGCAAACAAAGCAGAGGAGCAAGATATTTCTATAGTGGAAAGTTATTTAGAAAAAGAGAAAGAGGCTGGGAGAGAGAATTTTTTATTATCTCTCTCCCCAGAAAAATCATAGCTTAGTTACTTTCCAAAGCTTTCTTTTTAGCGCCCAGGTTTTGATGCCTTTTTTGTGCTGAAAGCATATTTTTGCGCAAACGAATGGATTCTGGTGTCACCTCTACCATTTCATCTTCACGTACAAAGTGTAAGGCAAACTCTAAAGTCATGGGGCGCACAGGGGTAAGGATAACGTTTTCATCTTTTCCGGAAGCTCGCATATTAGTAAGCTTTTTCTCCTTACAAGGATTCACGTCAATGTCATTATCTCTGTTATGTTCCCCAATAATCATGCCCTCATAAACAGGCACACCGGCAGGGGTGAAAAGTGTCCCACGGGGCTCTAAGTTAAACAAAGCGTAGGGTACAGAATTACCGGCTCTATCAGCTACTATGGAACCACTAAAGCGTGTGGGAAAATCACCACGCCATTCTTCATAGCCGGCCAATAAGGAGTTCATGATGCCTGTGCCGCGCGTATCAGTTAAAAATTCATCACGATAGCCGATAAGCCCACGAGAAGGCACAGTAAATTCCATGCGAACACGTCCGGTGCCGCCGCTCTTATCATTCATGCAGTTGAGCATGCGCCCTTTGCGTTGAGCCAATTTTTCCGTCACTACGCCCATGAAGGTTTCATCGCAGTCTACATAAAGATGCTCAATGGGTTCAAGAACTTTTCCGTCGTCAGATTTTTTCAAAATAACTTCTGGACGCCCTACAGAAAGTTCAAAACCTTCTCTACGCATTTGTTCTATAAGAATAGCCATTTGAAACTCGCCGCGTCCTTTTACCAAGAAGGCATCTCTATCTGCGGTTTCTTCCACACGCACAGCCACATTACGCAAGGCTTCTTTCACCAAACGATCCCAAATTACGCGTGTTTGTACTAACTTTCCTTCGCGTCCGGCCAAGGGAGAAGTATTGATACCAAAACGCATGGCCACAGTGGGCTCATCTACACGAATACGTGGTAAGGTGCGGGGATTGTCCTTGGTACAAATGGTATCACCGATGGTGACATCTTCAATACCGGCCAGCACCACAATGTCACCAGGTTCGGCTTTTTCTACTTCTGCCAAACGTAAACCTTGATACACTTGCAACTTACTCACGCGCAAAGGTTGGCTATTCCCATCGGGTCCCATACATAATAAAGCATCTTTAGCATTGATAGCGCCATGGATAATACGCCCCACTGCTAAGCGGCCCAAGTAGTCGGAATAGTCAAGATCTGCCACCAACATTTGAAAAGGCTCGCTTTCATCATAGGCAGGCCCGGGGATATGCTTTACTATGGTATCAAAAAGCGGGGCTAGGTTTACTCTTTCATCTTCCAAGCCATGCATGGCCACACCTTCGCGACCAATGGCGTATAAAACGGGGAATTCGAGTTGTTGTTCGTTGGCATCAAGATCAATAAATAAATCATACACTTCATTAAGCACTTCTTGAGGGCGCGCATCTTTACGATCAATTTTATTGACAACCACCACTACAGGAAGTCCGGCTTCTAAGGTTTTGCGTAAAACAAAGCGAGTTTGCGGCAAAGGCCCTTCAGAAGCATCTACAAGCAGAATTGCGCCACTGGCCATGGATAAAGCGCGTTCTACCTCACCACCAAAGTCGGCGTGGCCGGGAGTATCAATGATATTAATTTTTATATCATTCCAAGATACAGCACAGTTTTTGGCAGCAATGGTGATACCGCGCTCACGCTCTAAGTCCATACTGTCCATAATGCGGTCATCTACTTGCTGGTCAGCGCGAAAAACACCGCTTTGGCGAAAAAGAGCATCCACAAGGGTGGTTTTACCATGGTCAACGTGCGCAATGATGGCTACATTGCGTAAAAATTCATTGTTTTTCATAATTATCATTGTATGTAAAAAGGTTAGTACACCACTTCTTGTGGATTTCAAAGAAAAGGGTGTTTATTTGAGAGGCTCTTATATACCGCCTCGCACAATGCCACAAGAATTTTTATTGCAAAGATTTTTTTTCCCCTTTTAACCTTTAGGAATTTTTTTTCATGCCGATAAAGCATGTATAGAGTAGTAAGCAGACTCTTGAAAAAAGAAATATTTTCGTTTGTTGTGAAACAATGCCTACTTTTTTGACATTCACTAAAGTTGCGTGTATATTTTTTTTGTTATTCTTGTGGCCTTTGAAACACTATGCTGTATGAAATCTACTTTATCTTTCTGTTATAAAAGGCCTCTTTACTAAAAGGAAGACAGTATGGATCTAGCAACACTGGGCGGAATGCTTTGTGGTTTTGGACTTGTTATCGGTTCTATTTTTATTGGTCCAGAGCCTGGGAACTTCATCGACATCCCCAGTATCATGATTGTTGTGGGGGGGACGTTGTCCTCCGTTTTTGTGTGCTTTCCCTTTGGCGAAGTGAAGCAGTCTTTTGGTGCAGGCGTTAAAGCCTTCACTGCTAAAGATGCTCCGGTTAGCGAAGTGGTAGGCACCATGGTGCGCATTGCCGAAATTAGCCGTCGTCAAGGTATTGTGGCTCTAGAAAAAATTCAAACAGAAAATCCCATTCTAAAAAAAGCCACACAGCTTATTGCCGACAGTGCAGACCCTTCACTTATCCATGCTACTGTAGCCATTGAAATCATGTCCATGAAAAAGCGACATAATATTGGTATTTCAGTGTTCAACAGACTTGCCTCCTTGGCTCCTGCCATGGGCATGGTGGGTACGCTTATTGGTCTTGTGCAAATGCTTGCCAACTTAGCAGACCCTTCTGCTATTGGTCCGGCCATGGCCGTTGCTATTTTAACCACCTTTTACGGCGCCCTTATTGCAAACCTGCTCTTTATTCCCATAGCTGGTAAGCTTAAGGCCAGAAGCATGCAAGAAGAATTGCTTTTGCTTATTATTTTTGAAGGTGCCAAGTCCATTTTAGAAAATAACAACCCCAACCTTGTATACGAAAAACTCTCCTCTTTCTTGCCCCCAAAAGAACGCAAAGGGCCTGAAAAAGGCGGAAAATAACTGAGAGCAGCATATGAGTGATGATCCTATTACCAGCGGCAGCGACGATGACGATGATGAAGGGGAAGGCTGGTTAGCTACCTTCGCGGATATCAGTATGCTATTACTGGTGTTCTTCATCTTACTATTTTCGCTTTCAAGTGTAGAAAAAACAAAGTTTTTGCAAGCCATGGGTTCCATTAAAGGAGCTCTTGGCGGAGATCAATCTTCTTTGTCGCGCAATGACCCTTCTGCCATTACAGGCGCCCTGCACGATGAGGTAAAAAGACGCAAAGAACTTATTGAAGCGCAAAAACAAACCTTTAACGATATTCGCTCTTTCTTAGTGCAAAATGGCGTAGAAGGGCAAGTGGGCGCTGTGCTAGAAGAAGGCACCATTACATTACGCCTTCCCGGTAAAGTGCTTTTTGGACCAAGCAGTACAGAGCTTACCGAAGAAAGTAAGAAAGTTCTTGATGTGCTTAAGAATATTTTTGTGCAAAGACGTGAACAACGCATTGATATTCGAGGCTATTCAGACGACACCCCTGTGCCTGCGGGTTCTCGATTTGCAGATAATTGGGAATTGTCTGCCTTACGCGCTGTTAATGTATTGCGCTATTTGCTAACTGAAGGTATTGAAGCGGACAGGATGACGGCAACAGGGTATGGATCGTTGAATCCTATTTTACCCAATACTTCTGAAGAAAATAAAGCACGTAACAGACGTGTTGAATTCGTCCTACAAAGAGACGTTACAAAGAGTCCATAATGGCAAAAAAATCTCGCTTTTCATTTACACTTGCTGAGGATTTGCAGGGGCAACGACATGCTTATCGTGCCCATGTGCATGGAATTAACGTACGCCTAAACAACGGTAAAACGACCTATAAGGTTGTAGACATTAGTGTTACCGGTTGTGCTTTCCAAATGCCGCAGAAGTTTTTAGCCGAAGGCAATGAGTTCATTTTACAGCTCGAAGTTTCTAATAGAGTAATACTTGCAGGACTGAGGGCAAAAGTGATAAGAAGCCTTGGTAATGGTCTTGTGGCGTGTAACTTCTATAACATGAGTGAACGCCAAGAAGTGGCCTTAGATAAGTTGGTATTGGAAATTCAAAAGCGTATTATCGAAGTGAGCAAACGTTAACATATTTAAATAACAAAGCTATCATGTATATCGTCACATCTGTATAAGAGGTGCCTTTTGTTGTGTCCGGTGATATATGCATAACATAGCCCAAAGGGAATAGAATGGATTTGAAAAGTGAAAAGGTACTCGTGGCAAATAGAGGTGAAATTGCCATGCGTATCACACGTGCTTGTCATAAACTTGGTGTAGCTTTTACATGTATTTATACAGCAGAAGATTTTGCCTCTGGGCATGTGCAATTGGCTCGCACTCTTGGCGGAGAAAAAAGCCTTTACAAAGTATCTTCCTACCATGACGCCAATGAAATTATGGCCGTGGCCGACGATGCTTTATGCACAGCCATACACCCCGGCTATGGATTTTTTGCCGAAGATTTTCGTTTTGCCCGCCGTGTAACAAAACGCGATCGCAAACTCACCTTCATTGGACCTTCTTGGAAAATTATTCGAGAACTTGGCGATAAAATTAATACAAAACGTCTTGCGCGTAGCCTTGGTGTACCTACGGTACCCGGTTCGGACCGTCCCATTTATGATGAGATGGAAGCAGAAAAAGTAGCTCGTTCAGTCTTTGAATTTCAGCAACAAAGAGGCATCAAGCAGCCCTTAGTGTTGGTTAAGGCCTCTGCAGGCGGTGGTGGCATGGGCATTGAAGAAGTCTATGATATTGACAACTTCCGCTCTGTATATCGCCGTATCCGCAACTATGCTTTACGCCAATTCAAAGACGAAGGCGTACTTATTGAACAAAGAGTTATGGACTTCAACCACCTTGAAGTGCAAATTGTTTCTGATCGTTCCGGCAAAAACCCTGTGCACTTCGGTACACGTAACTGTTCTATTCAGTCTACTGGTTTGCAAAAACGCATAGAAATTGCTCCTGGATTTGACCCGCAAAATATTAAGTACACCTTTGACGCGGCGCAAGTGCTTCGAGATATTATTCAGTATTCTCTCACCATGGCGCGCTCTGTAGGCTATGATAACGTGGGCACATGGGAATGGATTGTTACCCGTGACGGAGAGCCCTTCCTTATGGAAGTAAACACTCGTATTCAGGTAGAAAATGGGGTTTCTGCACGTATTTCCAGCGTAAAAAACCGCCTGCAGCTAGGCGAAGTGGACTTACTAGCAGAACAAATTCGTATTGGCCTTGGTGAGCCTTTAGGCTATTCCCAAGAAGATATTCACTTTGAGGGCGTAGGTATTGAATACCGCCTCATTGCCGAAGATCCGGACAATCGCTTTGCTCCATGGGTGGGCACCATTGATAGCTATGGCTGGCGTGAGCACGATTGGCTTACCATGCTCACACATGTTCCTACAGATGCCCCCTATGTGATTCCCACAGAATTTGACCCAAACCTTGCTCTAGGCATTATATGGGGTAAAGATTTAGAAGAAGCCAAAGCTCGTGGTGTGGAATTCTTAGACACGCTCACCTTGCAAGGGCACAATGCCGCTGGGGAAGAGCTTAAGTCTAATATAAATTTTTTACGTGCCAATACAGGACGTATTTTAAAATTTTAACGCGCGTAATAAAATTATTTGTGCACGATGCACTTCATTGGGCACCGAAAATTATTTTATGCCATGCATCGTGAGCATGTCACAGTCATGAACAAGCGTTATAAAGGCAGGCTGTTTTTTCCTGCCACATAAATCAAACAGTATAAAGGTTTGAAATGGATAATTCAATAGAAAAAAGATTACAAAGCCTCACAGACAGGCTTACGTATATACAAGATATTTTCGTAGATAAACATCAAGATAAAGTTGTTTTGTTACGCGAAAAACTAGAACAATTGCTTACAAGAATTGCCGAAGGGTATTGCTCTGACCCCAATGCAGAGCTAGTAACATTAGAAGAGCTCTTTGGCTTTATGGAGCGCAAGCTCGAAGCTAACATTACGCCCATGGATAAAGTGCGCATTGTGCGTCACCCACAGCGCGTGTGTTTGCGTGATATTTTAGAAAATGTGTACGACAACTTCACAGAAATTGGCGGACAAGACGAATATAGCATTGACCCAAGCATGCTTATTGCCAGAGCTATCATCACGCGTCGTCGTGGTAAAAAGACTTACAATCAATCTGTTATGGTTATAGGGCAAGAAAAAGGCCATGGCGCAGAATTTCGCAATGGCGGTTCAGTAAAACCTTGGGGTAATGCTAAAGCATTACAGTATATGCGCGTTGCAGAAGCGGAAGGTATACCCATTCATACTTTTATTTTCACACCGGGTTCATACCCTGTGGAAGATTACCCCGGCGCTGCCCAGCAAATTGCTCGTAATATTTATGGCATGTCTAAGTTGCGTGTACCTATTGTGGCAGTTATTTCCGAAGGAGGTTCCGGAGGAGCCGAAGCTATTGGTCTTGCAGATAAAAGACTTATGCTTTCGCATGGCTATTACTCCGTTATTTCACCGGAAGGTGCCGCCGCCATTGAAGGGCGCATTAAGGCAGGGCAACGTGCCACCCCAGAACTTATTGAATATTGTGCCGAAGCTTTACACATTACCGCGCAAGACAACTTAAACTTTGGATATATTGATAAAATTATTCAAGAACCTGCTCTTGGTGCTCGCCCATCGCATTTTGATTTTTATCGCTCTTTGCGCCAAGAAATGTTGCGTGCCACCGATGAAGTCGTCATCTCTTCACGTAAACTTCCCGGCTTACGCGGCATTGCCCTTTCTCGTCGTCGCAACCCGAATATTAATCTAGAAGAGCGCTATATGCGCTGGGGGCTATCGTCAGACAATAAAAATCGTTTGGTGCGTATGCGTCAGCAAAAGTTTTTGCGCCTTTCTCGCTCTGCTTGCCGCGACCGTCGCCCATGGCATACAAAGTTTTGGCGCAACATTACCGGCGCCATGCTTATGCGCTGGAATAAAATTAAGTACGACTTTTATCGCAATCACCAAAGAAAGGTTACTTTCTTCTGGGAAGAAGTACAAAATGAATACCAAATTTTAAAAGGACGCATAACCAAACCTTTTAAAAAATTGAAGCGCGGTGCAGACACGCAAGCTGCGCCTTCAGAAGATTTAACAAAGCTCTCCAACTGGGTAGATGAAGGTAGAGTGAGTCGCTGGAATTATATTTCTCCGCGTTATAAAACGGACAGAACGCTCACTTGTCCCAACGCAGCCAAAGACGGTTGCCTTGACCTTTGGGGGCCAGACCTTTTTGCGGAATTTGCTGGCGTATGTAGTTATTGCGGGCACCACTTCCCCATGGAACCAGAATGGTATGTGCGTAACGTTTTTGATCAAGGCTCTGTTTTTGAATTCAATGCAGCCATTGAAGCAGGAAACCCCCTTAACTTCAAAGACTTTGAACAAAGAATTCATGAAGCACAACAAAAAACCGGTTCTAAGAGCGGTTGCATGACCTTTGAAGCGTGTATTGATGGCGTTAAAGTTATTGTAGCCATGCTTATGGGCACCTTCCGCGGGGGCTCTGTAGGCGCAGCTGAAGGCCAAAAATTTGTGGAAGCCTGCGAACTTGCCATGAAAAAACGCTATCCCTTCATAGCCTATGTGCACGGTACAGCCGGTATTCGCATTCAAGAAGGTACCCATGGCGTTATTCAAATGCCAAGATGTACCGTGGCAGTACGCCGCTACATCGACAGCGGGGGCTTATATATGGTGCTTTATGATACCAACTCCTTTGCTGGCCCAGTGGCAAGCTTCCTTGGTTGTTCGCCGTATCAATTTGCTGTGCGTTCTTCTAACCTTGGCTTTGCTGGCCCTGGTGTTATTAAAGAAACTACAGGTATTGATATTCCGCCGCAGTATCATCGCTCTAACAATGCTCTTTCGCGCGGTCACATTCAAGGCATTTGGGACAGACGCCATATTCGTGCCAATTTAAAACAAGCCCTGCTCACCATTGGTGGTCGCAATGTGTATTACCGCTAAAACGGTTGTTAAGGATATATCATGTTAGACGTTACCGCATTATTAGATGAAATAAAGGCCTCTCCCTATGAAGAGGTGCTCATTCGTGCACCGCATACAGGACGCATAACTTTTGCCAATATTCAAGAAGGCAGCCAAGTGCATGGGCCACAAGGTATGTGGAAAGAAAAGCCGGGTTCACACCTGCTCACCATTGAAAGAGAACATAACCCCAAACCCATTACTGCCCCAGAAAAAGGGGAAGTATGCGCCATTCATAAAGAATTAGAAGGGGAATTTGTAGAATCTGGCACCCCGCTACTTACGGTACGCCACTTTTTAACTCGGGCAGAAGTGCAACAAAAAATATTAAAAAAAGCATTGCACCTTTTTCTGGCTCCAGAAAGAGCAAAATACTATTTTACCCCAGATGTGGATAAAAAAGTACGTGCATCTGGCTCTCGCGCCGTATCCGTGCAAGACGGCATGGAATTGTTTATCATGTCCCGCATGAAGCGCGAAGCGCCACTCTATTATACAGGCCCTGCCGGAGTCATTTACGCAGTGTACTTTAAACATACGGAAAATGTTGATGGTGGTCAGGCTCTCATTGGGGTATGCCCAACTGATCAGCTCAGCGCCATTGAAGAAGTTGTGTTGCGTGTGCAAACGGAATGGCAAGAAAAGTAATTCTATTTTTTACGGGGGAAAGTTTTTTCTGTGGAAAAGTTTTCCCCCGATTCCCTTTTCCAAATAACTTCCATTTAATCACGTATTGTTTTAAAATAGCATAAACCAAAAATGTGTTGCAAGTTTTTCTTAAGAGGTAAGCCATGGGCAAAGCATTACAAATACGCGTATCTGCCGTCACTTGGGACGAAGGCCTTCCGGAAAAACTTTGGCCACAGCTCTTTGACCTTGCTAAATCTGTTCCGAGCACAGAAAACAAATTAGGCGTTCTTGAAATGGCCTTTCGCCTTGGTGATGGTTTGCAGTTTATGGACTGGAGCCAAGAGCGTCGCCAAGCCTTAGGTAATGACATTGAACAAGCTGTAACCACTGCCAAGGAATTAGAGCGTGCCCTAGCCGATTGGGACCCACGCAAAGCCAACAGCCTGAGTGACACATTAGAAGATATTTTAGATAAACTTGAGCAACATTTTTGCTAAGCAAGGAGAAATAATGTTAAATAAAGTACAAATTATTGGTCGCTTAGGTGCAAACCCCGACCTTAAATATATGCAAACAGGAGCCCCTGTCTGTAATCTGAGTGTCGCCACTGACGAATCTTACCAAGATAGAGAAGGTAATAAAGTGGCACGCACGGAGTGGCATAGAGTAGTAGTATATCAACGCTCAGCCGAAAATTGTGCTAACTACCTTGCCAAAGGCTCCCTTGTCTATGTGGAAGGCTCCTTACAAACACGTAAATGGCAAGACCAACAAGGTGTCGATCGCTATACGACAGAAATAAAAGCTCAGCGCGTACAATTTTTAGACAAAAAAGGTGATGGCCAAGGTGGCGGAGGTCACGGCGGTTATATTGATAATAGCCAAGGCGGCGGATATGCGCAGGGTGGCTATGGTCAAGAAGGTGCAGGCGGTTTCCAAGGTGGCTATCAAGGCGCACCGAGCGGCGGGCCAAAACAAGGTGGCGCTAAACCGCAAGACAATAGAAATTTTGAGGGTTCCCCCTTCCCTTCTGAAGCAAGCGACATGGATGAAGTGCCCTTCTAATTGGGGAATTGGGTGAAGTCTGTTGGGTGAAAACCTTTTGTGAACAAAAGGTTCTTCCCCCAAACCCCCTTTCCCAAAAACTTTCATTGCGGCAATATATAGTTTTTATATGAGAATTATTGACGCCATAAAGTCCAAATAGTATTTTTAAGGTATTTATATTTTAAGACCTCTGCGCAATTTATTACGCAGAGGTCTTAATTTTAGTTACGATTTACTGACCGGTAATAACCTTCACGCCACCCATATAAGGTACAAGTATTTCGGGTAAAACCACAGAGCCATCGGCTTGTTGTCCATTTTCTAAAATAGCTACCATGGTACGCCCTACAGCAAGTCCAGAACCATTCAAGGTGTGTGCAAATTGTGGCTTGCCACCACCTTTAGGACGAAAGCGAATATCTGCGCGACGAGCTTGAAAATCTCCGCAATTTGAGCAGGAAGAAATTTCACGATAGGTATTTTGCCCAGGCAACCATACTTCCAAGTCATATGTTTTGGTTGCTCCAAAGCCCATATCGCCAGTGCACAAAACAATCGTTCTATACGCAAGGCCAAGTTTTTCAAGTAATTGCTCAGCATGACTGCGCATGAGATCTAGCTGATTATAGGAATCTTCAGGATGTGCAAAGCGCACCATTTCTACCTTGTAAAATTGATGCTGGCGAATAAGCCCTTTGGTGTCTTTACCATAAGAGCCTGCTTCTGAGCGAAAACACGGAGTCTGTGCACAGTAACCGCGTGGCAACATATCTTCATCCAACACCTCTGCGGCATGCAGATTCGTCATGGGCACTTCAGCTGTGGGAATGAGATAATACTCCCAGCCTTGCAAGCGAAACAGATCTTCTTCAAATTTAGGCAATTGCCCCGTACCAGTCATAGTTTGACGGTTAACCATCAAAGGCGGAGCTACTTCAATATATCCATTTTTGGCATGTTCATCCAAGAAAAAGGCTATCAGCGCCCTTTCCAATTTGGCGGCCCATCCAAGAGACACCACAAAACGAGAACCAGCAAGTTTACTGCCGCGCTCAAAATCAAGTCCGCCCAGTGCTGTACCTAATTCCCAATGCTCCTTGGGGCTAAAATCAAAACGAGGAGGGGTGCCCATGCGGTGCACTTCTGGATTATCATTTTCATCCTTACCTATAGGCACACTTTCATGTGGAATATTGGGCACGCCTAAAAGCCATGTATCCACTTTTTCCTTGGCGGCTTCTGTTTCTACATCAAGTGCTTTAATTTTTTTAGATAGTTCACCAAGAGATGCCATAACATCTGAGGCATCTTCTCCTGCTTTTTTACGTTTACCCACCTCGGCAGAGGCAGTATTCAACTGACTTTTTAATTGCTCTACCTCTTGCAATAAGCGCCTTCTTTCTCCATCAAGAGCTAAAAACTCTTCCACTTGTAAATGAGAGTTTCTGGCAGCCAAGGCGGCGCGTAATACATCAGGATTTTTTTGTATGGCTTTTAAATCAAGCATGGGCTTATTTCTCCTTAACAGCCTATTGAAAAGTCGATTTTGGGCAGTTTGCCAAAAGAGTGCATTTTGTAAGCAAACAAAAAGTGGCATTACTCAGCCTAAACAAGTGTAAGTAATAGCATTTGTATCGCTTAAATAAAAAAGCACATTTTTTCAACAAACTTTGAAACAATAACTCTGTTTGCCATTGTATACACATCAAGGCAAGGCGTCCAGAAGCTTTTGCAACATGTAAGTGTAATATTTTATTGCCAATGAGGACAATTGTATATATAGTCTAGAAGTTCTTTAGAGTGTCTTTAAAAAAATATCTTATCAAAGTTATAAAAAAGCGCTTAACATGCTTATAATTCGGAGGTTTTATGAAATTTCACACCATCAGTAAAATGTTTGGACTTATGCTCCTCGCCTTTTTCTGCGCGGCTTGTGGCCCTAACAACTTGGTTCCGCTTACCTACCCGGACAAAGATGCTGCTCTTTTACCAGCACCCAATGCGCCCCGTGTAGCCGTCGTTATGTTTACAGATAAACGTAGCACCCAAAGTCTTGGTACACGCAGCAAAGGAAGCTTTGAAAGCACTGTCGCTGTGCCTGATTGGGTAAGTCGTTCCTTTGCCGACGCTTTAAGCCGTCGTGGTGCACAAGCTTCCATAGCCTCGTCTGTGCAACAAGCGCGCGCTGCCGGCATTACGTATATTGTTACTGGTATTGTAAGCGAAGCCAGCTTAACGGAAGCTTCTTTGGCAGAACTCAGAGCTACCATAACAGCTTCTGTTACTTTGCACGGCCCACAGGGTACCTTACTTAATGAAACACTTTCTGCTAGCCAAAGCGAAACAGGTATCATTTCCACAGGCACAGCCACGCATCTGTTACAAAGCACTGTACAGCAACTTATTAGACCCGGCGCAGATAAAATTGCTCAGTTCATGGGTCTGAGACGTTAGGTTGTTATGACGACACCTTTTTCCTTGGGATGTGAGGGGCGCACTCAAAACCGTACGCCCTTACCCAAACAAAAAAAGCTTTGTAAAAAATCGTGTGTTTTTTACAGGGCTTTTTTTTATTTCTGCGCACTTTGCTTGTGCTTTATAGTGCCAAAGGCACAAGCGCAGGATATTTCCTTGCTCTTTTCTTACGGAAATCGTTTAGAAAATGAAGCCACACGCACAATCATGCAATCTCGCGCCTATACCTTGGCTTTGCAACGTATACACAAAGAATTGCTTCGCCACAAAGCCCTTGCTTTTGGTATTAAAGATGAGTCCATGCAACTGGCTTTAATTTCTATACTATACACACCTATTTTTACAGAAAAAAAGCTATCTGGCCCCCATAACTCCAGCATGCAAGTGCATCTTAGGCCTAAAACAGCAGCAGTAGAAAAAGAAATCACCACCTATCTTAAGCAAGAAAGCTTATTGCAATTACGTTTAGAGTGGCTCAAGCTTTTGCAAGAAAACACCCAAAAAAGCGGCGAATTATACAAAGAGCTTACTTCAAAAAAATCTCAACTTCATGAAAACCAAGTAGAAGACTTACAAAAAAGAATACAGCCCTTGGCACAACGCCTTGAAGCTCTTTGGATTTTAAATACGGCGCTTGAGTTTTTTCAAGAACAATGGCTTAAACCACAAGAGGCAGAAAAAATTTTACGAAAAGCTTTACAAAAAGATGCAAAGCTTGCCATTATTTGGGCTTGCCTTGGTGAAGTGCAATTGCAACAAGATAAGGTGCGTCAAGCTTTAGAAAGCGTCAATAACGCTTTAAATTTAGAAAGTAATCGAGCAAGAGCGTTATACATTCGTGGCCTTGGCCATTTACGCTTACATCAACCATCTACAGCTAAAGTAGATTTTGACGCTGCCCTGACCCTACAGCCAAACACCAGCGCATGGCATATGGCGCGCGGCGCAGCGTATTTAATGCTGGAAGAATTTGTTCTTATGTGTGATGATTTTACTCAAGCTTGTGCTACCGGCCAATGCGAAGGTTTAATCATGGCCCGAAAGCAAGGTCACTGCTTTCCCAAAACTCCTTAATCTTTACCACACAGTTCTATGGCACAAGAAATTCTTATAAAAATGTATGGTCATGTTTGGCCTGTGCAGCATAGCATCATGGAAGACTTGCGTTCTTGCTTTCCCCCTTCAGAGCATATGGAACAAGCAGAAATGCTAGAATTTGAAAAAGACATGTTACGCCTTGCCTATGAGGGCATTTATTTTGATATAGACAGCCTATTGCCACTTTTAGAGCAACATCTTACGCCGAAAAGTCAAGGAAAAGTAGACTATATTGATTTGGAAGCTTGGGTTTTAACACGCTATCGCATAGAAGGCACAAAGCTGATTAAAAGCTCAGCCCCGTTGAACGCTGTGCTTGATTATGCGTGCTCTCATAAATAGTCGTCACAGAAAAATGATCCAGAATTCACTTCTGGCGACCCCAAAGGGGCATTGGGAGTGGGCGTGCCTTTCTGAGAAATACGTGAAAATGCGTTTTTCAACATTAACTAGGTGTTAATTTTCAAAAGAATTTGCTTTTTACCGACCTATTTTTTAGGCTTGGCTTTTGCTAGCTTGCCATGTTATACCCCCTCTGCACAGTTTTTCTGATAAAGATTTTTATGCGTTTTCAAAAATACTGTATCTTAATAAAAAATATTCTGTGCAAACATACCGTTATTCAACCCACAAACCAAGAGAAGACTATGAGCACACTACCTCCCTGCCCCAAGTGTCAATCACCCTACGTTTACGAAGATGGCAGCCTTTTTATTTGTCCAGAATGCGCCCATGAATGGAACCAACAGGATACAGAAAATGACAAAGGCGCCGTTGTTCGTGACGCCAGTGGTACTGTATTACAAGATGGAGATACCGTTACCGTCATCAAAGATTTAAAAGTAAAAGGTGCCTCAGCCGTGGTAAAAGTGGGTACCAAAGTAAAAAATATCCGCTTGGTGGACGGCGACCATGACATTGATTGCAAGATACCAGGTATTGGCAAAATGGGGCTGAAATCCGAATTTGTACGCAAAGCCCTTGACTAAGAAGCCATTACACTTCTTACGAAACATCTTCGTTACACAGTATTTTTATAAAAATACGCCTCTAGCGACCTTTAAGCTTTCTTGCTCTAAGGTCGCTAGAAAGCGAAAAGCATGTAATCAAAATTTCCTTAACGTGTTTTGGCAGTTACGCTATGTATAACCATACCCAAGACAATAAGCGCCACACCATACAATTCCATGTAATTAGGCAGCGCATCACCTAAAAAGAGAATTCCCCCCAAAAAGGTGAAAATAACTTCACCAGATTGTGTTGCCTCAACAACGGCAAGTTGTTTGGCATTGTTCTTTACCATCTCTGTTGCCGCAAAAAAAAGATACGTCGCTATAACACCTGAACTGAGTGCCACCACAAAGGAAAGTATATGTTGCTCAAAACTAGGGAAACCACTTTGAAAAAAAGCGTACACAGCGCAAAGCCCCCAAAAAGGCATACTATATAGCGTCATAATGAAGACTCTTTGCAAAGCATTCATGGATGCAGGACACCGTTGCATAGTTTTTCTATTACCAAGGGGATAGGCAAAGGCCGCCACAAGCATGGGAATTATGGTCATAAGCATGGCACGGTTATCGTAATGCATATTCTTTATTTGCATTATGAAGACACCAGTAACAATCATACAAGAAATAGCTAAGGTGCGAAGTGGAATTTTTTGCCCAAACAAAGGCGATAAAAGTACGCCAGCCACAATGGTTATTTGCCAAGTAGCGGCTATAAGCCATGAGGAACCGTAAGCTGCTGCTAAAGTAAGCGGCGCATAAAAAAGCCCGAAGCCCACCGTACTCCACAACAGCCAAAAGCTCTTATGCGTTTTTGTTGCGGCATAGGCAGACTGCACTTGCTTGCGCCTATATAAGACAAACCACAAAACGGGTAACATATATACATAACGCAAAATAGCAGACCAAAGCCAATACCCTCCATCCAAATGCATACTTCTGTTAAGTATGAAGGTAAGAGAGAAAAACAAGGCTGAGAATATACCGTAAGTAAGTGCTACATTCATACCTAACATTTTCCTTAAACTATTTAAACTTAGAATTGAAAGCAAGCGTCAGTAAATAAAATGAGCTTGACTTAATCGCACAAGCAAAGCTAGAGCCTCTTGAAACAGGCAGGAAATATAACACACGCTCCATAAGCTAAGGAAGCTCTTTTTTTGTCACACGTAATGAATTGCGCAGAGGCCTTAAAAAAGCGTTTATGTGACAGATTCTAATGGCATGTTGCAGCTTAAATCTAACCAAATCCGTAAAAAGGCACCTCAGCCAAAGGGAGGATGAGCCTCTCCTTTGACCGGGTGCCATATAAAAAGGTGAAAAGCGCGAAAAAAGCAAAGCCAACGGTACTCTCTGAAAGCTCTTGTTTTTAGTCACGCAAAGTATGTTTTCCTGTAAGGAACATACTTAGTTACACATATTAATCAATAAAGCGCACTATTTCATCAACACCTTTTCGTGGTGTGGCGGAAGTTTCCCCTTCAGGATAGCCGTACACAATAAGTGCGGCTACAGTTTCTTCTTCAGACAGGCCGGCAATTTTAGCCAACTCTACATCATTAATAACACCCATAATGCATGTTCCTACACCGTAGGCATGAGCAGCAAGGCAAAAGGTTTGGCAAGCAATACCGGCATCAAAAACTTCCCACACGCCTGCTTTATTGGTAGCAAATTCGTTTTTTTCCGGATCTAACTTGCCACTTTTACCTTTTACAAAACTTAGTATAGCTACATTTTTTGCTTTTTTAAGTGTTTGAATATTATAGGCGAAATCATTCACTCCATCAGTAATAAGTTGTGAAATTTTTTCAGGGTTAGTTATGAAAGTATAACGGGCAATTTGATAATTAGCCCAAGAGGGTGCAAATTTTGCGGCCTCCATAATATTATTCATAACTTCTTTACTTACTATTTCATCTTTATACGCGCGCACACTGCGACGACCTTTTAACAGTTCCACACCTTGCATATTTGTCATGTTCTTCTCCTTCATAAAACTTGGTAAAATTGTTACAGGCTCAGTTTTCCAAAGCATTTCAATTTTTAAACTCTAAAAATCAAAATCTCTGAGCAATTTATTGTGTAAAATTCTTACAACTTCACTTCTTTGTCTTGTGCCCTGCTAAATATTAGCCCTAGGCATAACTCCATCCAAAAGAGCAGCGTCCATTTGAGGTATATAATCCTCCATGGCTTTAATGATTTCATCTTTTTTAGACAAATGCCCATTTATAGGTATTAAATTATAATTATGTGCACCAAAAAAATAGGCATCATCAAAGGTAATTTTCTTTAACAATAGAATTTCTTCTTCAATTTTTTCTCTTTCTGTGCATTCAACAAATTGGCCGGAATCACGCATTTTTTCAAGCGGTGTTCCCTGAGATACTGACGTGGTCATAAGTGAAAGCAAATATGGGGGATAGGCATTCAACAATTTAGCTGTTTCTTCAATATGAATGTGCCCATGCCCTTTTCCTGCAACGCCCGTCATGACAATGGCATCCCAGGCTATACCGGCCTGCGACAGCTTTGCTATATTTTCATAAGCCTCTTTAGATGTGAACCCTTTATTCATTTGAGCAAGCGCCGGATCAAAGGCCGACTCTAAACCAATATGCAATTCATTGAATTTCAATTTGCGAAGCTTTTTCAAGTCATCCAAGGTCTTATTTTTTAAACCTTTAATAGAAGCATAACAGGTAATAGTTTCTATTTCAGGAAAGTAGGTTTGTATAAGCTCCCCAATTTTTACCAGCTTTGCTGTGGGCAAAACGAAGGGTTCGCCATTTACTAAAAAAATGCGTGTTATGGGGCGCCCTATGGATTTAAGTTCTTGTAAGTCTTCTTCTACATGCGCTAAAGGCGACACGCTAAAAGGTGTTTCTTGATACATGGTACAAAAAGAGCATTTATTATGTGAACAGCCTGCAGTTACTTCTAGTAAGTGCGTATGGGCTTCTATGGGGTGTCTGTAAACTTGACCAGTGTAATGCATAATTCATCTCCAATATGATGGTATGCACTGTATATAGGCATGACCAAAGAAGAAGCAATTACGGATAATTTTGTCAGTATAAAAAATTACGCACTCAAATGCGCGCCTAGCCACTTAAAATTTTCTGCGTGAATATATTTGTTAAAAATAAAAAACTGCTACAAAGGCTCTTATTCTAAAGTTATTTCAGCATAACTAAACATTTTGTTATAGCGCTGCCCCCATTGAGTTAAAGAGTGTAACACAGGCAAAACATCATTACCCACCTCAGTAAGAGAATATTCCACACGCAAGACTTTTTCATCATAGACTTTTCTTTTTATGATATGAGACTTTTCCAAAGCGCGTAATTCCCTTGAAAGAACTCGCTCGCTTATGGAAGGAATCATGCGCTTTAATTCTCCATAGCGCGTGACACCTTGAGTACCAATATAGTATATCAAAATAGGTTTCCATTTACCGCCTATAAGATCTAGCGTTAATTCCATGCTGCAATTAAAGGTTTTTTGCATTTTGCCCCCTTATAAGCAAGTAACACCACTACCTATTAAAATGCCTTTTACATATTTTAATCAGCAAAGAGCTGTCCATAAAAATTCTTCCAAAATCAAACTGCTACATACAGCGCACAGCGCTCAACCTCCACCACTTCAATTATGATTTTCATTGATTTTCAAAAAATAGCAAACGTTGCGCCCGTATTATCTCGTATACACAGCATGCTCTTTATATAATATTTTTTCAATCAAGGACAAATTTGTCCGTACTTGCCATACGATTTTATATAATTTAACAAAAGCACATCTTATTGGCAAATACGTATATTCTTATATATCCCCACATATTTTTACTCAAGGAGATTTTTATGTTATCCCGAAGAAATTTTTTAAAAGCCTCTACCCTTGTAGCTGCAGCTGGCAGTCTTTCCTTGCAGGCCACCCCCCTACTTGCCCAAACAAAGAGCACCATGAGCGTAGCAGACGCAATTTTTACACGTCGAAGCGTGCGCTCTTATACGGAAGCCCCAGTATCGCAAGAACATATTGACCTATTGCTTAAAGCAGCCATGCAAGCCCCCAGCGCTGGTAATAATCAACCTTGGGAGTTTTTAGTTGTCACCGACAAGGGCAAATTAGAAGAAGTTGCTCAGGTGAAAAAAGCTGTAAATATGGCCAAAAAAGCCCCCTTGGGAATTTTAACCTGCTTTAACCGCGATTATGAAAAATTAAAGGGTTTTGCCGTGCAAAGCGTGTGTTGTGCCACACAAAACATGCTACTTATGGCACACAGTTTGGGGTTAGGTGCCGTATGGACTAGCGTTTATCCCAATGAAGATTTCGTAGCCAGCTACAGAAAAGTATTTACTTTGCCGGACAATATTATTCCTGTAGCCTTTGTCGTTATAGGGCACCCCAAGAAACAGCCAGCACCCAAGGATTACTTTAAGCCGGAGCGCATCCATACTAACGTATGGTAAAAATCCCAACGAATGCATATTTTGAGCCCCCTGCACAGTTCATTGTGCAGGGGGCTCATTTAACATTATAATAGTTAAAGCGTTTTGAAGAGATAGGGGAGCTTGAGAGGGAAAGGAAATTTTTGGATTTTGGCAAAAGCACCCTTCCCTCTCAAAAAAATTAATGCTTGAAAGAACGTTGCCCAGTAAATACCATGGCTACTTGTGGGCTTTTTTCATTACATGCCATAATGATTTCATGGTCACGCATGGATCCACCAGGCTGCCCAATGGCACTTATACCTTGAGCCATGGCTACATCTACCCCATCTCGGAAGGGGAAGAAGCCATCAGAAATACATACAGTTCCTTTAAGCCCACCACAGGCTTCCTTTGTTCGCGCATCAATATCAGCTAAAATTTTGGCTGCTTCTGCATCTTGTGCCGCTTTTAATTGCAGTTCATATAAAGTCATATTTTGTTCGCGAAAGCATAATGTATCTGCATATTTAGTATATGCTTTATGAATAGCCAATTCCACACAGCCCACGCGATCTTGTTCGCCGGTACCAATGGCCACAGTGGCGCCATTGCGAGCAAAAATAACAGAATTAGAAGTAACTCCAGCCTCAACGGCCCAAGCAAAATACAAATCATCCATTTCTTGCGGTGTAGGCTTACGTGTGGTTACGGTAACACCATCTTTACCAGAGCCTGTGGCAGGCAAAAAGTCACAAGGCGACGTAATGGCGTTAACAAAAGATTTTTGTACAATAATGCCACCATCGGCAAGACTTTTAATGTCAAGAAAGGAAGAACTCGTCAAATTTTGCAATTGTGCAAGACCGGCCAATTGAATAATACGCAAGTTTTTGCGCCCTTTTAACACTTCAAGCACCCCTTCGGCATAGGAAGGAGCGGCCACTACTTCAAAGTAGTTTTCTGCTATCAATGTGGCGCTTTGCATATCAAGTTCACGATTAACCACCACTGCACCGCCAAAGGCAGCAATACGGTCACACCAAAAAGCTTTTTCAAGCGCATCGCCAATGCTTTGGCGTGACCACGCGGCACCGCAAGGATTATTGTGTTTAATAATAATAGCGGCAGGATGATCGGTTAAATATTGTAAAATATTTGCACCATTATCAACATCTGTTAAGTTAGTTTTCCCTGGGTGTTTGCCAGCCTGCAACATATTTTCTTCATTCAGGGCAGAAACAATACCGTGCTCAGGGCCGCGCCATGTTAAGTCACCACAAGTTAAAGAGCCTTCCACCATTTGATATAGTGCTGCCGGTTGACCTGGGTTTTCACCATAACGCAAGCCCTTTTCTTCATCATCAATATTCCACGTACGCTTTTTATACACTAAGGTTTCAGAACCAAGTGTTATAGTCATAGTGTCAGGAAAAGCATCTTTTTGTACTTTTTTATACATATCTTTTAGGTCGCTCATGATATCCTCTTGGTAGATGGTAAAAAATAAAATTCTGTCAAAATTGTTTATATGTCTGCTTGGCAAAAGCAATACTCATGTAAAAAAACAAAAAGCATCAAGCAAAGCACGGCTCTCTAACAGTCTGTGAAAAAAAAATAACAATACAAGTATTTCATGTAAGTTTCCTTGATAAAGTCTTTTTTAAGCAGACTATTGCAAAAAATCGTCTTTCGTTAGCATCGCTTAGCATATATCTCAACAACTTGCAATTTACGAAAACACAGAAGCAATACAAATTTTTCAACGAAAACCGCATATAAACACTTGGCTTCTAGAAGCTAATTTGTTAATCTGTCTATTGTGGCCTTTGTTTATGAAATATACTAAAAAGCTTACTGTAAAAATTGATGCGTTACACGAAGCAAAGAAACGACTCTACCCCTAACTTTTAATCTCACTTCAGTTTTGTTTTCTTGAACTTATCTATGTCTACAGTCTAGTCTAACCTTACTTTGGCCTCACATTATTTAATTCTGTTTTGTATTTTGGGAGTATATATGGAACAACTTTTACTTCGCCTAGCTCGTCAACTTGATGCCCTTGATGAAGCTTCTCTTATGGCACTTTGGGACAACTATGCGGAAAAGGTACATCGTTTTGAACCCACAAAACGTTGGGAAGAAGCCGCCCTTGTTTTTTCTTTCATTCAAGCAAAGCGTTGGAAAAACCAGCTTTTTAACCATCACTGGGCACAGCAAGTACGCCCAGACAACATGGAACCCATGCAGCTATCTAATTTTTCCTTAGAAAGAGACTTAACCCCACAAAAAGCGCCTGAACCTGCAAAAGCAACTCAGCTAAACTTCACCCCTAAAGCCCCGAAGAATACCTAACAAGTGTTGTTTGACATCTATCTTACAATAGCGTAGCTAATAAAAGCTTTGCCCATTTTTGCAAAGCATGTGCGCAGAAACAAAAGACTGTTGCAAAACTCAATTTTCCTCAGTCCGTTCAAAAGATATGAATTACAAAAAGTCAAAAAAACACTCATGCCGCAAGGCCTAAGGCCATATTGTTACGTGTAACAATAGTAATGAGTACGCTTTTAACTTTTACTATAAGCCAAATACATGGCGTTTTTTGACAGACTGTTAAGAGGTAAGAATATGTCAAATGTGGTTATAATTGGAGCCCAATGGGGCGATGAAGGCAAAGGGAAAATAGTAGACCTACTCAGCCGCCAATTGGATGTTATTGTTCGTTTTCAAGGCGGTAATAATGCCGGACATACCATCAAGGTAGGGGACGAACAAACTATTTTGCATCTTATTCCTTCTGGCATTTTGCATCAAGATAAAATCTGCTGCATAGGCAATGGTGTTGTTTGCGACCCCTTTGTTTTGTTGCAAGAAATTGATAAGTTAGCTGCTAAAGGCGTAGATGTAAGCCCAGAGCGTCTAAAGCTCAGCAAAAAAATGCACCTTATCCTACCTTACCACAAGGCTCTAGATGCCGCACGAGAAAATCATAAGGCAGCAGACAAAAAAATTGGCACCACAGGTCGCGGCATAGGCCCCTGCTACGAAGATAAAATGTCTCGCATTGGCATACGTGCCGCAGATTTGGCAGATGCGTCCTTGTTACGTGCAAAAATTGTCACAGCTTTAGAAGAAAAAAACACCCTGCTAAAAGCTCTCTACAATGCCGAGCCGTTAGACGCTGAAACTGTCTTTGAAGAAGTCATTAGTATTGCACCGCGTCTTGTACCTTATTTGGCAGATGTTTCAACCGAAATTGAACAAGCTTGGGAAGCCAATAAATCTGTTCTTTTTGAAGGCGCTCAAGGCATTCATTTAGACATAGACCATGGAACCTATCCCTTTGTGACATCATCTAACACCGTGGCAGGTTGTGCGGCTTCTGGTAGTGGTGTAGGCCCCCGTAGCCTTGAAACCATCATCGGCATAGTAAAAGCCTATACCACAAGAGTAGGGGCTGGCCCCTTTCCCACGGAACTCGAAGATGCCACCGGAGAATTTTTACGCAAACAAGGGCATGAATTTGGTGCCACCACAGGACGTGCTCGCCGTTGCGGTTGGCTAGACATAGCTATTTTACGCGAAAGTATTCGCTTAAATGGTCTTACAGACATAGCTCTCACCAAGCTTGACGTGCTAAAAGGCCTTGAAACCATTAAAATTTGCACTGCCTATACCTATAATGGTCAAACCATTCAAGTGCCCCCACAAGATGAAGGCGCCCTTGGCAAGGTAGAGCCCATTTATGAAACCTTACCTGGCTTTAACGAAGATATTTCTGCCTGTACCACATGGGAAAGTTTGCCCCCTACAGTGCAAAAATATGTGCACAGAATTGAAGAACTGTGCAAGGTAAAAATTAGCTATATTTCTGTTGGACCAGAGCGCGACCAAACCATTAGCATAGCCTAATGCATGTAAGCCATGGCCCGCATTGCAAAAGATACAGATTTGGGGCTTTGCGTTGATGACGCACGCAAGGCCCTTCACGCGGCTAAAAAAGATGCTCTCTCCCCTCTACGTTCTCGACTTTTGGAACTTGCAGGCATAGCACCTCAAGTTCTCTTGTTTGAGGGAGGCGTGGAAGAAGAAAGACAAGCCATGGCGTTATGGTGGGCCACGGTACACCACTGCCAACAGGCAAATAACCATGACCCCTGCGGACAATGCTCTGCCTGCCTGCATATAGGTGCTGGTATCCACCCCGATGTCCTCGCCTTCGATGGACGCATTTCTAATACTGCCGATGCTGAAACCCCCGGGCCCGTTCGGGCATTAAACAAAGAAAATGCCTCTGCCCTAAAAGGCAAACTTGGCGACACCACACGTAGTGGTGCCAAACGCGTCGTTATCATTAGCGGTATAGATATAAGCCGTAATGCTGCGGCCAATGCCCTTCTTAAAGTACTGGAAGAGCCCTCCCCCACAACAATCTTTGTATTGCTCACACCACAAAGAGAACAAATTTTACCCACATTAGTATCGCGTTCATGGGTGGCCACATTGCCATGGCCATCTTCCCATCATGTAGACGCTTACTTACGCCCTTGGGAAGAAGCGCTGGCACATTTCTTACAAAGCGGACAAGGGTGGTGGACCATGACAGCAACCAAGGGAGCAGTTACTCCAGATTTAGCCACAAATGTCCTTGTGCTTTGCCAAAAAAGACTCATTACATCGTTGAGTCATACCCCAGAAATTGGCACTACAGGGCCGCTTACCCCCTGCTTTAAAACTCTTTCAACAGCAAAGCGGCTCACGATAAGCCATATGCTCGACGAAGCTCAAGAAGCTTTACAATATAGTGTTAATCCTGCCCGTGTATTGGATGCCTTAGCTACACAACTATACTGTTTATTACGCTAACAAAGACTTTACAACAGGCTTTTCTCTCTTACTTAAAAAAACTTTGCTAGCCCAGTTGTAGTCAAAATACTTTTGTAAAGGAAACACTGATTTAATAGATTTTTTGTTCTCTAACAAGGAAGGCGAATTTTGCTAAGGGTGCATAGTATATAGACATACATGCAGTCTTAGTAAGATGAGTCTGACGCAGTTAGAGGGCGAAAAGGCATTTAATCAGTGTTTCCTAAAGAATACATAAGGAGAATATATGGATACATTAGACTTTAGAACCTTACCCTGCCCTCAACCCGTGGTACAATGCCGCAAGTATTTACAGGAACATGCCGTACAAGCTGTGAATATATGGGTAGACAATGAGCCTGCCGTGGAAAATGTCAGTCGCTATCTTGAGCAACAAGGTTTTACAGTGCAAAGCACAGCCCAAAGCACAGATTTTCTGCTTTCAGCACAAAAAAATGGCGAAGCCGCCTTGCCACAGGCTGATGTTCTAATACAGGATGAGGAAGCAGAAGAAAAAATTTTGGTATTTATTACCACGGAGTTCCTTGGCCTTGGAGATGATGGCCTTGGAGAAAAACTTATGCTCACCTTTCTAAACACCTTGCCAGAAATGGGCAAAAATCTGTGGCGTGTCGTTTTACTTAATGGTGGAGTTAAGTTGGCAAGCCAAGGGCATGCGGCACTATCTCCCCTACAAAGCTTAGAGCAAAGCGGCATAAATGTATTGGTCTGTGGCACTTGTTTAGCTCATTATTCATTACTAGAGCAAAAAAGTGTGGGCGATACATCCAATATGTTAGATATTGTAACATCCCTGCAACTAGCCTCTAAAGTCATACGACCTTAAATTCATTCCATTCTTAAGGGGGAAAGGGGCACTTTTGCTTGCGCCAAAAAGTACCCCTTTCCCCTCAAAACGCGCCATAACAGACTGTTTTTCAACTACCGTTAGTTAGCAATCGGTTTAAAAAGGAAAAGACACGAGGAAGACAAAGTTTTTGCGAGTGTGCAGACTCCTTTTTTATGAAAAACATTAGATTTGATATACCATGTGGCCTATGATAGTACCTACTTTGTCTATTATAAAAATATATTTCATAACAAGGAGTACATATGAAAATTTTACCTAGGAAGAATAGTCTGTCCTTTTTTAAAGCTTTATGTATTTTTGCAGCATTTTTTGCTTGTTTCATGCCTCATTTGGCGCAAGCAGAAGTGGATACTATAAAAGTAACAAATTATGAGATGGACTTAGAAAATATTGAAACGGACCCCACTGCCACTGCAAAAAACATTGTAAAAGCTAAAGATTTATATTTTGGAACTTTTACTGAGCAAGATTCACCAGAAACTCGTGACGCGGCTTTTCTTGTTTTTTATAAATATTTTTTAAAGATTGCTGAAAAAACTTATAATGATGCGGCTTTTAATAATCTTTCAGTTATTGATGAAAATGCTGTCAGTAAAGCCAGAGAAGTTGCTGCTACCTATGGCTTGCATTTAGTAGCTATGGAAGGTTCATATGTACCTGTTGCTGATACGAATTATCTTGTAAAAACTTTTGGGAAATATGTATCCCCCACGCTCAGAGCGTATTTTGCTTTTGCGAAAAAAAATGAGTATGTGGTAGAGGATGCTGGCTTAACTGTAAGCTATGATGAATTGCGCGAAATGATTATTTTGGGAGATTCCATAGCAAAAAAATTCCCGGATACAGCCATAGCCGCACTTGTGCAAAACCCCCTCAACCGTTTGGTAGACCTGTATCTTCTAGGTATTGACAATACACCTGTGTACGGTGCAAAAAGAGTTTTACTTCCAGAGGTTAAAAGCTCTTACAATAGATTTCTTAAAGAAAATAAAACATCTACCTACTACCCCATTGTAAAATTTGCTTATGATCTTTTGCAAAAAAATAATTTCAAAGTTACTGACAATGTGAGCAAAACCATAGTAAAAAAATTACGTGAAATGGGAATAGTCTATAAATATAACTAAGCCAAACCATAGGCTTCAAGATGGCCATACATATTACAACATCAAAAAGAGGTAAAAATGCAACGTTTTTGGATTGGAATTTTCTGTGCATGCTTTTTAGTAAGTAGTGTGCTCTCAGCTACAGCAGCACAAGATGTGACGCCGGAAGCGCAAAAGCGAATGAGCATTGTTATAAGTCAGTTGACAAACGTTTTTCTCAACACTGTAGAACAAAAAGATTTTTTTAACCCTAAAACACCAGAAAAACTTTTATACTTTGGCGCTCTTTACGTGGAAAAAATGTATCCTTTAAGGAAAGCACGCACAGCCCCTGCTCTTTTAAAAGCAGGGGGAGGCTCTGCTCCCTTAGGAGAACGCCTTGTTTCCTTGCAAGATGTCGAAGAGGTTATAAAGAAATTTTTTGATTACGATTTACCAGCCATAGCCCCTGGCCAATACGGTTCTGTACACTATGACGGTAAAGATTTGCATATTCGTATGTCTGGCGGAGCCCCTGCATATTGGGCGCAAGTAACAGAAGCAAAAGAGCTGGATAGCGGAAATATTGCTGTAAAAGGCGTGTTGCGCAATCCCGAGCATGAAAAAACCATTGCTTTCACGGCAGAGTTAAAACCCATTCTTTGGAATAACTTAGAAACCTTTGCCGTGGTATCTTTAGCAAGTCAACAGGAAGGGAAATAGTGCCATGAAAAAAATATTTTATAGCCTACTCTTACTTATTTTTACCTGTACAATGCCTTTACAAGCACAAGCTGAGAATACAACAGGCCAGACCATGCCCTCATGGGAAGGAAGATATTGCAACCAAACAACACTAATTTGCATGAGTATTTCTGAGCAAGGTGTAGACACCTTTAACAACGGTGGTTCCTATGCACGAGTTAGATTTTACACGCAAAAAAGCAGTGCCTTTATCGTTGAAGGAGAACTTAAAATTGAATCGCCTCAAGCAGGAACATTTATGCTCTTACATATCGTCCCTTCGGAAGACAAAAGTAGTATGAAAGTAGTAGAAAGTCCTTACTTTAAAACTTGGGGGTCTGACTCTATAAATAATTATGGAGAGTCTCTCTTACTTGGCAATTACTTTAGTATGGAATAGGTCTGCGTATATTTTTCTATGAAGATTAGCAAAATGAACCAGAATTCATTTCTAACGTCCCCGAAGGGGTCTTTAGAGTGGGCGTGCCTTTCTGAAAAATGGTGGAAATGCTTTTTCAGCATCGACTAAATAAAGAAAAAATGCTTGCCAAGGTACGCATCTTAACATAAAAGAAAAACCGCAAGCAATGCAATCCCTGCCGGGGTGGTGGAATTGGTAGACACGCTAGATTCAGGTTCTAGTGCGGGCAACTGCATGGGAGTTCGAGTCTCCCCTTCGGCACCATAAGACATATCAAGGGTTTAGAAGAAAAACACAATTCTTCTGAACCCTTCTTTTTTCTCAGTTTTCGATTTTTCTCATCAAGACTTCTGCCTCTCTCACAACACGGGTCTTCACCAAAGAAGGGGGCAGTAAGCCTTGGTATGTTTTTCTACGGTTAT
>CAYJAD010000001.1:49568-179612 GCA_964368075.1 uncultured Desulfovibrionaceae bacterium | reverse complement strand
CAACCAGTTTTTTTGTATTATAAGTCTATTTCTGGTTAAGAAGTTTATAATAATTTTTGATTATTTTCAATATATTTCAGTGCGGTATGTACTTTTTAAGGGTGGACTAAGTATCAAGTTCCTTTAACGATCTAGTGTGTTATGGGAAAATCAATGACGTCGCTTTCGCAGCATGTACTCAAAAAGAGTGGATCCTCTTTCTACACCTAGAATAAATAAGGCTGTGATGCCAAAAAAACCTACAAAAATGAAGTCAAAAATGTTTTTTTGTTTGTCGCGCAAGGCAAAAAATAAAAATGCCATGCAGAGAATATTGGCTAGAACTGCCAGAGAAATGTTTTGTGCCCATTGCATATCAAAAGTATAGTAGCTACTTTTGGGATTACGCAATATGATACGCCATGGGAAAAGTACTGAAGCTATATTTGTATAAAAATGTAGGTTTTGTACGTCACTTTTCAGCATAGGTAAAGCATGTTCGCGTATAAGTGTAAGGTCTGGGGCATAGGCTCTGCCAGTAAGGCCTTGTTCTTTTTGGTTAGCAAAGCTTTGCACAAAGGTTTTTTGTAAAGGGTCTAGCCACATATAAAAATAGCTTTCTGTTAAGGAATAGTTTTGTAAAGGTAGGGTGACAAGACGTAAGGGTCTATGCTGTACGGCATAGACATTTGTATCTGTAATAACATAAGCAAAAAAATCTCTACGACGTTCTTCTTTTACAATAACATAGCGGATTTTTTCAGAAATACTTCCTTTTGCGCGGGCAGCCTTGGGCTGTGCATCTATCATTTGTAATTGAAAAATGTGCCCTTTGGCATCGGCAAATATATAGCCTGCATCATAAAGCTTTTGCATATTCGGGTTGCCACCATACGCCATAATGGGAAAGGCGAACCCTTTTTCTTGCAGGGCTTGCGTAAAGGCGGCGCTTTTTTCTTTATTTATTTTACCGTCTTCAGGACGTAAAAATTCAATACTCATTTTATCATGAGCTATACGAAAAACATCTGTGGGTGACTCTAGGCGAGCCCCTTTAGGATTGGCTTCAAACATCATTTCCAAAAGTAATGGCGGTTTAACAATGGTTCTTGGAGAAAGAGACATATATTGCCATTGATACTTAATTTGCTGTAATGAAAGCTTTTTTCCGTCAATTTCTTTGGGGAACATATTCCATTTCAATAAATTTTCACCATTCATGGTGGGTAAGGCTAAGGCTAACTCTTGCCCTTCTAGGCGAGTGCCGTTTTCTAAGGTTGAGAGAGATTGACTGGGCGGTGTGGCGTGTATGTCATAAATGTTTTGATCGCGAACAAATTGCTTATGCACAGGGCTGTAATACAATCTTTGCGACGCTGCCTTGGGCATATATACACGCCAGTATTGATTGGGTAAAATGAGTGCGCATAAAAGTGCAACAAGTACCAAACTTCCCATACGACTGACAGTATAAAGTGCATTATTTTCGGGCTTGCCCATAATTTGTAAAAAAGTAAAGTAGCATAAAAATAGAGTGCCACTGGCAAGTAAAGCATAGTAATGCAAGGCTTCGCGCCAGAGATTATAGCCGCTTATGCCCCATAGTAATGAATAAAATATAATGCAGCAAAGCAGGGTAAATCCTTTTAGCTCCCATTTTTTACTGCCACAAAAGGCAAAAACACAAAGGTAAGACACATAGTTTAAAATAGCAAAGGGGGCAAAGGCATATAAGACCGCAGAAATAATTTCCCATGGCAAATGAAAGGCCTGAAAAGCAATAATTAATGCCAAAGTCGCCAATATATTAATGCTTGTAATGATAATTAAGCCAGTGCCCAGCATAAAAGTGATAATACGGGCAGGTTGCATGGGCATATGAAAGAGTAAACGTACGTGCTTTCCTTGTGTTTCCGGCCATACCTGATAAAAAGCAATGAGAAAACCAGAAAATACAATATACTGGAAAGAATCAAAGAGCGGTGGTTCTTTTGAAACTAAGGTTGTCCACAAACCAAAAGCTTCATGGGCTCTTTGTATGGTATTTAAAGTAAAGTAGGTGTCTGCCGTGGCATATAATAGGAGGGCAGGGGCTATCCAAAGGATATACCGTAATTTAATCCATTCTTTTTGTAATAAAGCTTTATAAGGATATGACATAATACAACCTTAGTATTTTCCGGTTAAACCCACAAAAGCATCTTCAAAGCTCATGGGTATGTGTTGCAATTGTGTGCAGGGTACAGAAGTACTTTGCAGAAATTCTTGCATGTTATTTTGCGGCAAAAAGCTATATAGAGTGCTTTTTTGTCCATAATGCTCTATGCCATGTATGGATGTGCCTGTTGTCAAAGCTTCTGTTTGTGGGCTTCGTTCCACCGTGTAGCAAAAAAAGCTGTTCATAAAGGCTTGCTTGGTGCTGGAAATAAGCACCTTGCCTTTGCTAAGCACAATCATATTATCTATAATACCATCAAGCTCTTGTACTACATGTGATGTTAAAAGAACCGTGGTTTTATATGTTGCTACATACTCTCGTAAAAAATCAATAAACAGCCTTCTGTAACCCACATCTAGCCCCATACTATAATCGTCTAAAATCATAAGTTCAGGCTTTTGAGCCATAATAAGCCCAAGAACTACCTGAGAGCGTTGCCCGCAAGACATACGTGAAATACGTCTTGTATGCGGTACAGAAAGTTTATTGATTAAATCATAAAAAATATTCTTATCCCATAAAGGATAAAAGGCTGCATAATAACGTTCTAATTCAATAATACTCATAAAGTCGTATTGGATGAAATTTTCATGTAAAAGGCCGATACGTGTGCGTAAAGTGGGTTTCATGGTATGACTTTGTTGGCCAAAAACCGTACATACCCCTGATGTTGGGCGCAAAAAACCCATGAGTAAATTAATGGTGGTACTTTTGCCCGCACCATTTTTACCTAAAAGGCCAAAAACCCCTCCACGTGCTACATCAAAGGATAAACCCGAAAGAACTTCCTTATGTGAATAGATGTGATGAATGTTTTTACAGGAGATGATAATTTCCACAAAAACTCCTTGTCCGCAATGTTGTTATAGGAAATGCTTGTACGAAGATGTGTTTTTGTCACAAATCTTCGTACAATAATGGTGTAAGTCACCCACCTTATGCATAAAGATACTATTTTTTTCTGTACTGTTATGCCTGTAAGTATGGCTCTGTTTTCTTTAATAAAAGCTTGCTTTATTTCAGCATTGATTTCTTCTAATGTGATGGATTGCATCATTTCTACAAAGTCTCCATGCCATTGTAAGTATGGACGATCTTTACGAGACATAAGTGACAAAAGAGATGTATAGCCTTTATTTTGCTTAGAGTTTTGCTGCCATGCGCTTATGGAAGGTTTTTTCATGCGAGCCAAGGTTTGGGCATCTATGCCTTCTTGAGCGAATTTTTCTATCAATGAAGGTATTTCCTTACGCATTTGTGCAAAGTTTTCATGTTGGGTGGCAATGGAAATTCGGTACATGCCATAACCACTGTTTTCATCTACCCAATAGAGAACGCGAGGCGAATAGGACGCACCATACTTTTCACGAATGGCCTTACGCATAATATCTCCTAAAATTACTGAAACCAAACGACGCTTAAGAAGGGTTTTACGGTCTAATAGATCTTTCATGTAAAGTTTAAAAAAGATAGAGCCGTTGATGATGCATTCATGCCCACTTGTATTTCACTTGTGCTAGAGTAGTTTAAAGCTTGTGTATTTAATGTGCCGCGTTGCATATTTAAATCTGCACCTGCACCTAGAGTTAAACCATCTGCACCGGTAAGTGTGACCACAGGTTCTTCAGTGCCTTTATTGCTGGCAAAGCCAATTATAAGCTGAGAGGTACCTGAAGGTTGATCAGAAATGCTCATTTTAGTAGCCTCAATAGAGCCTACATAAGCAAAAAAGGAGACAGCCCCGTGAACTGTGATTCCTTGGTCTCCGGTAACCTTAAGTGCAGCACTTGTTGGAAGATTTACTGCAAGATCGGTGCTTTGTTGTCCCACTTGAATACCAGTATATGCGCCGGTATTTGTCACATTAAATTCTTCAACAGTCAAAGAACCTTCAACAAATTTAGCAACACCACCATCATTAAGGCTGAAGGATTTGGCAGTTACATCTGCATTAGCCAAGGTAAAAGCTGGCTTAAGACTTGTGCCACCATCGGTTATTATAATGTCACCCTGTATTGTTGTGGTGCCATTTGCTGTAAATGCGGCGTCGTTGGAAAGCTGTAAGTTATTTTGAATAATGACATTTCCATAGGTGTTTGCAAAAGAACTGGCACCTGTGGCAATAAGGCTTCCTTCTAGGGTGCCACCAGTAGTGGCATTTGTGCCGTCATAGCCAAGGTTTACAGTACCATTGTTGATAGTGATATTACCTACGCTTAAGGCGGTATTGCCACCTTTAAGGTTAAGGGTGCCACCAACTGCATCTATTATGGAATCTTTCTTGCCATTTGCAGTTACAATACCAAGAAATGTCGTTGGAGCTGAGGTAAATGTATAGGTGCCGGCGCCCACGGTTTGATTTGGGCTACTATCTTCGGCTGAAACAATATCATCTAAGGCTAAGAAAGCTTCTTGTGTAATACCTTGTACTGTGAGTGAACCGATTTGAGAACCTGCTCCAAATAAATCTGTCGTGAGTTCTGTTAAGAAAGTAGTATACTCTTCTTGAGAAAGAACCACATCGCTGCCTGTATATCCTAGTCAACGTAGTGCGAAGTACGCACCCCACTTTCATCTACAAAGCTAGACACAGTGTGCTCTTTTCCGTCTGACCAATTTTGAGCAGCTGCACCGGCTATGCCTGCTCCTCCCATAACCAACATACCGGTAATGGCAAGAGTTCCAAATGTGTTGAGTATGCGGCATTTACTTAAGACCGCTTTATAGCGGTTGAGCAAGTTGCCGATAGCATTTTTACTTAAAGTCATAACATCTCCTGTTTTATGATATTATATATTCTCCCCGTCATGGGGCGGCTCATAGATTTATTCTTTTTTTGTGGAATCAGTTTTGTTTTCAGGTGTCACAGGAGGAAAGGGAACGCCTTCACCAAGGTCATCAGGTAAGTTAGGAGTTTCCACTACCTTAGGTAAGGGAGGGAAGGTGACGGCAGTTTTGCTGTAGAGAGCTTGAGCTTTTGTTGTAATGTCTTCCGGCATAGCTTTGAAGTTTTGTCCCTCGTTTACATAGATGAGGCCATCTTTTTTAACTATGAGGTCATATTCTTTTTTTTGTCCATCTAAAACAGTATTTAAGGCATTAAGGAGAGATTGTGTGGTTAACAGTTTAGAATTATTGAGTTGTGTTTGTAATTGGCGTGCGGCTTCAATAAGGTAAGCGCGCGCTTGCTCTTTGTTTTTGTATTCACTAAGTTTTTTTTCAATAACATTAAGATTGTATTGATAAATTTCTTGAGCTTCCTTGATGTATTTAGCAGCATCTTGCGCATGATTTCCACCACTGATGATGATATTTACATCAATCATCGCTAATTTAGACACTTCTTCTTTGTTCTTTTCCATGCAACCCACAAGTCCTCCAATGCAAAAAATTAATAATAAAAAAACCTTAGCCATGTTTTTCATATATACTCCTTTTAACTGAATGGTTTTTGTAACTATTTAGAATATTGTAATATAGCTATTAAGTAACTCGAAAAAAAAGAGTAAAAGTGTTACTCTATTTAAGGCGTGTAATTTAACTTCTTGTATTTTCTTGGTTTTATTTAAAAAGTGATATTAGTCACATGTAGAAATATATATAGAAATTAAAAATCATTGTCAACTTCAATTTCTGTTGTCTTTTACAAAAAAAAGCGACGCAGATAAAATTGCTCTGGTTAAACCCTCAGTTTTGCAGGGTGACTAGAACGCATCTCATAATTCAGCATGCGCTGAACTATGTTGTATCACTGCGCCAAAAAACGCGGTTTTTGGCTTGTTCCGGTGGCTACGCCACCGCGTCAAACGGCTGTTTGACGCCTAGAAGCTCCTCAAAATACGCTTTCGCGTAATTATGAGATAGCTTCTAGTAGAATTTGATTTTTTGGGAAATAAAATAAAGCCTCCCAGTTGTGAACAGCCCAGGTCGAGCAGCAGGAGGCCTTGCTATGATAGAAGTAATAAGTTGTCGATATTGAAAAACGTACTACTAATTTAAAATAAGGAAATTTTTTTAGTAAAAATGTAAAAATGAAAGAAAATAAGAGAATAAATGCACTTTACGGCATTTTTATGATGTCGAACTGAGACTTTTGTGTAATTGTTTTTTATATATATGGATTGCGCAAAGGCCTTATGCTTGTATGTTTTTAAAAAACTAAATTCTACAAGCTGCTTAAAAAGTGTAAGATGCAAGAAGGGGGAAGTGTTAAGACATAAGTGACTGGAGCAAAAACAAGTTTAGCGAAGTAAGTTGGTTTTTTTAGCAGTTTATTGAAGAAGATTTTTTTGGGTTTTGTAAGGCAATTAACGAGCATGTGCACTAAATAGATTTATGTGCAAAATCGTTTGTTTATGTGATAAGAATGAATGATTGTTAATAAAAAAACAGTCGCCACCTGCTCATAAGCAAACTGGCGACTGTTTACACAATATTTATTTTGCTGCGCCTTTCATGTATTCGATAATAGCGTCAGTAATTTTAGCTTTATTATTTTTCGCGCAAACGCCTGCTAAACCTTCAGCAAATTGACCAATTGCAGTATAGTCAAAAACAGTGCTGTCCATGCTTGCAGAAATACCACCGGCAAGCCAAATCAGTACGTCTTCAACGGTTTCTTCTTTTTGGCCGTCTAAATCAGCACAGGTTAAAGTTTTTAGGTCTAAAGTGTTAGCTTGAGCAGGCACAAAAGATGTGAAGGCAAAAGTAACAGCCAACAACATGGTGTAAAAAATCTTTTTCATTTATAATCTCCAATTTTAAATTTCAGCGACCAATTTCGCTGGGATGATATTGACTTTATTCATCTTAAAAAGCAAGTGTTTTTCGGCATGTATGTCATTGCCTTCCGTGCAATGAATTGTGCAGAGGTTTTACAGCAAAAATAGGGCACAAGCTTAGTCTGTAATGGCATGATATAATGCTAAAAGCATATGGGGTTTATATAATAAATAGCGTAGCCAGTCCTAAGAAGATAAAAAAGCCTGCTCCGTCGGTAATGGTGGTGAGAAAAATGCTCGAGGCTTGAGCCGGATCTCTTCCAAGGGCACGAAGTATAAGTGGAATAGATCCTCCTGCCATAGCGCCTAAAATCATATCAAAGAGTAGGGCACCGCCCATGACGAGTCCCAGTGCAGCATTTCCGGAAAAAGCCCACACTACAAGAAAGGCAAATATAGCCATGATGCTACCAGTGGTGAATCCTATTTTTCCTTCACGCAGCACAGCCAGCCAAGACCGTTTGGCATCAAAGCGTTCTGTGGCCAGTTGGCGAATAATGACTGCCAGTGCCTGCTGTCCTGTATTGCCGGCTTGGTTGGCCACCATGGGCATAAGCACTGCTAATAATGCCATGGAAGCAATGGAGCCTTCAAACATATATACCACAGAAGCCGAGATGGCGGAATTAAAGAGATTTATGAGCAACCATGGCAAGCGTTTGCGTACGGATTCTGTCCATGGTGTATCAATGGTTTCTTCTGGGTCTGCGCCCACCATGCCGAGCATATCTGCACTGGCTTCCTCGTGAATAATGTCTAAAATATCGTCATAGGTGACTACACCCATAATGTGCCCTTCATAATCTACCACGGGCATGGCCATGAAATTATAGTGCGAAAGTAAATTGGCCACTTCGCCTTTTTCCATATCATAGGTAACAGAAATAACGCTGTGTGAAGAAAGGGTTTCTTTGAGTACAGTGCCCGGCCGTGAAAGCATAAGGTCACGTAAAGAAAGTACGCCTACCAAAATATCTTGTGCATCCACTATATAGGCATAATAGGGGCTTTCTTTATCTTCCATTTCTTGGCGGATATGTTGGATGGCGGCATCGGCGGTGATGCTTTGCTCTAGCAAAATAATTTCGGTATTCATAACCCCGCCGGCAGAGTCGGGGTCAAAATTGAGCAAATTACGAATTTCTTCGGAATCTTCTTTTTCTAATTTATCGAGTAGGGCGTCGCGATGCTCTACATCGAGCTCGTCCAGCACGTCGGCGGCATCATCAGGAGACATCTCTGCAATAATTTGCGCTGCTGTGTCTGGGTCAAGGTTTTCCAGCACATCTACAGCTACATATTCATCTAGTTCTGCAAGAGCTTCTGCGGCATCTTCTTTGGAAAGATTTTGCAAAACACATACTTGCTTTTCTAAGCTGAGGTTTTCAATGTGGTCTGCCATGTCTGCAGGGTGGGCAAAGGTGGCCCCCATGTCTACGTGATCATGCACATCGCGGCAGATATCCGGCACTTGCATCCAGTCACCGGCCTTATAATCATCAGGATGAAGGGCCATGTCTTGTGTAGAAGAGGTTTCGTGCTTTTGTTGCTCTTCTGGGCTGTATGTATCTTTTATTGTGTTCTTTGACATGGTTATCACCATAATGTAATTGAAATAAAGAATTGCGTTTGTGAAAAAAAGCTCATGTTGGCTCTTTTGCTTGACGAAAGCCAGTCATCTATCTACATGAAAGAAACATTATCTTTGTTCCGCTCCTCGGGACTTGTAACATTAAGCCACACTGAGGACAAGATGTCAAAAGTCGTTTTTCAAGATTACTTCACGGCCACCTCGCTTACCTATCTTAAAAGAAGCATAGCTTTAACTTTAGATGAAGACGGACCGGATTTAACGGCACGAGGTATTTTTCCCCCTAATCAATGCATTGGAGCCCATATTGTGGCCAAGGAAAAAACTCTTGTGGCCGGTTTGCCGCTCATTGCGCTGATCTTTTCTGTATATGAAGAGCAGGGCGGCGGTGCTTGCACTTGGCAAGCCAGCGTTCAAGAAGGCGCTCTTGTGGATACAGGCACAGAAATAGTGCGTCTTCAAGGGGCATGCATAGATATTCTAAAGTTGGAACGTGTCATTTTAAATTATATTGCACGTCTTTCAGGTGTCGCCAATATCACAGCCCAATATGCCCAGATGCTTGAAGGAACAGGCGTGAAATTGTTAGATACCAGAAAAACTTTGCCCGGCTTACGCTGGTTAGAAAAATACGCCGTGCGCGTAGGTGGTGGTTATAATCATAGGCGCGATTTGCAAGAAATGCTTATGATTAAAGATAATCATATAGATGCTTGTGGTTCCATAACTAAAGCAGTGGAAAAGTTACGTGCTTTTTATACTCCTTGTCCACCTATTGAAGTGGAATGCCGCACCTATGCAGAAGTTCAGGAAGCTGTGAATACGCATGTGGAGCGTATTATGTTGGATAATATGCCCATATGTGGGCAAGGTGAAAATACCTTAAAGGCCTGCCTACCACTTATTCCTAAATCCATAGAGGCAGAAATTAGCGGTGGCGTGAGCTATGAGAATTTACGCGATTTAGCCTTGTGTGATGGTGTTACACGGCCTGCGGATTATATTTCTGTAGGGCGTTTGACGCATTCTGCTGTGAATGCAGATTTTAGCCTACGTATAGTAGATGCATAAATAATGCTATAAACTTTTTTAGTTAATATAAGATTGAGGATAGAATGAAAAATGAAATTCAGGCGCTCAAAGCTGCCCTTGGTGATAAAGTTTGCATAGTGGGGCATCACTATCAAAATGAAGATGTTATTAAATATTGTGATATTACAGGCGATTCTTTAGAGCTTGCCAGAAAGGTTGCTTTAGAAACGGCGCCGCATATTGTTTTTTGTGGCGTGTATTTCATGGCTGAGTCTGGGGCATTGCTGGCTCGGCAGGGGCAAAATATTTATATTCCTGATGCAAATGCCAATTGCGTGATGTCACAAATGACGCCTGCACCTCTTTTGGAAAAGGTTTTGCAACGTATTCATGCTGTGGCCAGCGCAGAGGGTAGAAAAATTGTTCCCTTAGCCTATGTAAATACATCGCTTGCAGTAAAGGACGTGGTAGGGCGCTATGGCGGTGCTGTGTGTACTTCTGCCAATGCCAAAACCATGTTGGCGTGGGCCTTGAAAGAAGCGGGCGAAGAGGGACATGTGGTCTTTTTACCCGATAAAAATTTAGCAAAAAATACCGCCGTGCAATTGGGACTCACTGAAGAAGACTGGTTAGTGCTCAATGTACGTGGTGGCGGTGAGCACATAGATATGGACAAAGCACGCAAGGCAAAAATGCTTTTGTGGCCCGGTTGTTGTGCTATTCATGCTAAATTTTCTGCTCAGCACATAGCTTCCATGCGTAATGAATATCAAGGTTGTAAGGTTGTGGTACATCCGGAATGCAATCATGCTGTGGTCAACGCCGCTGATGGTTCTGGTTCTACCACCTATCTTATTGAATGTGTTAAAAACAGCCCTGCTGGTTCTACTGTTATTGTGGGCACGGAAGGCAATTTGGTAGAACGTTTGCGCGAAGTATATGCACAGCATTGCACAGTTCTTCCTTTACGGTCGGTTTATTGCTCAGATATGGCAAAAATTAATGAAGAAAAGTTACTCCATATTTTGCGCGGCATTCAAGACGGCAGTGCAGAGCCTGTGCGCATACCTCAAGAGCAAGTCTCAGCTGCAAAAAAATCTTTAGAGCGCATGTTGGAAGTATGTGCTAAGGCAGGAGTATAAGGGGTGGATATACGACATCACAGCCAAGTCTTGATTATAGGTTCTGGCCTAGCGGGGTGTACAGCAGCTTTGACATTAGCAGATAGCGGTGTGGAGGTTTTGCTGGTTTCTTCGGAAAACACATTGGGCGGCGGTAATTCAGAATTGGCTCAAGGGGGCATTATATATAAAACTGCCACAGGCTGTGATGTAGACTCTCTTGAAGAAGATATTTTAAAAGCAGGGCATAACTATAATTATGGTAAAGCTGTAAAGCATCTGTGCAAACAGGGGCCCCATGTGCTTGAAGAAATGCTTATGAAAAGGGTGCAAGTGCCTTTTGATAAGGATGAAACAGGGCAGTGGAACCTTACGCGAGAAGGGGGACATGCTGTACCAAGAATTTTACATACGGCAGATTATACAGGGGCTTCCATTATGAAAAGCCTTATAGATGCCGTGCAAGAACATCCGCGTATTCGTTGCTTTTTGCATTGCTTTGCCATTGATTTACTGACAAGCCGTCACCATGGGCGGCATTCTGATTATCGCTATAGAGTTGAAAATCGTTGTGCAGGGGCGTATGTATATAATGGGAAATTACAACAAGTACAAACCATGTTTGCTCCATGGACTATTTTAGCCAGTGGAGGTGTGGGGGGTATATTTTTACACTCTACCAATGCTCCTTCTTGTGTGGGATCGGCCATTTCCATGGCACATAGAGCACAAGTAGCTTTAAGTAATGTGGAATTTATGCAATTTCACCCCACAGCATTATATAGTAAGCTACACCAGCAATGTCACCTTATCAGCGAGGCCATGCGTGGCGAGGGTGCGCGCCTTTTAGATGCTCAAGGCAAAGCCTTTATGCATAAATACGACGCTCGTGAAGAGCTGGCTCCACGTGATATTGTTTCACAGGCCATGGTCAATGAAATGCTTTCCACAGGGGCGCCATGTTTATATTTAGACGCCAGCCCCATTAAGCAAGATTTGGCTACGCGTTTCCCCACCATATATCAAAGTTGCAAAAACATTGGGGTGGATGTTTGTAAAGACTATATTCCTGTAGTGCCCGCGGCGCACTATTTTTGTGGCGGCATTTTAACAGATTTACATGGGCGCACAGAATTGCATGGTTTATATGCCATTGGCGAATGCGCTTGCACAGGTTTACATGGAGCCAATCGTTTAGCCAGCACTTCTTTGCTGGAGGCTCTTTCTTGGGGCTATTGGGCAGGTAAAGATATAGCCGCACGCAGTCGCGGAGAAAGAACCATTTCAGCAGATTTAGCTGATGCTATCCCCGATTGGGAGTCATTGGGGCGTGATAAAAATGACGACCCGGCTCTTATCGCACAAGATTGGTCTACCATTCGTCATACCATGTGGAATTATGTGGGCATTACAAGAAGTACAGCCAGATTACGCAGGGCTTTCCAAGATTTACGCGAACTTTCTCGTCATATTCATGATTTTTATAAGCATACGCATATTTCACCTGCACTTATTCAACTTTTTCACGGTGTCCAAACAGCGTATATTATTACGCAGGCTGCCATGAGAAATAGAAAAAGTATAGGGTGTCATTATCGCATCAACTAGCAGGCTGTTGAAAAAAAGGGGTAATCTGCATTGTCAGCTTTTTTGTACTGATTTTACAGATTACCCCTTATCTTCAAAGGATTATGAGTTTATTACTTACCGTATTGCATACCTAATTCTAAAGCCTTGATATTTACATCCACAATTTTGGGTGCCAAAAACTTGCGAATGCCACTTTCAATGGCCTCAGCCCCAAAGGGCAGCATGCCTGTGGCGCAGAGGGCGCCAAGTAAAGTAGTATTGCCAGCCTGAATAGAACCGGCTTCAACACCAAGACTACGACATGGCATAAAAACAGCGTCGCTACTTTTATTTGTGATAGCAGTTTTAATGTCTTCCAAAGGAGGATACACTTCGTTGCCAAGGCAAACACTTACAGGTGCCAGTGGGTCTATGCTGGAAAAAATTTTGCCGCCAGGTGCTAAATAGGGCAGGGCGCGCAAGGTTTCCAATGGTTCAAAACCCATGATTACATCGGCTTCACCATGTCCTAATTTTGGGGAAAGCCAGCCACCGAGTAAAACCACGGATTCTACAACACCGCCACGTTGAGCCATGCCGTGCACTTCTCCGGCTACTACTTGCAAACCTTGATCCAATGCCACGCGGGCAAGTAGGGTGGTGGCAGTAAGGGTTCCTTGACCGCCAACGCCCGTCATATATATACGAAGACGTGATTGCATATTTACACCTTTTCCCTGCGTTGTGCTTTAAAAGCTTTAGGGGCCACTTGCAGACATACCATGCAACCCACACAAAGTGTTGGATCCACATGAATGCCTTTGTCGTCACGCACAAAGGCAGGACAAGCAAAGTTTTCTACACATCTTTTTGCATCTTCATTTTGTTCTGCCACATAAGCCACTTGAGAGGGATTTCTCTTTAAAGTGCGGCGAGCATATAAGACGCAAGGTTCTTCAGCAATAAGCACACGAACACCACTTTCAGCCTTCAGCTCCTCTAAAGCCTTTACGGTAGAGCGTAAGTTATAGGCTTTGGATTTGCGCACATGGGGTACACCCATGCCACGCACAATGGATTCTATATCCAAATGTAAAGAAGCAGATCCCAGCACTTCTTGATCCATACCGGGATTGGGTTGATGGCCTGTCATGGCGGTGGTACCGTTATCTAAAATAACCAAGATGAGATTGTGTTTATTAAAAACAGCGTTGGCAAGACCATTGAGTCCTGTATGGAAGAAAGTTGAATCACCAATAAAAGCTATTACTGGTTTAGGTGAAATGGATGCAAAGCCAGATCCGGCTGAAATGGAAGCTCCCATGCAGACAAGGAAATCTGCCATGCGCAAGGGGGGCAGAATACCGAGGGTATAGCAGCCAATATCACTGGGATAATGCGCTTCATCACCAAAAACAGAACGTACTGCATAATATACGGCGCGGTGTGAGCAGCCGGCACACAGATTGGGAGGGCGATTGGGCATGGGCAGTGCATGGGCACTTTCTTGGCTTTGCGCAGGGATGTCCTCACCAAAAAGACGCGCAAGCTTTTTACTTACTTTAGAGAAATCGTATTCCCCTTGAATGGTAAGAATATCGTCCTTACCTTCTATACGCACCTTAAGGTCTGCTTGCTGTGCAAGAGCGCGAATTTCGGTTTCTAGCAAAAGCGCACCTTCTTCAAGTACGAGTACGGTAGTATGCTCTTTTAAGAAATCTATAAGTGCGTTTTCAGCCAAAGGCCAAGTCATACCCAGTTCTAATATATCGACCTTACCGCGCCAATTGTCGGCTTCACGAGCCATAAGGGCATCATTTAAGTAGGCTCTGGCAATGCCGGTGGTAATAATGCCAAGAGAGGCATTTTCACCCTTGGTACGCATATAATATTTTTCCACGAGGCCTTGAATTTTTTTCATATTTTCTTCAAGAACTACGTGTCTGTTTCGTGCCACGGCAGGTACAGGCACAAAACGCTGAGGACAGCGCTCAAAAGGCTTGATATCTGCGGGGGCAGGGAGGGCATTAAAAGTTACTGGCCCACGCTGATGGTTTAAGCGTGTGGTTGTGCGCAAAAGTACGGGTTGTTCATATTCTCTTGCGAGTAGCAGCGCATCACGAGTCATGGCACAGGCTTCGGCAGCTGTAGAAGGCTCGAAACAGGGCATGGAAGCAAAACGCGCATAGTAGCGGTTGTCTTGCTCGTTTTGGCTAGAGTGGCAACCTGGGTCATCGGCAGAAAGCAATACAAGCCCGCCAGGAAGACCTGTGTAAACGGTAGTAAATAAGGGGTCGGCAGCCACATTGACACCCACGTGCTTCATGGTCACGAGGGTAAGGGCTCCGGCAAGGGAAGCACCAGCACCTACTTCAAGAGCAACTTTCTCGTTGACAGAATATTCCATGCGATAACGCTCGTTGCCGCCAACTTTGCCAATGCGATAGAAGGTATCTGGCACTTCTGATGAAGGCGTACCAGGATAGCAGGTAATAACATTGACACCGGCTTCTAAGGCCCCACGAACAATAGCTTCGTTGCCAAGCAATAAATGGGTGCTTCCGGCATCTTCCTGCAATAGAGGATGGCTCATGCAGTCTCCTTTTTACTGTGTTTTCACGGTATTTGGTATGACAGGCCATTAAAAAACTTCTAACGGCCCGTAAAAAGTATTATAACAACATTTTTCAACAGCAGGTCAAAAAATGCGCGTATGCCATAGTCCTCGCTATTCGGCTTTTGCAGGTGCAGAAAGGGCTATATTGCGTGCGCGGTGGCGTAATAATTCAGCTTCACTACCACTGATAGCATTGGCCATGGCTTCCAAAGTAGCTTTGGCCTTGGCAGGGTTTTTACTTTGTAAGGCTGCTTCCACAATGCTTTGTTGAATAATGCTTTTTTGATCGTTGGGTACAGCCTCGGCAAGTTTTTCTAATATGGGTAAGGCATCTTGGGCTTTGCCCGCAGACATAAGAGCTTGCCCTTGGTTAAATGCAGCAAGTATGCCCATGGCGCTGCTTTTTTCTTGGTCGGCAATGCGACCATAAAAATCCGCCGCTTTTTCATAGGCTTTATCTTGCATGGCGCCGTCGGCCATATTTAATAGAGTAGTGATTTGCAATTCTTTGGGAGCCGTTTTCATAAAGGCTTCCAAAGCGGCAAGGCGTTCATCGCCCTTTTTTTCAAGAACAAGGGTGGCAAGTTCTGCTTGTGCTGCACTTAAAGTGCTACCTTGGTGCCAATTATACGCACCATAACCGGCCACAATAAGAACAAAAAATGCCAATATACCCATGATTTTTAAAGCATGGGTGGTAAGAAATTGCAAAAAAGGTTCTGCTTCTTTAGAAACTTCGGTTTGAATTTCGTTGAGCAAAGGCCCTTGGCCTGCAGGGTTTTGAGGTGTGGGCTTAGGGAAATTTGGGGTATTGGACACGGAAAACTCCTTTCAAATAAAATGCAGTGAAATTAAAATATAAATGTAAATGGCTGCACAATACGCATCGCATTCACAGCCTTTTGGGTACTTTCTTAATCTTAACTTGTTCAAGTAGGCGTCTGTAATAAAAATTAAAAAAACACTCTACGTGTAAAGAAATTCTCTAGGCAAGAGGTTTTTTATTTTGAACAAAACCGACGTCTAAGGGCGTAACTTTTACCCGAAATCCCCTATCTTTGTCAAGGATTTGCCGCCGTGAACATGCTCTTGTTGAAAGAGTCACCTCGTTCAACTGGCTTGTAAAGTTTTATACAATTTATTGCGCGCAGAATTTATTAGTCAGATCCAAAACCTTTCATAAATTCTTTAGCTTGATTGTAACTTTCGCTGGCAGTATTTTCCACCCAATCACTGGCTTTTCCGGCATTTTCTGTGATGCTTTTTTTGCTTTCGTCGTAAAGATTGCCCAAACTGTTTTGAGCATTTTTAATGCCTTGTTTTGCAGCTTTTCCATACCAAAAAGCGGCTTTTTCATTGTCTTTTGCAACGCCTTGTCCTTTATAGTATAAAACACCCATTTGGTACTGGGCATCGCCATGACCCATTTCAGCTGATTTTTCAAGAAGCTCATGAGATTTTTCAAAGTTTTCTTTTTCGTATTCAATCATGCCCTGATCAAAGTATTCTTGTGCTTCTGATTTTTCATCGGCTAAGGCATGGGGTGTTTGTATAAAGCAAAATGTGGCTAATATACAGATAGAACATAAAAGAAAGTAACGCATGGGGGTAAAAACTGTGGTGTACATAGTGTGCACTCCTTCAATAGAAATTATGGGGTGAACACTAGCGCAATCCTAGGAATACATCAAGTCCAAGAAAGATGCAGAAACTGTACTGGAACCCTATATTTTTTGATTGGAACGCAGAAAATCGACTTTTTCAACAGTCTGTAATATGCTTACTAAGTGCCGATTTTGAAAAATGGGCTATGCTGTAATAACATTTTGATTTGTATATGTTTATACATAGTTCTATGAATGGAAAGTTTGAAAATATGCTGAAAACCTTTGTTCTTTTTATAATTTGTAGTGCCTTAGGCGCGTCTTTACGCTTTATCATTATAGAACTTCTTGCTTTATTTGGGGAAGAACTAGCCCTTACATGGGGTGTTTTTGTTGTAAATGTAATGGGATGTTTCTTTTTTGGGCTAGGGTGGGTTTATACGCAAGAGAGGGAAACGGCTGCACGTCTGCTTTTGGTGGCTTTTTTAGGCTCTTTGACTACTTTTTCTACTTATATTTACGATATGTATCGTTTTATTGAGCAGGGGGATTACGGACTTTTGTTTAGTAATGGCTTTTTGCAAATAGTTATTGCTTTGCTCTTTTTACGACTGGGTATGTGCCTGATGCAACGCTTACAACAAGCAAGAAAAGCATGAGTACTGCGTAGTTTGCAGATAGTTCCGATATAGTCTAGGGGTGCCAATCTCCCGGAAGTGCATATTGATCTTTTGTAAGTTTAGGAATATGCAGGTCTTTTTCTTTTGCTAATTGCCCTAATGTAATACCGCGCACAGGTACACGCTTTGCCAGCCAAAGTAAAAAATCTCTTGCTCGTGCCAAGACTTTGTCCGCAGCTGCTTGATCGGGCACATGGGGGGTGGCACCGGCAACAATTTCTGTGGAGTGGCATGTTAAATTAAGAACGCGATCGCCGCGGGCTAACATGACCATGGCCGCGGCCTTCATATACGCTAAGTTGTGGTGTACAAAACTTGGTAGCATGACCACGCTTTTGTGCCAGCTATGTTTTAAAAAAGGAGGCGCATTGTACAAGGCTTTGCTCATGCCGGGGGTGATGGGAAGAAGGGGAACAGATGTGTCCGGTATTTCAATGATAGTTTTATCGCCCACTTCTACAGAATAAGGTTGTGTGGGAGCATAAAAAAAGTCTCGCCAGCCATGAGGGTATTGCCAAGGGCGAATGGAAGAGTCAACGGTAATACCGTTTTGTGCCAAAAGTGGCCAGAGCTCTTTTGCCATATCCCAACGCCCCATTCGAAAGGTGGTGACAGGATGCCCGCAAAAATCTTTTGCCACAGAAAAAAGAGCTTGGAATTTTTGATGAAGTTCTTCTTGAGGCAGGTATTTAGCTTCTGTATAAGAAAGCATCACATCGCTGGCACGTTCTTTTTCATTATAGGGGGGAGTGCTCCAATAGTGTAAGTGAGCACCAATTTCTGCGCCATATTTTGTACGCATAAGATCGAGTACACGGCGGCTTGCGGCATCGTCAAAAACAGGATGGGCACACACCAAGGTCATGGGAATGCCGCATTCTTCGGTGAGCGGGGCAAGGCAAGGTAATTGTGCCACATTGTCTACAGTCACTTTACGAGGGAAACGCCCCGAAAAAAGCCCTTCTTCTTCTGTATCAACAACAATACTCACATAAAGCGGTTCTTTTCTCATGATAAACTATTTCTTGGGTGTGTATTGGCAAAAAAGCTGACGTACACGTTCAAGGTTGGCTGTGCTGTCAAACATGGTGTTCATAAGCTCTTTGGCATTGGCAGCCATACGCCTAGCATTATCAGGGTCTTCTACCATTTTGCGTAAAGCTTCGGCCAACGCCTTTGCGTCTCTTTGAGGTACTAGGTAACCAGTTTCACCATCTTTGAGCACGTCTTTCATGCCTGCGACATCTGTGGCAACTACAGGCAGGCCATAGCTCATGGCTTCAATGACCACATTAGGTAAACCATCGCAATCTTCCACATGCCGTTTAACAACACTTGGCATGGAGAAAATATCACTGGCAAGGATATGTTGTAATATATTGTCATGGGTTACAAAGCCTAGCATATTAACATGAGCTTCCACTTTATGGGTGGCGATGCACTGCTTTAATTTTCCCATCCATGCGCCGGAGCCGGCAATGTCTAATTGCACGTGAACACCGGATTGAATGAGTAGAGCCACTGCTTCAATAAGATATTGAAAACCTTTGGTTTCAACAAGTCTGCCAATGGCTAAAATTTTACAAGGAGCTTGCATGGCCACTTGTGCTTGGCCTTCGGCGCAAAGGGTACGCACATTGTAGGTAATATAGAGTTTGTCATGCGCTTCTTTGGGCAAAAAAGATGCCATAAGTGGTATTTGATAGGAAGACTCTGAGCGCGCAAAGGCACACGCTTCGAGCTTTTCTTGCAAAAAACCGTCAGGTGGGCGCACATCACCAGCGCGGGCTGTAAAGGAAAAAGGTATACCATCTAGATAGTTTACTACCCATGCTGCCGTGGCGGGGCCATTGGCCCAAGGGGTGTGAATATGCTCTATGCCTAAATCTTTACAACGTTCTGCCAAGTAAAAACCGCTGAAACAAGCCCAAGCCCCTTCAAGGCGCATTTCTAAATCGCGCCAACGTCGAAAAAGTAATGTGCGCAATACATGCATGGTTTTTTTGGGTTCCTTGCGGAAGCGTCGCCATACGGCCGCAAAAATATGTCCACAGGCCGGAATACCAAAGTTTTCAATGGGAATTTTGGAGTTACGAATATGCTCGGCAAGATTTGTATGTTTTTTGCCGTAAAGAGTTATAACAGAAACGGGCATATTTTGTGTAAAAAATTTCTCTACTTCATAAAAAACAAATGTTTCTGACGCTAGAGGAAACCATAAGGCCACGTATAATGTGCGGGGCAATGTTTTACAAGGATTTTGCGTTGTATCCATATTCTTCCTTAATTCTTCCCTAATATTTCTTATTATACGTTGTTTTGTATAAAAAAACTTGTTTTAAAAGTGAGGATGCGCAGTAAGCAGAAAGTTATCACGAAAAGACCATTAGGGGGTGAGGCCTCATAGTATAAAGAACACGCTCAATCTGTTGAAAAGTGTTTTCTCTACAGATTGATAGGGAGTTTTACTCAGTAGTGTGACATTACAAAAAAAAATTACGCTGTGCAAGCTCTTTATAAGGCCATTGTAAAAGTTAAGGAAATACCGACTATATGCTCTAGTAAAATTTCTGTCCATTACTTTTCGGTGTTTTTAGAAATCCACTGACGTAATGTTGCATAAAGCTTTTCTGGCTCAATGGGTTTGGTTATATGGTCATTCATGCCATGGGAAATACTTTTTTCCTTGTCTCCTTTCATAGCATGGGCCGACATGGCTATTATAGGTAATGTGGCTAATGCTTTTTGTGCGCGTATATTTTGTGCGGCGGTGTAGCCGTCCATAATGGGCATTTGAATATCCATAAGTACGGCATCATAAACATTTTTTTTCAGCATTTCTAAGGCTTCTTGTCCATTATTGACAATATCTAAACTATAGCCGGCCGCCAATAAAATTTCTTGAGCCACAAGCTGATTAATTTCATTGTCTTCTGCCAAGAGTAAATGTCCACCTTCTTTGCCTGTTATAAGCTTTTTCTGATTTGAATCGGTGTCATAAACGTCTGTATATGCAGTGTCGTCGTCTGCAATGGCAAAAATAGCTGTGCAAAAGAATGTAGAACCCTTGCCCAATTCACTTTCTACCCATACGTTGCCGCGCATCATGGTAATAATACTGCGTGAAATAAGGAGCCCAAGCCCTGTACCTCCATATTTGCGGCTGATAGTGCTGTCGGCCTGAGAAAAAGCAGAGAAAAGTCGGTCAATTTGCTGTGGGCTTAAGCCAATACCTGTGTCTCGTACGGCAAATTGGCAGTAAAGTTCGTGTTGATTGCGTAAAGAACTTTCAATTTCTAAAGATACAGTGCCTGAACGGGTAAATTTGATAGCATTACTTACAAGATTAAAAAGTACTTGCTTTAAACGCAAAGCATCGCCCAGCAAGAATGTTGTAGCGTACGTGTCTGCATGGATATGCAAATGTAGGCCTTTTTCTGCACTTATAGTCTCGTATAAATCCATGACGTCTTGGCAAATACCTTGCAAAGTGAAGGGGTGTTCTTCCATTTCTAGCTTGCCTGCTTCAATTTTTGAAAAATCTAGAATATCATTGATGATACGCATAAGATTATTGGCAGAAAATACGCTTTTTTTGACATAGTTTTCTTGCAACTCACTCATGGTGGTTTGCTCTAAAAGGTGTAAAAGACCTAGTATACCATTCATAGGCGTGCGTATTTCATGGCTCATATTGGCTAAGAATTCACTTTTTGCTTGTGTGCTTTTTTCAGCGATTTCTTTTGCAACACGCAATTCTTTTTCATTGTCAGCAATTTCGCGTAACATGGCTTTGTGTTCGCGTAAATCAGTAAGATAAGCGATAAGGCCCTGTTTACCTTGATACGATGTACGCATAACTATAACTTCGAAAGGAATTTCTACTTCTGTAAAGGCATGCAAGCACACTACTTCTCCTTTAGTTATGCCCGTGCTAAAAGCAGTATCAATCATCTGCGTCATTAAGTCTTTGGTGCGTACACCATTGGGTTGAAATTCAGGTAACGTTCTTTCAATGTTATCAAGATATTCTTCTTTAGAATCAAAACCAAAAGTATTAGCGCCTTCTAGGTTTGTGTAGATAAGTCGAAAATTTTCATCCCAGAAATGTACACATAAGGGGAGCGAATCTAGCATAAGTGTATTACGAAGCTCGGCTTCTTTTACCAATTCTTGCGTGGCTTTGAGGTCGCGTAAGTCTTTGACATAAGAAACAACAATGTCTTCACCGTCTAGGATAGAACGTATTAAAATAACCTCCATGGGCAAGAGTTCGCCTTCGCTGGTGTTGTGTAGCCATTCGAAGCGATGATAGCCTTTTTCAAGAGTTATTCTATGATTATTAGCCACGGCTTCTTTAGAGTTTCTTCCGTTAGGCTGGTAAATAGGTGAGGTATTATATAAATTTTTAAAATATTCTTTTTTGTTGTCGTATTTAAATGTGCGTAAAACTTCTTTATTGCAATCAATCATTTCGCCTTCTTTATTCCAGAACATAATGCACAATGGAACATTTTCAGAAATAATGGCGTTGCGTTGTTCAGCATAAGAAGTTTTTTGTTGCATGGTTTTAATTTCGCGTAAATCCCTCATATAGCCAATGACCATATCTTGGTTTTTATAGTGGGTGTGCACTAAAGTTGTTTCAACGGGCAGTGCTTTCCCTGTTTTGTCTATATGCAACCATTCCATGGTGTGATACCCATTCTCAATGCAAAGATCCAACACCTCTCGAGAATATTCTGTTGTAAGTCTACCATTGGGCTGAAATTCAGGAATAAGATTAAAAAACTCTTTAATAAAATCTTCTTTGTTGTTAAAGCCAAATAGTTTATAAGCAGTATCATTACAATCTACGGCATTATAACTCATGTCAACAATGGTAACACCAAGCGGCATACTGTTGATCATGGTGCTCATGATTTTTTCTGTTTCTTCTATTTTTTGTTGCTGTAATAGAATCTCACGCAAGTCATAACAAAAGACAGCTACAACATTTTCATCATTGTATCTTATGCGTAAAAAGTTAATTTTGCAGGGAATAGGCGCACCTTGACTGTTTTGCCAAAGCCATTTTCTGCTATTGTAGCCTGTGCTGAAGGTTTTTATTATTTCTTTTTCTAAAATATCTATAGAGAGCAGGTTTTCTTCTGTAGGGTTATTGCTGTTTTGATATTGGGGAAGAAATGTATGGGGTGTTGCAAAGCATTGGGCTTTGGAGCCTAAACCTAAAAATACGAGAAAACTATTGTTACAATCAATGATTTTCTTTTCTAGGTTCCACATGCATACGGGGGTAGGGCTTTTGTGAATAACGTCTGTATAAAGAATATCGTGACTGTCGTAGTTTTTTTGCGCTATATCTTTTTCAGGGTGCATTTGTATAACAAAAATTGGACCAGTGCTATGATGTATGGTTGTTATAGAATAATGCACATGAAAAAGATCTTTCATGGGGATTTCATGATGCCATGTAAAATGACTTTCCCCATTTTCTAGGGTTTGCTTGCAATGAAAATTCAATGTTTGCAGAAAGCTATTAGGACTATATTGTGTTGGAGGCGTTTCTTTTTGCCAGAGCTCTTGACAAGAGTGTAGATCTTTTGCGGTAAAGAAATTTAAAAAGTCTTTTGTGCAATAGAGCAGTTGCATAGAGCTTGAAACGCAACATAAAGGACGTGGGTTTCTGTTATAGAGATTATGCAAAAACGCATATAAATTATCATCACAATCAGTATGTATAGACATAGCAGAGCCTTAGGTTGAAAGTCTTTGCTAAAAATAGGACTTGGCAAAAAAACACCACACAAAGACGTGTCTTCGTGAATACTATATAAGACAAATTTATGAATTGTACAGAGCTTAACATTTTGTGAAAAAAAGTTTTTGAGCCAGTATTTTTAATAGGCTATTAACAGGAAACGCCTTACTTTTTCTGGGGAAAGCCTTTACCAGTGTCAAAAAGCTTTCCCCAGACCTTTCCAAGAAATGAATTAATCCGTGTTTCCTGTATTATTTTATTTCCTTGAGGCTTGCTTTCAAGTGTTCAAAGGTTTGCTCGTATATTGAAAAAAGCTTTTCATAGCGAACGTTTTCAGCATCTTGGGCAATTTTTCCTTCTAAGCGTGTAGCTTCTGCCCAAAGCATAGGTAGAGAAACTGTGCTGGCAGAATTGCGTATGGCGCGCATTACGCGCAATTTTTCGTCTTGTGTACCGTTTTTAATAGTTTCGCGTAAACGCCTTACTTGTTCAGGGTAAAAGCGAATCCACATAGTGCATATGGAATGAATAAATTGCAAATCTTTTTTGGAGTTTTCTAATGAAGCTTTTACGTCAAAAATTTGGGTCGCATCACCTTGAGTATTTGTTTTATTAAAGAATTGTCCACCTATAAATATTTGATTATTCTTAGTTCGCAAAGCAATATTTATGACTTGAGAAGCAATATGTGCATCTCGCGGGAAGTTATCTACAGTTGAAACATTAAAAAAGCGTAAGACATCCATATCTCCTTGCACCATATCTTCAGCTATAAGCACAACGGCTACAGGGGTTGACCCCAAACTTTCTAAATAGCGAATGCGAGTTGCTGCATATGTAGTGTCCATGTCTGAAAGTTCGCGTAATAAGACGACAGAGTAGCCGTGGGTGCTATTGTCTAGCATTTCAAATAGATTTGTTCCAGAGTCAACTAATGTAATCTGGATGTTTGCTTGAGAAAGAATATCTTTTTCGCTTTGCGTGAGCTCTTGCACATTACAATCCCCAATAATAGCCAAGATGGGTTTATCATTATCTATTTGCGGGATGGATTGTGGCAATGTGGGGCCTTCGGCGCGCACGTTATGTGGTAATTGGGGCACAGGTTCTTTTGCCTGTGCAGGGCTTGAAGCCGAAGCAGGTAAAGGAGTTGGCATAGCGGACGCATGCGGCGCAGACGCTGTAAGCGGATCTGCTGGTGCAGAGGGTGTCGTCTGCTGTGTTGTTGTTAAAGCCTGTGCTGCAGGGGCTTGTGCTGTGGCAGCTTGTGGAGTGCTTTGTGTTGGCATAAGGGAAGCAATATTCGCAGTAGGTGCAGATGAGGACACTGTATCGAGTTTTTTTGCAGTGGGTGGTACCGCATCGGCTATTTTTGCAGAAGGCTGTATGGGGTTTGATATAGGAGCATGCTGCTTTGCCTCTGCTTCATCTACCATTTTCACTTGCATCGTGGCTAAGAAAGTCGCGCCGGTTTTGCCGTTCTGGGGCACAGTTATCCCCCCGTTAAGCACCATGGCTATTTCAGATATAGGACGCAAATCAATGACAGCACGATCTGTATAAATATTTTTCCCCTGTTGGGAGGAAAAATTTTGTAACACATGTTGCTGATCGGTAATAATGTAGCCTTTACTTGTATCTGCAATTTCCACAAGCAAGTGAATAGGCGTATGCTGTAAGTCTTTCACGCTAAAGTGTGAGGCAATATCTATGGCAGAGTCAATATGCACACGTATGCCACCTGTATGTGTGTTAGTAATAGCATTTTTTAAAAGCATAGAGAGCACTTGACGCAAGTGAAAGGCATCGCCAAGCACGTGAATGGGTACCGAAGGGTCAATAACAAGAGTGAGTTCAATATCTTTTTCTAAACACTGTCCATGAAAAAGTTGTACGCATTGACGGAAAAAGGTGTCAACGTGAATAAGCTCTTCTTTGCTTGCAATTTGAGCTTGAGAACCCGTGGCTAGAGCTTGGGATGATTGCAGTAAATCTTCACTTAAATATTGCAGCGTACGCAATAATTCTGCTTTGGCAGGATCGTGAGTGCCTTGAGCCAGTTCATTAATAATGCGTTCCACGTTACTAATAATCATTTCTGTGCCATGGCTCATGTTTTCTACCATGGATTTAGCATATTCTAAGTTTTCTCTTTGTGCGCGATATTTGCGCCAAATATGCACAATGAGCAGATAAAAAAAGAAAATCGTTAAAGAGCTTCCCACAAAACCTGTAAGAAATAGTGTTACTCTATCGTGGCGTGTACGCAAAATATACTCTGTGGGGTTTGTTTCTACCACTAAGGCCCCTAAGAGATCTCCAGTTTGCATATTTGTATGACAGGTTAGACAACTTTTTTGTGCAAAAATAGGATATGTATAGTGATAGCTGTTTTTCTCTTCATAAAAAGAAAAATGTTCTTCCTTGCCTTCCGTCATCATAGTCATCATAGCATCGTTATCTTCTGTTTTAGGAATATGCGCACTATTTAAGGGCGAAGAGCTTGCAAAGCGAACAGTTATGCCATGCTTAAATGTAGTTTCTAGCTTTTTAATAACTTCAAGGGGGACAGCCATTGTAAGAATACGGCCATCTAGGGTACTAATTTCAGCTTCAGGGGGTAAGTTATAAGCCTTACTTTGGGGTGTTTTGACATATACTTCTTGTCTATCGTTAAACCATGTGAAAATATCTTTTGATTGTTGAGCAATTTCACGAGAATTTGCTTGTATTTCTTGGGAAATAATAGTGTCAAGTTTGGTAATTTTTAAATAAATGTACACTAAAAGAACAGCCCAAAGTAGAGTAAGTATGCTTGCTAAAATGACGTATTTTTTTAAGGGACTTTTCATATGCTTCTCTCATCAAGCTAAAAATGTTTCGTAAGGTAACTTTATTTAAAAAATTAAAGATATGGCTGAAGGAAGGGGGGGGTAAATAGCTCCTTCCTTCTAAGCCCAGCGTCATTTTTACTGCACAGAAGCGAAAGACCCTAGCATGGGTTGTAAGCTTTGCTGTAATTCCCCACCTTTTTTGCTTGGTGGGGTGCTACCTGCCTGCAGTACCTTGTTTATGAAGTCCACTTCATTTATGGGGCGTGAAAAATAGTAACCTTGAGCCACATCGCAACGCATTTTCTTAAGAATCAATGCGTGGGTTTTTGTTTCTACGCCCTCAGCCACCACTTGTATGTTTAAGCGATGTAGCATGGCGATAAGACTTGCCACCAAAATAATACCGCGTTTTTGCGCAAGTTTATCATCAAGGAAAGATTTATCAAGCTTAACCACGTCCACTTGTAAAGAATTGAGCCTGTGCAAGGAAGAAACGCCAGTGCCAAAGTCATCAATAGCTACTTTAAAACCGAGCTTATTTAAAAAGTGAATAGTTTCAGAAAGAGTGTCAGATTCTTCCACCAACGCACTTTCAGTAATTTCAAATTCTAATTCATGGGGGGCTATATTGTAACGACGTAAAAGCATCTTAATATGGGCGTGGGTGTCCGCATGCAAGGCGGTAATTCCTGAAAGGTTTACTGCCAGCGGTGGTAAAGCGTAGGTGTCTCTGTATTGGCTAATAATCTTGCACGTATTTTCTATAACATACATGTCTAGCTTAGTTATAAAGGCATTATTTTCAAAGACTTCTATAAAGTCATTGGGAAGAATAGGGTCTTGATTTGGCGGATGCCAACGCACCAAAACTTCTGCACCACACACGGTATGGGCGCGCAGATCTATTTTAGGTTGAAAATGCAAAATAAATTCTTTATTTTCTAAAGCTTGCTCCATGCGATAAATGATTTTCTTTTGTGCTTGAATTTTGTATTTCATTTCATCATTAAATTCTACAAAAGAAAGACCATGGGTGGCTTTGCCTTGGCGCCTAGCTATATGCGTATAATCAATAATAGTTTCTATGGGGAGAGTCGGATCATCAATAACGTAACGACTGCGAGAAAGGCTTACGGCAAAGTTACTTTCTAAAATTTCTTTAGCGCCGTAAATTAAGGCGAGAGTATGGTCAGAAGATTCTCCTAAGTCTCTAATATTATGATTTTTCACTAAAGTTACAAAAATATCATCTCTCATTCTTGCCATGCATTGTGTTTCTTGGCGTTTCGAAAACTTGTCTTTGATTGTCTTTGCCGCTAAGCACAAAATTGCATCACCTTTTTCTTTTCCGTATACTTGCATGAGCATGCTAAACTTATCTATATCCAAAGAAAGAAGTGCGTATTCATTGGGTTTGGCGTCTTTTAAAACACGCTCCATAACTTCGTAAAGATGTGCCTTACTGCTAAGGCCGGTAAGTGGATCAGTATTGAGTATCTTACGTAACTTGCGTCTTTCATGGCGTATTTTTATGGCGTAAAAAATAGCGAAACATAAAATGGCCACTGCAAGCAATCCCAAGATTTTAACTTTGTGCTCAATGAGGAATTCTAAAACGGTAATGGGAGCGCGAATGTCATTTTCTGCTTTAATAATTGCCCCTTGTACAGCAATAGGGTCAAGTTTTTCAATAAAAACATTAAGAATATTAAGCGCCATTTCTGGATATTTCTTTGAAAGATAAAAATGTAAAGGAAGCATGGAAGATGTGGGCAAAACAGTGGTTTCATCTACACCAAGCTGCGCCATGGCATATTCTGCTTCAGCACTGGAAAGGAAGAGAGCCTCAATTTTTCCTTCGTTATAGGCGGTAAACATGCTTTCAAAGTCGGCAAAAACGTTCATTTTCCAGTGGGGGAAGTTTTTTTGTACTTGGGCGTGATCAAGAACCGTATAATCCAGCATGCCAAAATGATGCTTCTCTTGAGTCTCGCTTAACTCATTTTTCTGGAAAAAAACCATAGGCAAATGTACATAGGCTTTTGAGGTGTAAAAATGTTTCTGGCGTAGCTCTTTATCACCCACCACAGAAAAAAGCATATCAAATTTTGTAAGGTCTCCCTTAGTAGAGGCAGTATAGGGAATAAAGATAGTAGGGTTGTTGTGCATTTGTTGAAACAGCTTTATCACGTCAAGGGTGATGCCGGAAGGAGCCCCGTTGGTAGAATCGTATTGTATAGGGTAATGATCTGCAAGATAAGCCACTTCAGCTACTTTACGCGGCTTGGCGAGCATGTTACTCCCCGTATTGTTCAATTGTTTCCCTATAAAACGTGAGCTTTTTTTAACGTGCTCTAGATATAAGGCATTCATTGCCTTTTTATCATTTTTTTGTGCTTGTTCTAATGCTTTATCAAGTAAATTTAATAGGGGAACATTTTGCGGGGGCGCAGCAAAAAACAAGTCTTGAGAACCAATAATGGCAGCTATTTGTTTGTTTTTCATAAAGTAAAACGAATTGACAATGGAATATTCTGCTTTATTTTTTATAAATTCAGAATACTCATTATACACTTCGTACTTCATACTAATATTATTCTTAACAAGATACTCGTCAAGGGAATTTACTGACTGATTATTACCTAGATATATGGCAACGGTTTTTCCATTTAGCGTATGAATGTCATTATAAAAAATTTTGTTGTCTTGGTTTGTCACCAAATACATATCACTACTGGTAATGGGATTTTTAGAATACTTTAAATGTAACATACGTTGCGGGGTTTTTCCAAATAAAGCTACAACATTCACATTGAATTCTTCAAAAACGCTTACATTGGAATGGGCACTAACGTTTACCGGTACAAGAATGAATGTATTGGGAATATACTTTGAGAGAATTTGAATGAGCTGTTGTAAATAAAGCTCAGAATTGTAGCTACGGTGGAATTCCCCAGTTTGAGGAATGTAGCCAATGCGAATAGTATCAGATGTAGCCAAAGAGCTTTGAGGTGAGCTTTGTTGAACAGGAGGGCCTTTTTGCCCCTGTAGATTTGGGCGAAGGGGTGTTGTATCGGAGGCTGCGTAGGCATTTTGTGCATTTGGCGGAGCAAAATGTAAACTAAAAAGGAGAAGTAAAAATACTAAACATCTAAAATCACGTGAACTTAGCCAATACAAAAAGTGCATTAAATTTTCATCTGAGAATCCTTGAGGCGTAATCATTTTAAACGAGTAACAGTGCAACTGAAAACGATTTCCTTTCATTTAATAGGGTTGTTAAAAATATAAAAAGCCTATGACACTACTTGAAAACTGTAAGCCCTCACTCAAGCTTAGTTGATAATGTGACATAGTGGAATAGTTGTGTCAACAACCGGTAGATTTTTTATACACTTAAATATATAAAAAATAAGATATTTTGTGTTTATGCGTTTAGAAAAAATAAAATGTCTTCTTGTGTGCTTTGAAAATTTTTTCTTGTGAAGATATAAAATGTTTTTTAATCTATAAAAATATCTGCTGATGTTGTCTTTGTACTGCTATCTTAAAAATGGTGTTTTTTCTGAGTGGAGAAAATTTTTTTTGAGATATTTAAAAAAAATGTTTTTTAAATAGGTCTTTGTATCTTTATACCGTTAAATTGACGGCACATTTAGCAGGGGCACTAAGTTTATATCCTTTTTGCAAAAGTAGAACTTTAAACATCAACAAAGCAGGGTCTGCAGGATTAGCAACCACGTTGGCCTTACGATTAAGCTTTTTATTGAGAAATTTGCCAATTGGCTCTCAATCAATTGCCTTGTTAACAGCACCAAAAAAGTCTGGTTTGTGCTTACGACGCGCAACTGCAAAATCTGCTATTCCATTATGTGGCTTATTTCTGTTTATCATAGCAGCCTCTTTTATAATGAATTTCAAAAAATACAAATAGATACAATAAGAAATAAAGTTTCTCTTAAAGAATAATTGCGCAGAGATTTTGGATTACTAGCGTATTAAGAAAGGACAGTTCGTTCAAAACTTTTTAGATAAAAAATTCTATATTTTAATAGAATGTATTATTTTAAAACGCTTCTCTTAAACATACTGTGACTGCTTGACATGGGGTGAAATGTTATGTACTTGATTAGTAGCTAAAAATATTGTTTTTTTAGCTTTTTTTACTATTCATTTGCTTTAGAATTTCTCTTGTATAACAGCTTGTTGAAAAAGATGCTCACGGGCATACTTCTATTTATCAACAGCTTTGTAAGGATAGTCAAAATGATATACAGAATAAGCAATACTGTTACGCGCAGTTCCGTAAGTTTTTCACGTTTTGCTGTTTTTTTCTTTTTCCTGCTTATTTGGTGTGCTTTCCTTCCTGTTGCCCTTGCCTTTGCTACGCAGCCCTTTTCCATGACCGATGAAGAAAAAGCCTTTGTAAAAACAGTAAAGCCTATAGAAGTTTCTTATGATGCTTTTTGGCCCCCTTTTGAGAAATATGATGAACAAACGCAGTCTATTCAAGGTATAAATTATGAAATACTGATGTTAGTTTCTGAACTGACAGGCTTACAATTTAAATTCCTTCATGGCATGACCTATGCGAAGGCATTGGACAGCTTAAGTCAGGGAAAAATCGATATGCACTTGAGCTATGATACGAATCCTCAAAAAGCTAAAGAGTTAAATGCGGTTTTAACAGATACTTTTTTTGCTACTCCCATTGCTATGATTGGGAAAAAGTATCAGCTTACGGAAAATTGCATTTTTGCCGTTTCAAAAATGCATCCTGTGGTCATGCAGTTTTTAAAAGAAACATTTCCGCAAAATACTATTTTAGAATTTGATGATATCACAGATGCTTATAAAGCAGTGGCGAAGGGGAAAGCACATTTTACTTTTGAAAATGTCTACGCTGCGCGTTCTGCAATTTCTGAGGGGGGATATCCGCTTTTACGTATCGCAAACCTGCTGCCTTTGTATGATAAATTTTCATTTATTTTTAATGAAAATGTAGACCCTAGAATTATTTCTCTCTTTAATAAAGCTATAGCTTCTTTGCCTCAAGATAAATTGAGTACAATTTTATTAAAGCATACTACAAGACCAAGCTATAGATCGCAAGTTGTACAGTTTTTATCTGATATTAGTGTAAATCTTCTCATTGGCATTATTTTTCTACTCATAGCCTTAATGCTCGTTCTTTCTTTTTACACAAAAAAACAAAGAGCGATGAAGAAAATTCTAGAACGAAAGCAAGCACAAGTGCAAAATATGCTAGACGCTTTTCCTATGCCTATTTATATTGCAGATATAGACACTTATGAAGTGCTCTACTGTAATAAGTCGTTGTACGATCTCTTTGAATGTGACACTGTTATACATAAAAAATGCTATAAGGTTTTAAGAAATAATGATACTCCCTGTGAAAGTTGTACCAATAATATTATTAAAACTCTGTCTGAACCTTATACTTTCAATAGGTTCGAGCAAAAAATTGGAAAACATTTACAGTATATAGATTCTTGTATATCATGGGATGATAAAGATAAAGTTCGTATATCTATTATTACAGATATTACTGAAGTGTTGGAAGCACAAAAAGAAAAAATGGAAGAAGAGCTTAATGCAATAGTTTCAGAAAATATGCCTTTAAGTGTTACTTTTTGGAATAAAGACGGAGATATTATTGATTGCAATCAAGAAACTTTGCGCATGTTTGGCTTTACCACAAAAGAAGAATATATAGATAACTTTTCTTTACTATCCCCAAATTATCAGCCAGATGGCAGAAACTCTCAAGAAGCTGTAGCGCAAAATCATATTACTGTGTTAGAAAAAGGCTATTGCCGCTTTGAGTGGATGCATAATGATTCTGATGGAGAGCTTATTCCCTCAGAAGTTTTTCATGTGCGTACATCTCTGGGCGGGGAGGCTATTGTTCTTTCTTATGTGAAAGACTTAAGAGATATTAAACATGCGCAAATTCAGCTCAGAGAAGCGGAACTGCGCAATACATTAATGCTCGATTCTATGCCCATGGGCGTACATTTTTGGGATAATGCCAATAATCTTGTCTATTCAAATATGGAATCTGTAACCATGTTTGGCTTTAAAACCAGAGAAGAAGCCTTACAAAATTTCCCTAAAATTCACCCTGAATTTCAACCGGATGGGCGACGCTCGGTAGATGTAGTAAAACAACAAATTCAAGACGGGCACACCCATGGTACTTGCCGGTCGCAAATGCTTTGCCGTAATGTTGTAACCGGTGAGGAAATTCCTGTTGAAATTTTTATGGTGCGTATATCCCATAAAGGGAAAGATGGGCTGATTATTTATTTTAGGGACTTACGTGAACATAATGCCATGTTAAAAGAACTTGCCGAGCATGAGCAAGACTTGCTTGCCGCTAAGGAGCTTGCCGAGCAAAGCACGAAGGCTAAGGGAGAATTTTTGGCAAATATGAGCCATGAAATTCGCACACCAATGAATGGTATTTTGGGACTGTTACACCTCTTGGAACAAACGCCTTTAAGTAAAATTCAAAAAAATTATGTGGAGAAAACTTCTATTTCTGCAAATAACCTCATGCGTATCATCGATGATATTCTTGATTTTTCTAAAATTGAGGCTGGAAAAATGGAAATGGAAGAGCATCCGTTTACTTTAAAAGCTATCAGTCGAGAAGTGTCTGACTTATACGGGCCAAAGTGTGCAGAAAAAATGTTGCAACTTCATGTTCATGTGGATGAACATGGGGCAAGCACTGTTCTTGGCGATGCCTTGCGACTTAAGCAGGTTATTTTTAACCTTGTAAGTAATGCCATTAAATTTACTGCGGAAGGGTCTATTACCTTAGAGATGGAAAGTGAATTGCAAGAAGGCGAACAATTGCGATGCAAAATTGCCGTGCGTGATACAGGCATAGGTCTTAACTCGGAACAAATGGCACGTTTGTTTTCAGCTTTTTCGCAGGCAGATAGCACAGTTACACGAAAATATGGCGGTACAGGTCTTGGTTTGGCTATTTCTAAAAAAATTGTCACCATGATGCATGGGGATATTTGGGTAGAAAGTGAAGCCGGTAGTGGTTCGGCTTTTATCTTTACGGTTTTGCTTCCTTTAGCTTCTTCTGCTTTGCAAGGGCAAAATTTAGACTTGCAAAATGAAGTGCTTGAAACGACATCCTTACAGGGGAAACACCTACTGCTTGCAGAAGATAATGAAATTAATCAACTTGTGGCGCAAGAAATACTACAATCTGCTGGTTTTACATTAGATATTGCCAATGATGGACAGGAAGTTTTGGATATGTTGCAGAAAAAAAGCTATGATGCCATTCTTATGGATATTCAAATGCCTGTTATGGATGGGTATACCGCCACAAAGCATATTCGCGAGCAAGAAAAATTTGCCACCTTACCCATTATTGCCATGTCTGCGCATGCCATGAAAGGGGATAAAGAAATAAGCCTTTCTTACGGCATGAATGATCATATTACAAAACCTATTGACCCTACGGCCTTATTCCAAACCTTGCACACTTGGATTTTTAAACAGTAAGTGAGATTGCCGTGGCAGATGATCTTCAGGGTACACACAATGAGCAAAGCTCGTCCTCTTCGCCTGCGTCTCCCGCTTTATCTGTGAGCCATGCGTATGGTTCGCCTAAGGTAGTTGCATGGCGTCGCACGCGTATTTTTTTTGCTTTTTTTGGCTATCTATTGGCTATAGCAGCAAGCGGAGTGGCGTGGCACTTCTACGATGGCGTGAAGCAAAAAGAAAAAGAAATTTCACAATATCGCATAGACACAAATGCTGTTTTTGAATTTGCACTTTATGAATTTGCTGAAAAATTGCGTCCCTTGGGTAAACTGTCTATTTTGGATGGCTTTTATGCTGAAATAGTGAAGTATTATGAAAGGCAAAATGATGTTCTTTCTTCTGCCTTGTTATGGTTTCGTCAAGGTGAATTGTATCAAGAACAAGGGCGCTTGGATGACGCTTTGCAGTTGTATAAGAAATCTCTACAGCTTTATGAAGACTTAGCTACCCAATTTCCGGACAATTTAGACTGGCAAAAAAATATTACCATTGTATTGCAACTTTTAGGCAGCATTCACAGAACGCAAGGCCAAAGAGGGGACGCACTGCGCTATCAAAGGGAAGCCGTAAAACATTCGCGTACGCTTATTAAAAAGATGCCCCATGACAGTAGCATGTTGCATGTATTTGCTACTGCCCTCACAAGAAAAGCAGAATTGTTATATGACCAAGGAAGGTATGCGCAAGCTTATGAACTTTTACAAGAATCTGTAAAAACTCTTCGTAATGTTTCGCATCAAGAGCCTGAAGATGAAAGCGCTCAAGCTTCTTTACTAGCTTCCTTGCAAAGGCTGGCTTGGGTGCTAAAAAAACAGAATAAGAGCGCTGAAGCCTTGCTTGTGTATGCGGAAGTAATAGAAGAATTGCGTAAGAACGTAGAGAAAAATCCTAAAAATATGGAACGATTGTATGTTCTTTCCATTGCTTTATACGATTTAGCGCAAGAGTATTCTTTGCAAAAAGATTATAAAGAAGCTATAGAATTGTTTCAAGAAAATTTAAAAATTTATGAAAAATTAACCGCTTATGAAGCTGAAAATAAGAAGTGGCGCCGCGCATATGCTATAAATTTATATGAACTTGCTGATATTTTTAAAGCTGTTGGAGCAGAGGATGATGCTTTAGAGCTTTATGACTTAAGCCTTGCAATGCAAAAATTTCTTGCAAAGGCAAATCCGACGAATAGGCAAATACAAGAAAGTATTTTAAATATCTTGAATAAATCTGCAAAAATACTTTATGCCCAAAAGAAGATGGGCCCTGCTCTAAAGCGCTATGAAGAGCAGTGGCAACTTTTTCGTGAACTTCTTACACAAAACCCCCAAGATGTTGAAAGACAAATAAAATTTGTTTCTTTCCTTATTCTTTTTCCGAAAGATTTTTTTAAAGACCCCAAAGATATTTTGGCCCTCTATGAAGAAGCTTTAGAGGTTGCAAAAGGCGCCATGGCTTTGTATCCCAATAATATACAGCTTATGGTACGACGTAGTTATGTTTTGAAGCTTTTGGCCGATGGCTATGCGCAACAGGGGGACGAAGAAAAAGCTTTATCTCTTTATACAGAGAGTCATGCTTTTTATAAAAAATTTATTGCCAGAATGGAAAGGGGGGCTGTGAAAGAAAATGATGCACGGACAATTCGTGTGTTTTTGCCATTACTAGAAAAAACGTATCGTGATTTATATCTTATTAATGAATTTTTTCCTATGAAAAAAAGACATAAGGTAAAAATGCGTTTGACAGCAAATATATAAATTTTGTACATTCGCTTGCTTTGATTTCTTATCTGTTAGTCTGTTATATGAGAATTACCCTATGTCAATGCCTTTAGATAGTTATGTGCCTGTTATTCATGTGCAGGCCTGTGGAAGAACTTTTGAACTACATCGAGCTGCAGATTTAGAAGCATTGTGGGACACCATGACCACCTCTGTAAACACAGCTTTTGAAGAAGATGAGCGCCTGCCGTATTGGACAGAGCTGTGGCCTTCATCTGTGGCCTTATGTGGATGGCTGGAATCGCAAAAAGAGCGCATTAAAGGCAAGCGTTGCCTGGATGTAGGTTGCGGCCTTGGCTTGACAGCCTTGGTAGGGGCTTTGCTTGGCGCTCAGGTTTTGGCTCTTGATTATGAAGAAGATGCATTACATTTTGCTCATAAAAATGCTATAGTTAATAATATCCCTCACCCTTTGTGGACAGTAATGGATTGGCGAAAGCCTGCCCTTAAAAAAGGCAGTATAGATTTTTTATGGGGTGGTGACATTATGTATGAGCGGGGTTTTGTGCACCCAGTGCTTAATTTTATTGATCATGCACTGGCTCAAGACGGTGTGGCATGGATTGCAGAACCTTGCCGATCTGTATACGAATTTTTTAGGGCAGAGATTGTTCGCCGTCAATGGGTAGCGCGGCGCATTTATGAAGCCCCGGTGGAAGCTTTATACGCCCAAGATGTACCTGTGACGGTGCAAGTGTGGGAATTACGAAGATAATACACTGAGTTAAAGGATTTTTTTAGCAATGGCTTGATAGGGGTAGGCATGAGCAAGGTAACGCGTTTTGGGGTTTCTTTAGATACAGGTTTGTTAGCGTCCTTTGACGCTCTTTGTAAAAAAAATAACTATGGAAATCGTTCAGAAGCCATTCGAGATCTTATTCGCAAAGCCTTAGTGGAAGACAGTTGGGATACCGCCAAAACAGAAGAAGCTGGCACATTAACCTTAGTATATGATCATCATAAAAATGATATTTCTAAGCGGCTTACAGCTGTGCAACACGATGCGCATGATTGCATAATTGCCACATTGCATGTACATTTAGATCATCATAATTGTTTAGAAGTATTGGTACTAAAAGGAGAAGCAGAGCGTATTCGTGTGCTTGCAAATACCTTAATTTCTACCAAGGGCGTAAAACATGGCGCCTTTACCTTAACCACAACTGGTCAGGATTTGGTGTAATGGAAGATATACAAATGGGCCCTTCTTCTGTGCCCTTAGATATTGATAGAGTGGGTATACAAAATTTATCCCTTCCCATTGTGGTGCTCGATAGAGCACAGGGCAGTCAGCATACTGTGGCGCAAGTTTCCTTAGGGGTGGAACTGCCATCTTCCTTCAAAGGAACGCACATGAGTCGTTTTGTAGAGGCCTTGGAAGGGTGGGGCGAAGAGTTAAACTATCAGTCCATGAAAAGACTTTTGGACGATGTAAATAAACGCCTTCAAGCCCGTAAGGCATCTATTTCTTTTTCTTTTCCTTATTTTATTCGAAAAAATGCCCCGGCTTCCGGTAGGGCAGGCGTCATGAGCTACCAATGCCGCCTTACGGGAGAAATAGCGCAAGGGGGCGAGCATAAACCACAATTTTTGTTAGAAGTAGAAGTTCCTGTAATGACGGTGTGCCCGTGCTCAAAGGCCATCAGTAAAGAGGGCGCACATAGTCAGCGCACTTTAATACGCATGGCAGTGCGTATGCGCAGTTTTTTTTGGATAGAAGAATTGGTGGAAATAGCCGAAACTGCCGGATCTTCGCCCTTGTACAGTTTGTTAAAGCGTGAAGATGAAAAATTTGTGACAGAGTCTGCCTTTGCACATCCAGCTTTTGTGGAAGATGTAGTACGTGCTGCTGCATTGAAGTTGCGAGACCATGAACATGTGGCCTGGTATAGGGTAGAGGTGTGTAGTATGGAATCCATACATAATCATGAAGCTTTTGCTTGCATTGAATCTGCATAATACGACAAAAAAAGGAAAATATATGGATATCAGAACAGTAAATGTTGGTGAAATGACAGTGGACTTGCCGGTGGTGCCCCTACCTAATACAGATTTGCGTATTATAGTTTTTGACAGCCTTGGTAAAACACAGCTTGTTCAAGATATTGCGCAACAAGCGATAAAAAAATTCACGAAACCTGAAGTTATTATCTGTCCTGAAGCTAAAGCTATTCCTTTGGCGCAAGAAATGGCGCGCTTGTGGGGTATAGAGTATTTTGTTTTGCGCAAAGTGCAAAAAGTGTACATGAAGGAACCAAAAAATATAACTTTACAGTCGGTAACAACACAGGGCGAACAGCTGTTATGGTATGATGCGCAAGATATTGTGCCTTTACAAGGTAAAAAAGCCATGGTTTTTGATGATGTTATCTCTAGTGGCGGTACGTTGGATGCTTTATTAAACTTTGTGCAAGACAATGCCATTATGGTTAGCAGTGTGGCGACTATTTTTCTTGAAGGAGAAAGCACTCGTGTGCAAGAACTTTCGAAAAAATATAGTAAATTTGAAACATTGGGCTACTTGCCCTTGTTAAAGCCCGGTGAATAATAATTTTTGAAAATATAGATATTTTGAGGCTCCATGTCGCAAGAATTCGCTTCTTTATATGTTATTGGTCTTGGACCTGGTGATGCATCCTTACTTTCCCCCTTGGCAGTGCAAGCTTTAACGCATTCGCAAGTTGTTGTGGGCTACTCTTTGTATGTGGATATGGTGCCACATGCCTTGCGCGAAAATAAGGAAATCATTACCACCGGTATGCGGCATGAGCAAGAGCGCTGCCTTGCTGCCATTGCTAAAGCCAAAGCAGGCCAGTGTACCAGCATAGTGTGTTCTGGAGATGCCGGTGTGTATGGCATGTCCGGTTTGATTTTAGAATTATTGGCTAAAGAAAATCTTTTAGATTCTATTGCTGTGGAGGTTATTCCCGGCATTCCAGCAGTGTGTGGAGCGGCGGCATTATTGGGCGCCCCCCTCATGCACGATTTTGCTTGTGTAAGTCTGAGTGATTTACTGACCCCTTGGCAGCGCATTACACAGCGTTTGCACGCAGCCTTTAGTGCAGATTTTGTTGTGGCTTTATATAATCCTCGTTCGCGTGGGCGACAAGGGCATTTAGAAGAAGCCCTGCAAATAGCAAAGAAATACCATAGTCTTGATACTCCGGTGGGTATAGTGCGCAATGCGTATCGTCCGGAACAAGAGGTGCGTATATGTACTTTGGGCGATTTTCCTTGCAATGCAGTAGATATGTTGTCTTTGGTGCTTGTGGGTAATAGTCATACTAAGCACTTGGGGCCTTATATGGTAACACCCAGAGGATATAGAATACAGGATTGATTTTGCTGTACTTTTATAATTTTTTGTGGTAGCTATTGGTGGATGATGGGAAAATTATTTCATTATCCTGTCTTTTTCCTTTGCCATGCGTTAAGAAATCATAGGGTATTATTTTTTAACGTATTCATTTTTAATTCTATTTTTATTTAGGTGGTCGCATGAGCTTTGAAATGTTCTTGCAACATTTTTTCAATGCTTTAACTTTGGGGTCGTTATACGCGCTTATAGCCATTGGGTATACCATGGTTTACGGTATTTTGCGTTTAATTAACTTCGCCCACGGTGACGTGTTGATGTTAGGGGCATACTTTGTTTTTTTTGGCACTTTTGCCTTTGGTTTACCTTGGGCTTTTGCCGCTGTCATTGCCATTACCCTAGCTTCGCTGTGTGGTATGCTTGTAGAGCGCGTAGCCTATAGACCATTGCGTGAAGCACCAAGAATTTCAGCACTTATTTCTGCCATTGCGGTGTCTTTTTTCATCGAAAGCTTGGCTGTTGTTGTTTTTACCGGTTTACCGCGTCCCGTGCTTCAGCCAGATTGGCTAGTAACCCAGTGGCATTTTGGTGGCGTGAGTATTTTGCCTCTCACGGCCTTTGTACCGGGTATAACCATTATTTTGGTAAGTGTGCTTTTGTGGATAGTCTATCGCACAAAACCCGGCTTAGCCATGCGCGCCATTTCAAAAGATATTGAGACCACACGCCTTCTAGGTGTAAAGGTTAATACAATTATTGCCTTAACCTTCTGTATAGGTTCTGCTCTTGCGGCAGCTTCCGGCATTATGTGGGCTTTGCGCTACCCTAAAATTGATCCTTATATGGGAATTATTCCCGGCTTTAAAGCTTTTATCGCTGCTGTGTTTGGTGGCATAGGATCCATTCAAGGAGCTGTTATCGGCGGCCTTGTTTTGGGCTTTTTAGAAATTATGACAGTGGCCTTTATGCCGCATTTGTCCGGCTACAGAGATGCTTTTGCTTTTGTGCTCTTGGTGCTTGTTCTGCTCATTAAGCCCACAGGATTATTTGGTGAGCGCATGGAGGAAAAAATCTAATGCGCGTACAACCAACCACTTTTTTGACCATTGGTCTTATGTTGCTTGGCATACTTTTGGTGGATCAAGCGGCTCTGTTCTTGGGCGATTACCAAATATATATTTTAAAACTCATATTTATTAATGCTATTTTGGCATTGTCTCTTAATTTTATTTATGGCTTTACAGGCTTATTTTCTTTGGGACATGCGGGTTTTATTGCCATTGGCGCCTATGTGTCGGCACTGTTTATTTTAAGTCCCGCACAAAAAGAAATGATGTGGTTACTAGAACCCATGATTTGGCCTTTTTCTGAGATTTTTGCACCTTTTTGGGTTTCGGTGTTGGCTGGGGGATTTGTGGCGGCCTTTTTTGCTTTGCTGATTGGCTTGCCTGTGCTTCGCTTAGGTGACGACTATCTCGGTATAGCTACTTTGGGTTTTGCTGAAATTATTCGTGTGCTTATTGTGAACGCTATTCCTGTTACCAACGGTTCTTTGGGGATTAAAGGTATCCCCGGTCATGCAGATTTGTTAACCTGTTTTATTTGGTTACTTATTTCTCTTGTCTTTATTGTGCGCCTCATAAATAGCAACTATGGTAACGTGTTCAAATGTATTCGTGACAATGAAATTGCCGCGAAAGTTATGGGTATTAACGTATTTTATTACAAAGTGCTTTCTTTTTGCATAGGGGCATTTTTTGCAGGTGTGGGCGGTGCCTTGTTAGGCAGTCACCTTTCTACCATTGACCCTAAGATGTTTAACTTCTTGTTGACTTTTAACGTGCTTATGTTTGTAGTTGCCGGTGGGCTGGGTTCCATTACTGGTTCTTTGCTTGGTGCTACAGTTATTACCATTTCTTTAGAATGGATGCGTGCCTTAGAAGAGCCGATGGATTTTGGTTTCTTTCAAATTCCCGGCATACCCGGTATGCGTATGGTTTTGTTTTCTTTGTTTCTTTTGGCTATTATTCTCTTTAGACGTGAAGGCATCATGGGAATGCGCGAAATTACATGGTCAACGTTGACGTCTTTTTGGAGGAAGAAATGAGTACATCCTTCATAAAACCACAACCCAGTGAAGCCTTATTGAGTGTTGAAAATATCATTATGCGCTTTGGCGGCGTTATTGCAGTTAATGAACTTTCTATGGCTATACCTAAGGGCAGTATTGTAGGGCTTATTGGCCCCAATGGTGCCGGAAAAACCACCGCTTTTAACGTTATCAGTGGTTTTTACACACCGCAGGAAGGGCAGGTGCGCTTTGACGGGAAAATTATTACTGGAAAAGAACCGCATAGAGTTTGTAAAGCTGGTATGGCTCGTACTTTTCAAAATATTCGCCTTTCTCAGCATCTTACCGCTGTGGAAAATGTTATGGTAGGCTGTCATGTGCGACGCTCTTACCCTTGGTGGATGGCGCCCTTGGCTTTACCTATGTTTTCCAAAGAAGAAAAATCTATTCGCGAGCAAGCGCATTATTTTATTGAAAAACTCGATCTTGGCATTTATGCCCAAGAAAAAGCGCACAGTCTTCCTTATGGGGCTCAACGGCGTTTGGAAATAGCGCGTGCTTTAGCCACAAAGCCTAAATTTCTTTTGCTTGATGAACCCGCCGCCGGCATGAATCCTCAAGAAAGTATTGAGCTTATGCACTTTATTCAGCATTTACGCGATGAATTTGGACTAACTATTTTGCTTATTGAGCACGATATGAAGGTCGTTATGGGTGTGTGCCAATACATTTGGGTTATGGAATATGGCAGTCTTATTGCCGAAGGTGATGCTGAATCCATACGCAATAACCCTGAAGTTATTAAAGCTTACTTGGGCGATGATGCTGTGTATTAACTTTTTTGACGAGGCTATTTTTTGCGTAAGCAAAGGTAAGATATGTTAAAAATACAAGATTTAAAAGTTCGTTATGGTGGCATTGAAGCCGTACAAGGAGTTGATTTAGAAATTCCTCGTGGGAGCATTGTTACACTTATTGGAGCCAATGGGGCAGGTAAAAGCAGTATTATTCGCTCTATTGCAGGGTTGAATAAAAATGTTAGCGGGCAAATTCAATTTAAGCGCCATGAAGAAAGCAGTCCTCTTTCACTTGTTGGTTTACCGCCGGAAGACATGGTGCCGCACGGTATTTCACTTTCCCCTGAAGGACGCCGTATTTTACCTCATCTGACTGTGGAAGAAAATTTGCACCTTGGAGCTTATACGCGTAAGGATATACAAGGTATAGCCGATGACATCGACTGGATTTACACCTTATTTCCACGTTTGCGCGAACGTTCGTGGCAAAAAGGGGGAACTCTTTCCGGTGGCGAGCAGCAAATGTTGGCCGTAGGGCGCGCACTCATGAGCAGGCCTGACTTACTCATGCTCGATGAGCCTTCCTTGGGTCTTGCTCCTTTGTTAGTAAAAGAGATTTTTAATATTATTTTACGCATTAATGCTGAAGGTAAAACTATTCTTTTGGTAGAGCAAAATGCTTTTGCTGCGCTTTCTATTGCGCACCATGCCTATATTTTAGAAGTGGGGCGCATAGTATTACAAGGCAGTGGTAAGGAACTATTGGCTAATCCTAAAGTGAAAGAAGCGTACTTAGGCGGTTAAAGGGCGAAACGACGCATGCGACTTTGTCGCTGTGAGAAACATTGATTGCCTAGCAGATTTGCTAAAGCCAGAATTTTAGAAAACCATTTACCACAGAGCATAGTGAAGTACATGTTTTGTGAAAAAAATCTCAAAATTCATTGACAAGAATAAAGCGCCTAAGTTATTTTACACCTGTTGATTTATATGTCATGTTACAACAGTTTTATGGTGTGGTTTCTTCTTCGGAAGACTTTTAATAACAGAGTCTAAAGTTTGGAGGTTTTTGGTGAATATTCTGATTTTTGGCCCCAATGGCAGCGGTAAAGGCACACAAGGTGACTTAGTAAAAGAAAAGTATAACCTTGCGCATATTGAATCCGGTGCAATTTTCCGTGAGCATATTGGTGGTGGGACAGAGCTTGGCAAAAAAGCCAAAGAATATATCGATCGTGGTGATTTAGTACCTGACGAAATTACCATTCCTATGATTTTAGAAACTCTTAAAGCTAAGGGGGCTGGCGGTTGGTTGCTTGACGGTTTCCCCCGTAATATAGTGCAAGCGAAAAAATTGTGGGAAGCTTTGCAAGCCGAAAATATGTCTTTGGATTATGTTATTGAAATTTTGTTACCACGCGAAATTGCAAAGCAACGCATTATGGGGCGTCGCCTTTGCAAAAACAATAATAATCACCCCAATAATATTTTTATTGATGCCATTAAACCTAATGGTGAAGTCTGTCGTGTATGCAGTGGCGATCTTTCTTCGCGTAGCGATGACCAAGATGAAGCCGCTATTAATAAGCGCCATGACATCTATTACAATACAGAAGATGGCACCTTGGCCGCAGCATATTTTTATAAAGATGTTGCTAAAAGTGGTTCGCCCAAATATATTGAATTAAATGGCGAAGGAAGTATTGATTCTATTAAAGAAACCTTACTTTCTCAGCTTGCATAAGAAATTCTTATAAAATCATGTAAAACAGTCATGGGCTTTACGCTCATGACTGTTTTTTTATATTTTTATTTATGAATATGTATGGAAAAATGATTGTGCAGAGGCTTTTGGAATGTTACGTCCTTTTTGTTATGCGCAAAATTCGATTAAAAAATATGGTGCAGAGCTTTTTATTTGGTTAAAATTTTGCCAGATGTTCCACTATAGGTGGTTGTGCATGCTTCCCAATCCCAAAAACGCTCAAGTTGCAAATTTACCGAAACTTTATCGCCCTTGTTTGGTCTTTTGCCAAATATTTTTTCAGGGCTACCCAACAAGCTAAAGCGTTCTCCGTCTACACGTAAAAAAATTGTAGCATAATCAGCTTCTAAAGCATCTTCAAATATTCCCTCAAGTAGTCCTTTGCTATACACTTTTGCGGTACACAATTTTTCAAAAGAGCTGAGCGGAGTATCTTGGGGTACATCTTCTATTTTTTGTATTTTATATTCTTGAATACATTGCTTGCCAGTAGCGTTTAATTTTTGTTCCAAACTATAGCTAATTTTTGCTTTCATACCTTTTTTTTGAGCAATAGTTTTTTTTGCCTCTCCTTTGGGCATATCTGCCATAAACAAGAAATGTGCTGCAGAATCATCAGTGCGAATGTAGACTGTATCCCCATTTGCACTGGAAAACTCACCAATAAAGGTACCGGTATCAAGACTTTGTGTGGGGCAAAGTTTTTGTGGGAAAGCTTCTGCATTATGTATGGTTACAGTAAGTAAAAAACAACATACAAGAAGCATACATGGTAATTTTACTATTGTTTTCTTCATAAAAAAGCCTCCTTTCAATAAAGCACTTAGAGATTTTGCGAACTAACTGAAAAGTTTTTTTGTTAATATGCTCTAGTCTTCGTCAATGGCAGAACACGCCACTGCAAATTCTTCTTGGCTTGGTTGTACTTTTTTTTCCTTGAAGGGGAGGGTGCTTTCAAAGTTAAGCACATCCTCTTCGCTCACATTAAAAACATTTGAAAAAACAGCATGTCCTGCGACATTTTCAAAGGCTTTTTCTTGCAAGGGTAAAGCAAGTAATCCTTGATAATATTTTCCATCATCCATAGAAATGGAATATTTTTTGCCACCCACGAAACCATAGGGCGCATAATGATAAGGATAACCTAAAGTTAAGACGCCAGAATATCCCATTTTTTTTGCTTCTTCCAAAGAGTGTGAAATGAGCTTACGCCCCAAAGATTGTCTTTGCAAAGAAGGCGAAATAAAAGCTGGACCAAAACTGATGGTTTTAAAAACATCTCCTGTATGAAGGGCTATATGTGAATGTGTGTAGAAAATAGCGCCTTCCACTTTTCCATCTACTTCAATAACAAAGGCTAAATCTGCAATAAAATCTTTGTGCGTGCGCATGGTGTGCACCACATAGTGTTCATGTGCACCGGGGAAGTAGAGATTCCAAAAGGCATCTCTGGCAATTTCTTCTACACGTGCAAAATCGGAAGGAAGTTCTTTTCTAATTACAGTCTTCATATTTTTCCTTTCTACCAATTTATTAATTGCCTTGTTTGGACATTTGTTGCAAACGCTCAATTCTTTCCTCAATGGGGGGATGTGTGCTAAAAAGTCCGCTCAATCCTTTAGGAAAAAGGGGCGAAACAATAAACATTTGCTCTGTACTGGCATTGCCTTTTTGAAGAGGAATTTGCTCATTGTAATGTTGCAATTTTCGCAAAGCGCCAGCTAAGGCCAATGGTTGTCTGCAAATGCGCGCGCCTGTATCATCGGCTAAATACTCACGGGAGCGAGAAATGGCCATCTGAATAAGGGCGGCGGCTATAGGGGCTAAAATAATGAGTAATAACGAAGAAAAAATGTTCCCTCCGCCTTCTTCGTCTTGGCGCCCTACACCAAAAATAGCTGCAAATTGCATCATATTGGCTATGCTCACGATAGCAGAAGCCAATACTCCGGCTACAGTTTGAATAAGTATATCTCTATTGGCAATGTGGCCAATTTCGTGCGCAATAACCCCCTCAAGCTCCTCAGGAGTAAGTAGTTGCATAAGCCCATCTGTAACGGCCACAACGCCATGCTCTGGGTCTCGGCCTGTGGCAAAAGCATTGGGGGCTTGTTCCGGTATTCTACAAATAAGAGGTTTTGGAATACCGGCGCGCTGGGCCAAAGTTTCTACCATGGCATGAAGGGCAGGGGCGTCTTGCTGCCTAAGCTCTTGGGCATCGTACATTTTTAAAACAATTTTATCTGAATACCAATAAGATGCCACGTTCATACCAAGAGCAAGAGCAAAAGCTATAAAAATACCAACTTTACCACCAAGAGCGCCACCTAAAATAATGACGACAGCAGAAAGTAGGGCAAGTAATAATACGGTTTTTATTTGACTGGTCATAATCTCTCCTTAGAGGGAAAATAAGCATCATTTTGCTTTTGACTATATTTTAATGGAAAAATTTATAACTTTACTTGTGCGCAGGGGGATTGTATTATATTAGGTCGTTGTAGTTTACTGAAAATGTGTATTTTTCTCTATTTTGAGGGTATATGTTCAGTAAAGTTTATGTATACTTTTAACTTTATATTATCATACTATGCCATATAAATTTCAAAAAAATAGAGTTGTGGTGCAAGGTTTTAGCGCAGTATACTTTTTGTTGACTTTGCTTTGCTGTATTTTTTCATCGCCGGCTTTGGCAAAAGAAGTAAAGTCTTCTCAAAAGCGTACACATTCAGATCATCTTGACTTTTCTTTTTTCAAGAAAGGCCAAGAGGGGCCTGTGCTTTTAGTTATTGGTGGCATTCAAGGCGATGAACCCGGAGGCTTTTCCGCAGCTACGCTTATTGCTACACGCTATACGGCAAAAAAAGGGACTTTATGGGTGGTTCCTAATTTAAATTTTCCTAGCATCATAAAAAGTTCTCGTGGCATTCACGGCGATATGAATAGAAAATTTGCTGCACTCGACAGAGCGGATCCACAGTATAAAATTGTCTCTCGAATTCAAGAGATAATTCGCGACCCTTCGGTATGTCTTGTATTGAATTTGCACGATGGTAGCGGTTACTATCGCCCTAAATATGTAGATAAATGGCATGGGCCTAAACGCTGGGGGCAGTCGATTATTATTGATCAGGCGCGTATGCCATTGATGCAAGTGCCCAAGGGCAATGCACTTGTGGAAAAGCAAGTGGAGCTTATTGATACGGCAGCCTTTGTGACTGCTGCAGTCAATAAGCATTTGCTCGATCCTGATCATATAATGCATGTACATGATACTATGACAGCAAAAGGCGATAAGGAAATGGAAAAAAGCCTGTCTTGGTTTGCTGTACGTCATGGTAAGCCTGCTTTTGGCTTGGAGGCCAGCAAGAATTTGCCTGTGGTAAAACGCACTTATTATCACTTGCATATGATTGAAAGCTTTGCACAAACGCTAGGTATAGAGCTGAGTCGTGACTTTGATTTAAATCTTGAGGGTGTACGCAAGGCTTTATACAGCGATTTAAGTGTCAATTTTATGGATGGACGTATTATTTTACCTTTAGAAGACGTGCGCAGAAGCATTCGCTTTCTTCCATTACAACCCTTAAAAGAACAAGCTCTTGTAACTTCAAAACCTATCATGGCTGTTTTGCCTAAGGATAAAGCTTTGCAAGTACATTATGGAAATAGATTGCTGACCACCATTAACCCCGATTGGCATGAATTGGATACAAGCCTTACCAGTGTAAAAGTAACAGTGGACGGCAAGGGAAAACAAGTGCGCTTTGGTGAAATAGTGCAAGTAAAGAAAAACTTTGCTACGCTTGCCCCTAAAGGCTACAGAGTAAATGCCATTGGTGCCAATACAGGACTAAAAGACGAAAATTTAAAAGAGTTTAGCAGTAAGAACTTTATTACAAGCTACTCTGTAGATAATGGCGGCAGTCTTTATAGAGTAGAAATATATAGAGATAAAAAATTCTGTGGTATGTTTTTGGTACGTTTTAACAAGTAATTCATTGATATATTGAATATGTAAATATTTTAAGACCTCTGCGCAATTCATTGCGTAAGTTTTTTGAAGCGATGTTTTGAGCTAAAAAAAGGCATGGAATCTATGTTTTCCATGCCTTTGTGTATTTTCTAAGGCACCTTTGGTACTATTTACCCATTCCGTTAAGGAAATCTTTATTGCTTTTCGTGCCGCGCATTTTTTCCAATAAAAACTCCATGCTGTCAATGGGAGCCATGGGAGCCAAAATTTTGCGCAAAATCCAGACACGATTAAGGACATCCTCACTGAGTAAGAGATCTTCTTTGCGAGTGCCGCTACGATTGATATCCATGGCTGGGAAAGTACGCTTATCAGATAAATGGCGATCAAGATAAATTTCCATATTGCCTGTACCTTTGAATTCTTCAAAGATAACTTCATCCATACGAGAGCCTGTTTCAATGAGAGCAGAGGCAATAATAGTAAGGCTTCCGCCTTCTTCCACGTTACGCGCTGCACCAAAAAAACGTTTAGGTCTTTGCAAGGCATTGGCATCTAAGCCGCCCGAGAGCACACGTCCCGAAGGTGGTGTTACGGCATTATAGGCACGACCAAGACGTGTGATGGAGTCTAGCAAAATAACCACGTCGCGTTTGCGTTCTACGAGGCGTTTTGCCTTTTCAAGTACCATTTCACAAACTTGTACATGGCGTTGTGGTGGCTCATCAAAAGTAGAGCTTACTACCTCAGCTTTCTTTACGGTGCGCTCCATGTCTGTAACTTCTTCTGGGCGCTCGTCAATGAGGAGTACAATAAGGTAAACATCGGGGAAGTTGGCATTTATGGCATTGGCAAGGGATTGTAATAAGATGGTCTTGCCTGTTCTTGGTGGAGCAACAATTAATCCGCGCTGTCCACAGCCAATGGGAGACATAAGGTCAATAATACGGTTGGAAAAATTTTTGTCGCCATTTTCCATAATCAAAGGACTATCAGGATAAATGGGGGTTAAATTGTCAAAAAGAACAATGTTTCTGGCTTGTTCTGGCGGTTCAAGACCGATTTCAGTAACTTTTAGCAAGGCAAAATATCGTTCACCATCTTTGGGGGGGCGAATTTGTCCAGAAACAATATCCCCTTTACGTAAGGAAAATCGACGTATTTGTGAGGGCGAAACGTAAATATCATCGGCTCCGGGCATGTAGCTACACAAAGGTGAGCGTAAAAAGCCAAAGCCATCCGGTAAAATTTCTAAGACACCATCGCCATAAATGGCTCCATTTTGCGAAGAGCATGACTGCAATAAAGAGAAAATAAGCTCTTGTTTACGCATGGAGCTTGCATTTTCAAGATGGTACAACTCTGCAAGTTCCATAAGCTCTTGCATGGTCTTTGTTTTTAACTCTGAGAGATTAAGAACGCTTTGGTTAAGAACAGTTTCAGTGGGCTCTACAATGTCTTCGGGGCTTGCTTTTTTCTTACGCATAGGAATCCAATTATTACGATAAAATGTACAGGGTCTTTTTTAAAAGACCATTTTCTAGGTATGTTTACACTACTCTTTGCTAAGGAACAAAGTTCAATGAAAGAGCACTTTTATTGATTTTAAAAAAAGTTGTCTATATAACTATTAGTACCAGTCAAGTGGTGTATAATATGTAAAAAAACTTACCACCCAACCCCATGGTGGGGGTGTGTTATGGTAGTGTTTTTCTAATTATGCGTGGTGTAATTTCGGCAGCAGCACATGCATACTGTCTTTTCCATTAAGCACTTGCCCAGTTATGGCATGGACATTTTCTTGCGCACCTTTTGGGGTGAAAAAATGAAGCCATTTATGAGGACAAACCAAGGAGGATTACCGAAGCAAGCTGAAGATACCTGTGTTTAAGAGGGAAAGCAAGCAAAAAAGTAGTAAATGGCAATAATTTTAAAGAAGAATTACTGCACTCAGTTTGTCATAACAATCAATTTAAAATATCATATTTCAACGGATTGTTAAACAATATGTACTGTTAGGAAGCATAAAAATCAGTAGTTGCAAAAATTAGATATCCATAAAGGTTTTGTCCTTTTAGACTGCAAACACCAAGCGTCTTTCCAGCGCCATAGTATACACGCTATGGGCACAAGCTTTATTAAATATTATAGGAAGATAAGCTCTTTAGCTAATGTCAAATGGTAAGCAAAAATATTTAAGCTATACCTCTTACTATAAAGAGGGTGAATGCCAAAAAGCTTATACTTGCTCTATAATTATGCTCGGCCTCAGGCTCTGTACAAGGCGCTCGTAATAGAGATAATAAAGACATATACAAAAAATTTCTGTTATTCCTCAGCTTCTTCAGCCATTTTTTCTATAAATGAAGGATAATAGGAAAGAATTTTATCACGAAGAACAGGCTCTTCCATGCCTAAAACCTCGGCTAACTCACCAGTAATAAGGAGCATGGCTTGTTCCAAAAGGCGTTTTTCGCCAAAAGAAAGTTCTTTGTTTTTGCTGATAAGTAAGAGTTCGCGTACTACTTTTGCCACTTCTGTAAGATCAACGCTTTTAAGCTTTTCAGAGTATTCACGGAACCTTCTATTCCAATTTTGTCCGGTATGCACGATAATGTGCTCATCGCTACACAAAACATTGAGTATTTCTTGCGCCTTGGTATTGTCGCTCAAAGGACGTAAACCTACGTTGAGCGCATTGTGCACTGGCACCATAAGTGTTATGTTGTTAGACACTATACGGACAATGTAAAATTCACATTGAACACCAGATATTTCATCTTGGGCAATGCGTTCAATTTTACCGACGCCTTGGGCTGGATAAACCACTAATTCATCTGCTTGAAACAAGGGAGACCTCGCTCTTTTTGTAGGGTGAGGTAAAGTGTGTTGCCTGAAAAACAGAACAAAGACCAGACACTAATTAAAAAGCAATTAGCGAAGTAAAACATTGTGCTATTTTGAATGAATGGGGAGGTTGCAAAGAGAGAGGGGTAAGCACCTTCCAAGATAAAGTAAGCACGATTTGACAAGTATGCAAGGGGGGGAATGAAAAAAGAGAACACTTTGTGAAAAAAAGTTTTTTAATATGAATAAAATAAGCCTTCTACACATGTTACTGCGCGAAGGCATTGGATCTGTAGTTATTTGAAAGACAAAGCAAGACTTGTGGCTGGCTTAAGCCCTTCTTCTATAAAAACATGCAAAACTTCAGTGGCTTTTGGAAAAACACTATATATTTTCTCTGCTTCTTCATCTTTAGGGCGCGCTAAAACAAAAGTAGAAATATCACCTTGCTCGGGGCTTGTTGGGCGGCCAATGCCAAGACGTAAACGATAAAAATCTGGTGTTCCCAATTGTTGCGTAATAGATTTCAAACCATTATGGCCTGCATTGCCACCACCAAATTTAAAACGTAACTGCCCCACAGCAATATCAAGCTCATCGTGTATTACCACTAAGTCTTTTGCTTGTAATTTGTGCCAAGCAAGAAGTGGCTGAACGCACACGCCGCTTACATTCATAAATGTTTGGGGTTTGGCAAAAAGCCACCATGGTTCATTGAGGCTAAATTTTGCGCGCCAAAGCTCACATTTAAATTTTGCGCCCGACAATTCCTCTACGCGACCTGTTTGTTGGCAAAGCTCTAAAAGAAAATCAATATGCATAAAACCCATATTGTGCCGCGTACCGTGATATTTAGGGCCAGGATTGCCAAGCCCTGTTAGTAGTCCTTGATATTCCATAAAATCAACCTTGCTTTTGTATGTGGATGGGAAGGCCAAGCCCTGCACAGTGTGCGGCTATAATGGCGGCCATGTGCTTGGCATAAACGCGACTTACCGCGCATAAATGTCCTCCCCCTGAAATGCCTATAAGTTTTTTTTGTGGCGCTTGTACTGCGTGTAAAATATTTTGCATCATCGTCCAAGAAAAGAGTGTATCATTCTTTGCGCTTAAAATGAAAAGAGGGCAGTGTATGTGGCCTTTAACTTCTGCAGCATGTAAGTTTTTATTAAAAAGGCTGGAGATAAAAGCTAAAGGGTAGGTATAGCGAAGACCTTGAGATGGTGCAAAAACCTTGTAGGCATGAGAGAGTATATGCTTTGGTTTTAAATATAACCAAAAGGGTATGGGTAAAAAAGGGAAAACACGTGCTAAAGTGCGTAAGAAGGATAAAAATTTATCCTTATGGTGTAAGAGGAATCCAAAACGTGTGACGCTGGCGGCATCTTCGCTTTGTGGTAATAAAGTGCACATGGGAAAACAGGCTGCAAGGGCGGGATTATCCACAGCATGTGCCAAGGCTAAAATACCGCCCTGACTGTGCCCACTCACAACTATAGGGCCGGAAAAATAATTTTGAGCCCAAGCTTGTGCATCTTTACCATTTTGCAAAATATCGTCAAAGGTAAAAATTCGTTGTGTTTTTGGGCTTAAGCCATGACTCAAGGGATGAATTCCCACCACATTACAGCCCTTAGCGTGTAGCTCTTCAAGTATAACGCCATACATGTGTGGTGAAGACATCGTACCGGGGTAAAAAAGCACCGTTACTGCCTCTGGGCTATTTTCTAACACAGAAAGGACAATAGTATTTTTTTGTGAAGGTATGCGAACAGTTTTGGCTTGTTGCAATTGATATTTCTTAGTTTTCATATGAGTAATATGCTTCTAAGCAAAAAACAGATCTGTATGTTTTAAGGCATGTAATTTGAAAATTTGGTATAAAAAAGCCGATCTACCAAAATGCAGACCGGCTTATGATTTGCTGTGATGCTATTTTTACAACAAGCTACTAGCCGTCGTTATTTTCAGCATTTTCATCTTTTACCTTAGAGATAACAGATACAATGGCAAAGTTTTGGTCATAATGGGCACGTACATTGGCAGGAAGCTCTAAGTCAGCCACACGAAGGCTAGAGTTGAGTCCCATTTCTGTTACGTCGATAATAATTTTCTTGGGAAGATCTTGAGGTTTACCCACAACGTAAACACGTTCACGGTAGGTTTCAAGCTTGCCGCCCATTTTTACACCTTTGGAAACACCAACAAATTCGATGTTTACTTGCACTTTAACTGCTTTTTCAAGGTCTACACCATAAAAGTCAATATGGGTAAATTCGTTTTTAAAGGGGTGGCGCTTGGCTTCCCAAATCATGACAGGATGGGTAGTTTTGCTACCATTGTCATCAATTTCAAGGGTGAAAACGCTGGTGCGGCCCATTTCTGCATACATTTTTTCTAAAGGAAGCGCGGGCAGTTGCACAGCCACGTTGTCGCCTTTAGCAGTATAAAATACACCGGGAACCATGTTTTGTACACGGAGACGGCGATTGTAGCCTTTTCCGAGGCCGTCGCGTTTTTGAGCGTTCAATACTTTTTCAATGGACATATACGTCTCCTTAACTTATATCCGCATAATACGGGAATTTGTTTTGTTTATACAAAGAGAACACTGACTGAAGAACCAGTGTGAATATTATGTATGGTTTTCCCAAGTAATGAAGCAACTGAGGCCACATGCAATTTTGGACATTTTTCTTTTTTAACGTCCATGGGAATAGTGTCGGTAACTATGACCTTCTGTAAAGCTTCAGTGGCATTGATTCTGTCCACAGCAGGGCCGGAAAGAACGCCGTGAGCTGCACAAGCAATAATATTAACAGCACCGTTTTGTTTAAGCACTTCAGCGCCAGCACAAAGAGTGCCTGCTGTGTCAATCATGTCGTCAACAATGATGGCGGTTTTCCCTTCCACATCTCCGATAACATGCATGGCTTGTGCTTGATTTGGTTGATCACGTCTTTTGTCAATGATAGCAAGGCCAGCATTCAATCTTTTTGCGTAAGCACGCGCTCTTTCTACACCACCTGCATCAGGAGATACCACCACAATATCTTCTTGTGGTAATTGGCGTAAATGTTCAAGCATAACAGGAACGCAGAAGATATTGTCCACAGGACAGTCAAAAAAACCTTGAATTTGTCCAGCGTGCAAGTCAATAGTGACAACACGCTGTGCCCCAGCCACCTGTAAAAAATCTGCTAACATTTTAGCAGAAATAGGTGCTCTTGGGCTTACTTTACGGTCTTGCCGTGCATAGCCATAGTAGGGGATAACGGCGGTTATGCGCGCAGCACTGGCCCTTTTGAGTGCGTCTAACATTAGACATAATTCAATGATATTGTCATTGACAGGGGCACATGTAGGCTGCACAACAAATACGTCATCACCACGAATATTGGCACCAATTTCCACACGCACTTCGCCATCACTAAAAGTAGAAGTGAGAGAAGGTGTTAATTGGCATCCAAGGTGATCACATATAGCCAGTGCAAGATCGGAATTTGCTGAACCGGTGACAATTCTAAGATTGTTAAACATGACGTACCTTTGCTCTCTGCGCATATGCGCAATGCGCATCGGAAATAAAAAATGGCAGGGGCGGAAGGGATTGAACCCTCGAATGACTGGACCAAAACCAGTTGCCTTACCGCTTGGCGACACCCCTGCATATTATAGTGTTGTTAAAAACACTTTACATTGTGCATGAAAAAAATATTTTGCCATTGCCTCAGCTTCTACCCTTGAGCTCACAATTCCTACTATGGAAGAACCGCTGCCACTCATGGTTGCCAACTGGGCTCCCTGATCTAGTAAGTCATGTTTTAACTTGGCTAGCTCTGGGTGTTTTTGGAAGACCACCTCTTCGAAGTCGTTTTCCACTTTGGCGTTTTCTTTTCCCGCACAACCGAAGACAGGTTTATCGTCATGGTTCGATTTTGTCAACTTATTTTTTAAAAAAAGTTCACTTTTTTTTTCATCCCATGTTTTGTATGCCCAAGGTGTTGAAATCATTACGTCGGGACAAAGCAGTAAAACATGCCCTTGAAAGGCCTTTTTTTCTTCCAAGGCTAAGGGCGTGATGATTTCGCCAATACCTTGCACTCTTGCCGGCACATTTTCTAAAAAGAATGGCACATCAGCACCTACACGCAAGGCCGCTGCATGCAGCCTTTCAGTGCTTAAAGGTGTCTTTGCGTGTTCATTGCACCAGTGAAGCACTGTGGCTGCATCGCTACTTCCGCCCCCCAGTCCGGCACCATGGGGAATACCTTTCTGCAAATCTACGTGCACATGCTTGATGGTGTCTTGCAACACCCCCCCTTCGCACACAAAAGCGGCGTAGGCTTTTGTGAGGGTGTTATTTGTAAGGTCAATACCTTTTGTTGTGCAGTGCACGGTAAAAGCGTGTTCTGTCTCTGTAGGCGCGTTGATATAAAATTCTAAGGTGTCATGAGGTTCTGCTAGAGGCCAGAAGATGGAATCTAAAAGGTGATAGCCATCTTCTCGCCTGCCCGTGATTTTTAGCGAAAGGTTAATTTTACAACCTGCCTTTCGTATTTGCGGCTGTGTTTGCGCTGTTGTCATAACTTTTGTTACAGAGTCTCAAGGCTTAAATTGCTGTTGGTATAGACGCAAATTTCTGCCGCTATGGCCATGGCATGACGTACCACATCTTCAGCTGTACTGTTAGTGTCGCCATGTCGTACTAGCGCTCTGGCTGCAGAGAGGGCATAGGCTCCACCGCTACCAATGGCGGCAACGCCATCATCAGGTTCTATAACATCGCCATTGCCAGAAAGCACTAAGATATGCTCTGCATCGGCAAGAAGTAGCATAGCCTCAAGTCTGCGCAAATATTTATCTTTGCGCCAATCTTTCGTCATTTCCACGGCGGCTCGTACTAAATTTCCTCGAGATTCTTCCAACTTTGCTTCAAAAAGCTCAAATAATGTAAAGGCGTCGGCTGTGGCACCGGCAAATCCTGCCAGAATTTTTCCTTTATAAAGGCGGCGAATTTTACAAGCGCCGTGTTTCATGACAATGCTTTGTCCAAGGGTTACTTGTCCATCGCCACCAATGGCTACTTGCCCATTATGACGTACAGCTAAAATAGTCGTTGCGTGAGTTTGCATATTATAATCCTTCTTCCCAAATTTCTTTGCGCTCTTTGTAAATGCCAGCAAAACGCTGTAAAGCTATTTTATCGGCATCACTTTTCACCAAGCTTCGGGCTTTATCTCTATATTGTTTCGTTTTCTTTTTGTTATTAGCATACATGGCACCATAGGCCAAATGTAAGTAGGCTAAGAATTGGTGGCCGCTTTCTCCTAGTGAGCGCGCATACGCATTGTGTACTTCGCTGTCATAGGGGAGCACTTGTAAAATTCTTTTATAGTAGGGCGCGGCATTTTGCGCACGTCCTGTCTCGTCTAAAAGGCGTGCGTAGAAAAATTGTGCCATATAATCTCGAGAATCTTTTTGCATAGCCGAGGTCAAGAGCTTCTCGGCTCTGTGCATGTCTCCTTTTTTATAGTGAAAGGTACCGGCTTCACGTAAAATGAGAGGATCGTTGGGGGCACTGGCAATGGCGGCATCAAAGGCTTTGCCGGCTTCTTGCACTTTATGCTGTCTGGCAAGCACCATGCCTATCCCCATACGGGCAAGAGCGCTGTTTTGCGCAGAAAAACGATGATATGCCGCTTGAACATTGCCATAGCGAGCCCAAAGTAAGGTTTGTACCCGCTCAAAGCGTCTGTTGTCTACGTGGCGCACATTTAAATGCTTTTGTCTTGATTGCGATTTTGCCACAATACCTGTGATACGCGTGCTTATATCTGGGTGCGTAGAAAGATAGGTGGGCACTCTGCCACCCCCAGCCATGATACTTTTTTCTTGAATTTTTTTAAATCCTCCAGCCATGGCTATGGGGGGGTAGCCTGCAGCTACAAGGTATTGATAGCCTATGTCATCAGCATCAATTTCATCCATGCGGCTGTAATTAAGCATGGCTGATTGACCGGCGCCTATAGCTCCCACGGCCAAAGCCGCACCTTCTCCGCCACCGGCGGCAACTCCGGCAATGGCTAAAAGAATAGAGGCGATGGAAAGATATTTACCACGATTAATACGGTTGGCCACATGCCTTTGCGTGACATGCGCCATTTCATGAGCAATAATGCCAGCCAGTTCTGCTTCATCATTAAGTTGCATAATTAGGCCGCTAAAGACAAAGATGTGCCCACCAGGAACAGCAAAAGCATTTAATGCATTGTGTAGGATAACGCCGGAAGTAAATTGAAATGGCTGAGGGGGAATGACCTTGGCAATTCGATGCACTATGCTTGCCACGTAGGAGGCAATTTCAGGATCTTCAATAATCGGCAATTGGGAACGCACTAATACTTCAAATTTGCGGCCCATTTCCTTTTCGTCTTTAATGCTAAAATCGCCAAAAAAGGCGTGTACCGGCACCACAAAGACTTGGGTCATGAATATAAAGCAGAGCATCAACATGGCTACATATTTTTGTCCACGTAGCATAGGCACCTCATGACAAGTGATAGTTAAACAGGCTGTTAAAAAATCACTACAGCAAAAGGAGTTTTTTGCTTTGTTTGCGTATATTGAAATACGCTAATTTTCACAAAAAACTTTGCTTTTTGCAGTTTGTAATTTTTTAACAGTCTGTAGTAAATGATAAAGTATTTTTTATCTGAAAAAACAGTGGCAGGGGATAGCCCCATACAAAGTGCTTTTCAGTAGGTTAAGAAGCTTTTACTAGAGAACATCCCATTGCACGCCTTGCGGTGTGTCTTTCAAAGCTATGCCCATATTTGCTAAAGTATCGCGCAAGGCATCGGATTGGGCAAAATCTTTATTTTTGCGGGCTTCTTGTCTTTCTTCAATATATTTTTCTACTTGGGCCACATCAATGTTTTGCCTTTTAGCTTGCATGGCGCGTAAATTTTGTAAAAAATCTTGCGCCGACGATGTGAACAAGCCTAACACTTGTCCCCATGTGCTAAGATGCTTTTGCGCGGCAGTAAGAAAATCGCGTAAACCTTCACTAGCCTTGACAGATTTATCTTCCATGGCTCTATTGGCTAGGCGCACTATACCAAAAAGATGTCCCAAGGCTGCCGCTGTATTGCAATCGTCAAGCATGGCGGCATCTAAAGCTTTTTCTAAATTTTCTAGTTCTTCTGTATACTCAGCGGGTAGGGGCGTTTTCTTCCAATTTTCCCTTTGTAAAGCTACTTCCATATCATGCAGACATTGATATACGCGTTTTTGCCCTCTTTCAGCTTCTTCCATGCTGGTATCAGTGAAATCAATGGGGCTACGATAATGCTTTCCCAGAAGGAAAAAGCGTAATGTTTCCGGTAAAAATTGTTCCAAAATATCGCGGATGGTTTTGAAATTCCCCAGAGATTTTGACATTTTTTCTGCATTAATTTGCACAAAACCATTGTGAACCCAATACTTTGCCAATTCCTTATGCGTACAAGCTTCTGTTTGGGCAATTTCATTTTCATGGTGTGGAAAAATAAGGTCTTGTCCACCGCCGTGAATATCTAGGGGAAGATATTTTTCACTCATGGCAGAGCATTCAATATGCCAACCTGGGCGTCCTTTCCCCCACGGGCTTTCCCAAAAAGGTTCGCCGGGTTTAGCACCCTTCCAGAGGGCAAAATCTAAGGGGTCTTCTTTTTCTTCACCAGGGGTGACGCGAGCACCGGCTTGTAAATCGTCAAGGCTTCGTCCGGAAAGCTTGCCATAGGGCGCATAGGCGCGCACACGAAAATAGACATCACCGGAAGGGGTAGCATAGGCTTTGCCTTCTTCAATAAGGCGTAAACACATGGTGTGCATTTCAGAAATATAATCTGTGGCGCAAGGTTCTTCGTCGGCGCGTAAAACACCGAGTCTGTCCATATCTTCATGAAAAGCGTGTATGTAGGTTTTTGCTACTTCACGCCAGTCACGACCTTCTTTTTGAGCGCGATTAATAATTTTATCGTCCACATCGGTAAAATTGCGCACAAAGCGTACATCTAAACCTCTATATCGAAAATGGCGCACAAGTACATCAAAAACGAGAGCTGAACGAGCGTGCCCTATATGGCAATAATCATAAGCGGTTATACCACAAACATACATATTGATTTTGCCGGGGGTTACAGGGGTGAGTGTTTCTTTTTTTCCACTTAATGTATTATAAATAAACATTTTTTCTCCAAGATATTGTGTCAATGCAGTATTAACACGCAAATGCATAGTCTTTTATTTATTGTGCTTGTGCCGCTATTAAAAGGCACAGATAAAACTCGTTATTTGTTTGTAAACATATCGATGCGACGCTGATGCCTTCCGCCTTCGAAGGGGGTTGCTAAGAAAATATCCACCATGGTGAGAGCAAGCCCCGGCCCTGTGACTCTTTCTCCAAGACAGAGTACATTGGCATCATTGTGTTCTCTTGTGGCTCTGGCTTGAAATTCATTGGCGCAAAGGGCGGCTCGAATATGTGCATAGCGATTGGCCATAATGGACATACCCACGCCGGTGCCACATATAAGAATACCCTTTTCTTGCCCATTGTCTAGGGCGTGGCATAATTTTTGGGCAAAGATGGGGTAGTCACAACTTTCTGCGCTGTGCGTACCGTGATCTTTTACCGTATAGCCTTGTTTTTCTAAGTGGGCTATGATGCATTCTTTTAATAGAAGGCCTGCGTGATCAGAGGCTATATGTATGTTCGAAGACATGGTAACTCCTTAATTTTTACCCAATGCGTCTAAAGGTTTCACTGCGGTAGTTTTGGGATAGGTCAAGCGCAAGGTGTCTCTTCTGAAAGTTTTTACATTTGAGGCGCGTTCTTTCACAAGAAGCAATGCTTTTCGCTTGCTGGAAATATGTTGAATATTAAGTTTATAGGGAAGTTTTTGACCATCTTTATAGCTAAATTCTATAACCCATCCCTTGCCGTCTTCGGCTTGCCAATAAAGCGGTAAGCCTTGCGAACTTACTACTAAGGTGCCTTCAAAGTCATTACCGTCTAAGATATAAGCAGCAGCATTTTTAGGTAATTCTTCTAAAATAGCGGCGGGCAAGGCGGCGTCTGCGGGTTTAACAATGTCTGAGTATTCTTCGCCAAAGACTTTAGCATAATGCCCTTTTAGTATTTGCGTGAGATGCGCAAGGCCTAGTGGCATGGGAACACCAATGGTGAAAAGTGGCTTTTGTTCACCGGAATATAAATACGCTGTTTTTTCGCGAGGTAAATATAGAATAAATTCTTTGGGGCCCTCATATACCTTTGCTATACTCACACCCACACCAGCATTGATATCAAGACGAATTTCCTTGGAGGAATTTCCCCACAAAAGTGCAGCAGCTCTATCTGTTTTGCCTTCTACGCCATAGCGTAAAGTCAGTTGGTTACGAAAAGGGCTCATGCTACTTTTAGCACTGGCTGCATATTTGTCCCAATATATTTCAGGGGCAGTTTTTTTAGGAGGCTCTACTTTGGCCTCCTCTTGTTTTGGTGGTTGTACCGGTGATACCGGAGCTACTTGTTGTTCCTTGCCGCAAGCGCTGAGCAATAAAAGAAGCATAATCAAAAGATAATGCACAGAATTGAGCGTACGAAAAGATGTGTTCATGGCATTTCCCTAAATTTTTTTAAGTTTTATTTTTATGGCATCGGCATTTTGGGGGTTAAATTCTAAAGCTTTTTCATAGCCTGTACGCGCTTCCTTTTTCTTGCCAAGAGCACGGGCAATGTCAGCATAATGCTCCCAAATGACGGAGTCGTGTACAGGGCTTACGCGTACGGCTTCTTGAATATATCGCCATGCTTCTTTGTAATTACGATCTTGATAGAGAGCCCAAGCCAAAGAATCCAAAATGTAGTTGGCTGAAGGGGAAAGCTCCACAGCTTTATATAAAAGTTGCAATGCGCGTTTAATGTCTTTATTTTGTTCCGCTAAAGAATACCCCACATAATTTAAGGCTTGGGCATGATTGGGATCTAGGCGAATAATTTCTTCCATAGCTTGTAGGGCTTCTTTTTTTCTATTGCTCTGATCGAATAAAGAGGCACGTAGAAAGGCAACTTCTGTATTTGTTGGCCATTTTTTGTGGATAATATCAACGTTTTTAGTGGCTTCTTTAAACTTGCCTTGCGTTGCTAATATACGAATTTCTGCCAACCAAAAATCCGGATCATTGGGCATGGCAAATTGGCCTTCGCGTGAATCACGTAAAGCTTCATCTAATTGTTCTAAATCTAAAAGTAATTGCATGCGCAAAAGCAAAGCGCGTGAGTAGGCTTTGTTGTTTTTATCAATATTTGTAAGCCATTTGTAAGCTTTTTTTAAGTCTTTATCTCTTTCGTAGGCAATGGCGGCAAGGTAAAAATACAACTCTTGCGGAGCGTCTTGCACATCGGCTAAACCTAGTAAAATAGGTTCTGCTATGTCACTGTATCCCGCATCTACGAACATACTGGCCACGGTGACGTTGAGCTCCGGTGTCATAGGGGTATTTTCAAAATATTCAAGAGCTTTTTCAGGTTCTTTGAGCTCTAAGGAAAGCATGATGAGTCGTAAAACAACCTCGTAGCCTTTCGAATAGTTTTTAAGCATCTTTTCGTAAACTTCACGTGCTTTGGTGAAATCATTTTCTTGCTCGTATAAAAAGCCTAAATCCGTAAGAGCTTCCATAAAATTTGGTAACTCTTTGACGGTTTTTTCTAAATAGGTTTTTGCCTCTGCTCTACGGTTAAGACCTAGTAAAGCTTTAGCATAATAATAGTTTACATGTCCTGTGCGGTGCGCAGCATCAAGATTGTGTAAAATCTTTTCTGCTTCGGCAAATTTTTTATCATTGATGAGCAAAATCGCTAATTCCACACGCCCGTCTACATTTTCGGGATATGCGGCAATAAAATCTTCAATATGGTTAATTGCTTCTTTGTTTTCGCCTAATCTCTGCAATATTTCAGCATAAAGCATATGTAAAGCCACATTGCTAGGGTGTTGCTCAAGACCACGCTGTAAAAAAGGCAGTACGCTTTTTTCTCTATTATCTATGGCCCACAGGCCGGCGTCTAGATAAACAAAGGCCGGAAGATCCATTTTTATAAGTTCTTTAAGAGTAATGAGAACGCCTTGTTTATCTCTATTTTGTAGAGCACGATTGAAGACTAAAAAAACATAAATGCCGTGAGCATCTGGGTTGTACTTCTTTTTTTGTATGTGCGCTGTGTTTGTGTTTTGAATTTTGTTTTGAGTTGCTGCAGCTTGCCAACGTAAGGGCGAATCGTGCGCAGAACACCCCCCTACGCCTAAAAAAAGACTGAAAAGAATGAGGCTTACACTGGCAACGCTATGCTTAAATGTCTTTTTCATATTAATTATTTATCCATTCTTCAGAGAAGTCTTTAATGTCATTGCTTAAATGCTGACGTAGCTTTTCTAAAAGCCGCGCTTCCAATTGTCGTACTCTTTCTCGAGTAACATTATACTTTTCGCCAATTTCACGCAAGGTTACTGGTTCGTCAGTAAGTAATCTATTATAGAGAATATATGTTTCTTTCTCATTGAGTTTTGGAATAATATTTTGTAAATGCTTTTGTACAAGCTTAGAAATTTCTGTGCTGGCAATGCTATCTTCTACGCCGGGGTCAAGAGCGGGTAAAAAATCCATACGAGAAGCGCCGCCGGTAGCATCGCTTACTTGCATATCTAAAGACATATCAGAAGCGCCAAGGCGTTGCTCCATTTCATGAATTTGCTCCACACTGACACCAAGCTTTTCTGACAGCATAGAGGCGTCTGGGTCAAAGCCTTGCGAGATAAGTTTTTGTCTTTCTTTATTTAAGTTAAAAAAGAGCTTTCTTTGCACTTGCGTAGTGCCAATTTTTACCATGCGCCAATTATTCATGATGTATTTTAAAATATAAGCCTTAATCCAAAAGGCGGCATAGTAGGAAAATTTAATACCTTTATCGGGGTCAAACTTATTTACAGCGCGCATAAGGCCTACATTGCCTTCTTGAATTAAATCAAGAACATTTTGCATCCAGCGACGTTGGAAGTCCATGGCGATTTTTACTACAAGGCGTAGATGAGAAGACACTAAGCGAAAGGCGGCGTCTGTGTCTCCAAAGTTACGCACGCGATGGGCAAGTTCTTGCTCTTCTTCTGGTTTTAACATAGGGAAGCGACTTACTTCTTTAAGATAAAGGTGTAAGTTGTCGCGGCTTGTAGTTACTTTTGGCAGAGAGGGGCTAGCAAGGGTGATCATGCTTTCTTGGTCGCTTTCAAGATGTTCGATATCATCATCGTCATCTAAGTCGTCCATGAGCGTCATGTCGTCATCATCAAGGTCAATAACATCATCCATGTCAAGACTGGGGCTGTCTGTATTGATATTTTGTGTTGTGGAATCACTGTGTGCAGGAGAAGAAAGCTTTGCATTGAAATTGGTGCGTAAATTTTCTTCATCAAGCACTATTTCCTCTTTTTTAGAGTCAATAATTTCAACATCTACTTTTTTTTTCTTGCTCGTTTTTGGAGAAGGAGCAATTTTAGTAGTAGCTTTTATACTTTTTTTCATATATATTCTCGATTGTTATGCTGTGAAAACAGCCAGTGCAGACGCCGTGAAAGTGTATCAGTTTTTAGTTTGTCCTTTTCGCTATTTTTAAGTAGTAAAAAGTGCAACACGAGGCGAACAGTTTTTGTGTAGCATAAAAGCCAGCACTTGCACAGCATAAAAAATGGCTTTTAAAAAAAAGTTTTTCAATATGCTACGTGTATTTTTTGTATATAGAGTGTTTTATTTTTTAATGAGGATGTAAGAAAATGAAAGATTTTTGCCATGTATTGCAACAAGGAAGTTTTTTACTTTTAGATGGAGCCATGGGAACCATGCTGCAAGCGGCTGGTTTACCTGCGGGCATGAGCCCCGAAGAGTTCTGTTTGGAACGACCTGATATATTACAAGATATACATAGAGCGTATGTGCAAGCAGGCTCTGACATTATTCTTACCTGCTCCTTCGGTGGTAATGCTTTAAAGATGCCAAAGGGCATGGATGTTTTTGCCTATAATAGTAAAGTTGCTCAAAGTGCCAAAGCCGCTACGCAAGGGGCGCAGCGCCCTGTATTTGTGGCAGGGGATATGGGCCCCACAGGATATTTTGCAAGGCCTTTAGGCGAGGTGGAACCTAAGGATCTTATTGCAGCTTACTCAGAACAAGTGCGCGGCTTGCTACATGGCGGTGTGGATTTGTTCTTCATAGAAACACAATTTGATTTAGCTGAAGCCAAAGCCGCAGTGGTGGCCATTCGTCAGCAATGCCGCCTGCCCATTATGGTTTCTATGACTTTTGAACAAGGAGTCAGCTTAACAGGTTCTACGCCGGAAATTTTTGTGGAAACCATGCAAAATCTAGGTGTTGTAGCGCTGGGAACCAATTGCAGTGCCGGTCCGGAGCAAATGGTACCTGTTATTGAGGAAATGCTGAGTTTTTCTAAAGTGCCTGTCATAGTAGAGCCCAATGCCGGCTTGCCGGAACTTATCAATGGCGAAACAGTATTTCGATTGGATCCTGAAAGCTTTGCCGAAAAAACGGCGCGTTTTGCCGCTGCCGGTGTGCAATTGCTTGGGGGGTGTTGTGGAACCACCCCAGAGCATATTGCCGCCTTAAAACGTCATATTCAAGATTTAGAGTTACGCCGTCCCTCGGTGCGGGTCAGTGCCGGAAGCATTGCTTTAACAACGCGTTCGCAATTGATTCGTGTGGGAGAGGAGTATCCACTTACCATTATTGGCGAGCGTATTAATCCTACAGGAAAAAAACAACTTACCGCAGAACTTCAAGCCGGAGAATATGGCCTTGCTTTGCGCTATGCCCAAGAACAAATAGCTGCCGGTGCCCCCGTGCTTGATGTGAACGTGGGTGCTCCTATGGTGGATGAAAGCGTTTTGTTACCTGAGCTCATATTGCGCCTTACGGAACGTTATGAAGTACCGCTTTCGCTGGATTCTTCAAATATGGATGCCATTGCTAATGCCTTGCCGTATTGTCCTGGGTCGGCATTGGTAAATTCCATTAGTGGCGAAGCCGGACGCATGGAAGTGCTTGGGCCTTTATGTCGCGATTATGGAGCCCCATTTATTTTATTACCCCTAAAGGGACGTAATTTACCGGTTCGTGCCACAGAACGCATTGCCATTTTAGAAAGCCTGCTGGAACAAGCTGATGCCTTGGGTATTCCACGGCGTTTACTCATGGTGGATGTGTTGGCGCTGGCAGTTTCTTCTAAAGGCGAAGCAGGGCGTCAATGCCTTGAAACCATACGTTGGTGCGTGCGTGAAGGTTTGCCCACGACTATTGGTCTGTCTAATGTTTCTTTTGGCTTACCTGCAAGGGAATTACTTAATGCTACCTATTTGGCCTTATGCGTGGGGGCTGGTTTAAGTTCCTGCATTGGCAACCCCGCCAATGTACGCCTAGGCGAAGTGCGCGATTGTGCCGATGTGCTTTTAAATAAAGATAGAAATGCCAGTCATTTTATTCATGCTTATGCCGATTGGACACCCACACAGGGCGATCAAGCAGGGCAGGGCGGTGGCGCCTTAGCAACAAGGCAAAGCAAAAAAAGTGCAGCGGCAACGTTATTTGATGCCGTACTCTTAGGAGATAAAGACGCCATTGTCGGCTTAGTGGAAGCAGAACTTGCCACCGGTGTTGACGCTATGGCTTTAGTGCAAGAAAAGCTTATTCCTGCCATTACTGAGGTGGGGGTAAAGTATGAAAAGAAAGAATATTTTTTGCCCCAGCTTATTCGCTCTGCTGAAACCATGCAAACAGCATTTGCCCATGTAAAGCCTTTGCTGGAAGAAATGCGTGGCACAGAAAAGCGCCCAGTCGTAGTGCTTGCTACGGTGGAAGGGGATATTCACGATATAGGAAAAAATATTGTGGCCTTGCTTTTGGGCAATCATGGTTTTGATGTTGTTGATGCAGGAAAAGATGTGAAAGCAGAAGACATTTTGCGTTGTGCGGATGAACATAATGCTGATATTATAGGTCTTTCTGCTCTTATGACCACAACAATGGTGCGTATGGAAGATACCATTAAGTTAGTGCAAGAACGCAAAGCCCCCTATAAAGTTATAGTAGGTGGTGCTGTGGTAACACAGGCTTTTGCCGATGCCATTGGGGCACATGGGTACTCCGCCGATGCCGTGGGGGCCGTACGCCTTGCGAAATCTTTACTCTAAGGCTATTATGCCAAAAAGGATACTACTATGAAACGAATTCTATTACAGACAAGTGTTCTTTGTTTGTGTGTTTTTTTTGCTATATCTGCTGCATCTGCACAAGGCATTTTGCTTGCCGATGCGACGAACAATTCACAAAAAGCTGTGAAAAATATAAATAAAGATGGTTTATTAAAGTTAATAGAGCAAAATAAAGGGAAAATTGTGCTGGTGAACTTTTTTGCCACATGGTGCCCCCCCTGTAAGGAAGAAATCCCCGGTCTTGTGTCTATAGCGGAAAAACGCAGTAAGGATGTCGTTATCGTGGGGCTTTCTTTTGATAAAAATCCGGCTTTGCTTCCTGATTTTATAAAAGAATATAAAATGCAGTATGACGTTTTTTTGGCCGATGCTGAGATACAAGAACTTTTTGGAGTAACTTCCATTCCGCATAATGCTGTTTTTGATAAAAATGGTGAAAATGTGGCCAATGAAGGCGGTTATGTGAGTGAAAAAGAGTTGAATAAGTTTTTTGATACATTGTTGGAGAAAAAATAACTATGCAGGATTTTACCATTCGTCGTGCGCATATGGAAGATGTTAAAGATATTCATATGATGCTTATGGACTGTGCAAAGCAAGGTCTTCTTTTACCGCGGGCGTTGAGTCATTTATACAGGCATATACGTGATTTTTATGTGGCGGAAACACCGAATAAAGAGGTGGTGGCCTGTTGTGCGCTTGCACCCACATGGGACAATTTAGCTGAAATTTGTTCCCTGGTGGTGAAAGATTCTTTGCGCCGACGTGGGCTTGGGCGTCGCATGGTGGAGCACTGTTTAGAAGACTGTAAAGAACTAAAAATAAATAAAGTTTTTTCTTTAACCTATCAAGAAGCTTTTTTTGTAAGCTTGGGCTTCACCATTGTAGATAAAGATGTTTTGCCGCAAAAAATTTGGGCTGACTGTGTGCATTGTCCCAAATATCCTGACTGTGATGAAACAGCTGTTTTTTTAGATCTTTAAGGGGAAAATATGCAAGTAAAAGAAATTCGCCCTATTTTTAGTGCTGAAGAAATATCTGCACGTGTTAAAGAACTTGGCAGGGAAATTGACGCTGTCTATGGGGATGAGCCGCTTGTTATAGTGGGTGTGCTGAAAGGCGCATGCATTTTTTATGCGGATCTTGTGCGCAGTATAAAAAGTAGGGAAGTGGAATTAGATTTTGTGCGCGTTTCAAGCTATGGCTACTCTGATAGTTCTTCGCATTCTATTGTAATGAATAAAGATGTGGAAATTGGTATACAGGGAAAACATGTGCTTCTTGTGGAAGACATTGTAGATACAGGCCACAGCTTGCAATACTTGTATGAAGTTTTTTCCAAGCGCGGTGCAAAGACATTACGCACAGCTGTGCTTTTAAATAAAAAGGAGCGCCGAGAGGTAAAAGTGGATTTTGATTTTGTAGCTTTTACTATTGAGGAAGGTTTTGTTGTAGGGTATGGTCTAGATTTTGCAGAGAAATATAGACATTTGCCAGAAATTTGTATACTAGACTTTAAATAGACGTTTATAAAGAAGCTTTGCAGGAGTGTAGCGTGGAAGTACAATGCCCCCAGTGTCAAAGTAGGTTTCATATTCCCGATGCTGCCGTACGCCCCAATGTAAAATTACGTTGTTCAGTATGTAAGCATGTTTTTCGGTATGAAGACCCTGCCACGGCAGCGGTTTCTCATACTCAGAGTGCTGCTGTATCTGCGCCTCCCACTGCTATGGAAGCACCAACTTCAAGCGATGCAGGGGCAGATTTAGACCTTGATTCCCCACCTACAGGCGGAAAGAAAAAAGAAGGTTCAAAGAGCAAGGGTAAGATTTTCATAAGTATATTTATCCTGTTGCTCTGTATTGGCGGTGGTGTTGGTGCTTGGTGGTATTTTGATACGAAATCACCAAGTACAGAAACAGCCAATGTGCAAGTATCTAAAAGCATAGAACTTATTACCATGCGCGATGTGCGTCAATATTATGTCAAAAATGAAAAAATTGGCAGTATTTTTGTGGTAGAAGGTAAAATGGTAAATGATTTCCCCATTCCTAAAGAGCTTATAGAAGTGGAAGCAGCCATTTATGCCGCAGATAAAACCGTACTTGCATCTAAAAAACAATTGGCAGGTACTGCTCTTTCTTTGTTCCAATTGCAGGTACTTGGCAAAGAAGAGTTAGAATCTTTCTTACACAATGAAATTGAAATTTTAACTAAAAATACCAATGTACCCAGTGGTGGCGAAGTTCCTTTTATGGTGCTTTTTTATAATCCACCGGCTGAAGTAACAGAGTTTGGCGTCAAAGTTTTTTCTGCCAAAGATGTAAAGAAAAATTAATTGTCAGCAAAAAAGTCTGCACGGTTTTCATACGCGATGTGCTGAGGAGTAAGCGCTCTTTGGCGGGCTACGTAGCTTAACATTAAGAATGAAGGCTATGCAGACTTTACTGAGAGTTGTGCTTGTGTAACAGGCGTCAATATTATGTCATACATGAAAAGGCAGAATTTAGTGTAAAATTTTTTCGTTAAAGATGTGAAAAAATAATAAATGACAGCAAAAATACGTGAAGTATATCAATGCACTGCGTGCGGTGCACAATCTGCCCAATGGCATGGTAAATGCCCCAGTTGCCAAGAATGGAATACTTTGCAGTCTATGCAAAGTGCTGTCAAAGGAAGCAGTAAGAGGCACGGAAAACCTTTAGGCGCTATTGCCTCAGGCCCCATTCCTTTAGGGGATGTGAGTGACACTGGGCACGAAGCTTTTGGTACTGGCCTTGATGCCCTTGATAGAGTTTTAGGGCAGGGATTTGTGCCCGGCGCTGCTATTCTTGTGGGCGGTGAACCCGGCATAGGAAAGTCAACCTTGCTTTTACAAGTGGCTGGGGCAGTGGCGGCCTCTGGCCGTAAAGTTGTTTATGCCAGTGGTGAGGAATCCTTACCACAAATTAAAGGTCGTGGACAACGCTTAGGTGTTTTACACGAAAATCTGTTAGCCATGGCCACTACTTCTGTGGAAGATTTGCACGGTGTTTTAGATGCTCAAGGCCAAGTTTCCCCCCCCTCCCTCCTTATTGTTGACTCTGTACAAACTCTTTCTTCTTTAGAAGCTGAAGGGCTTCCCGGTAATGTAAGCCAAGTGCGCGCCGTAGCCACAGATTTATTGGAGCGTTGCCGACTTTCTGGCGTAAGCTTAATTTTAGTGGGGCACGTAACTAAAGAAGGTAATTTGGCCGGTCCTCGCCTTTTGGAACATATGGTGGATACGGTTATTTCTTTAGAAGGTGATCGCCGCCAAATGTTTCGCCTTCTGCGTGTTTTTAAAAATCGTTTTGGCCCCAATGAAGAATTGCTTGTTTTTCATATGGCTCAAAAGGGTATGGAAATTATAGCAGATCCTTCTACCTATTTCTTGGGTGCGCGCAATGCTTCTCTAAGTGGTACCGCAGTGGTTATGGCGGTAGATGGGCACAGACCGCTGGCTGTTGAAGTGCAAGCCTTGGTTACGCGTTCGTATTTAGCTATTCCACGGCGTACAGGCTTAGGATTTGATACCAACAGGTTACATCTTTTGCTGGCGGTTTTGGAAAAACGCTTAAAGCTAAATTTTGGGCAAGTTGATATTTATGCCAAGGTGGGCGGCGGCATGCGCCTTGCTGATCCTGGTATGGATGTGGCTTTAGTGGCGGCGGTGCTTTCTTCTTTTTATGATATTCCCTTACCAGAAAGAGCGGTGCTTTGGGGGGAAGTTGATTTAAATGGGCAAATTCGCCCTGTTTCTGCTCAAGAAATACGTTATGGACAAGCTTCACGTTTAGGGTATAAGCCCATCATTCAACCAGATATCGAAAATAGCGGCATTAGTACCGTGATGCAATTACAGCAAATGCTTTTTTCTGCAAAACGGTCGTAAAATTTTTATTGCATTAGGTAGTGCCGCAAAATTACAAATTTTTGTGTAAAGATTATCAGTCTATAGTGGCATGGATAAAAGGAGAATGTACATGGCAAAAACGCATTTTGATACGCAGCATGAAGATGATATACTTTTAGAAGAAGAAGTGCGTGAGCCTCGTATGTATAAGGTTCTCTTGCATAATGATGATTATACGAGTATGGATTTTGTAGTGCATATACTTATGACGGTTTTTCGTAAAAGCATGGACGATGCCACAGAAATTATGTTGTCTGTCCATGAACGTGGTATAGGTCTGTGCGGTGTATATACGCGTGAAATCGCAGAAACAAAAGTTGCTCAGGTGCGCATTTTGGCTCGAGAGGCCGGTTTTCCACTGTTATGTACTTCTGAAAGAGTTGACTAATTTTTTTAAGGCAATATGTTATTGTATGCTATACAGCAGTTTACATATATTCGTGTTAGGTACTGACCATAACACGTAGGAGATACCATGATGCTTGGTAGAGATTTACAAAAAATTTTACATGTGGCTTTGCAAGACGTGCAAAGACGGCGACATGAATTTTTAACTTTGGAACATTTGTTATACGCCATGGCCATAGAGTCTAAAGGGCGTATTTTGCTGGAAGGCTGCGGGGCTAGCCCTGCTGTTTTGCGTGAACAATTGGAAGGCTTTTTTGCTTTTCATATGGAAACTCGCGTTGATGAAGCCAGTGAAGAAATAATGCAAACAGAAAGCGTGCAGCGGGTTCTTGGCAATTCTTTACGTCAAATTAGAGCTGCAGGGCGCGAATTGGTAGAATTGGGAGATGTGCTTGCTGCCATCATGGAAGAAGACGAAGCTTATGCGAGTTTTTATTTAAAAAAACAAGGTGTAAGTCGTGCTGATGTTTTAGAGTATATTTCCCATGGTGGTGGAGGTAGTGGCTCTAGCGGTACGAAGAAAGTAGTGCATGGCGAAGGCGATGAAGACGATGGACAAGGCGATGCTCTTAGCAAATATACCGTAGATTTAACAGCCAAGGCCAAAGAAGGTAAAGTAGATCCTTTGGTTGGGCGCGAAAGCGAACTTGATCGTATAGTTGAAGTATTGTGTCGGCGGCGTAAAAATAATCCGCTTTTTGTGGGCGAACCAGGTGTGGGTAAAACTGCCATGGCGGAAGGGCTTGCCTTACGCATAGTGGAAGGAAAAATTCCCGATATTTTTAAAGAAGCAAGAATTTTTGCTTTAGATATGGGCGCTTTGCTTGCCGGAGCACGCTATAGGGGAGATTTTGAAGGTCGCTTAAAAAATGTTATTGCAGCCGTTACAAAAATACCTCATGCTATTTTGTTTATTGATGAAATTCATACCATAGTAGGGGCTGGTTCCACCTCTGGCGGCGCCATGGACGCATCTAATTTGCTAAAGCCTGTACTTGCCAATGGCGAAATTCGTTGTATGGGTTCCACCACGCATGAAGAATTGCGTAATCATCTAGAAAAAGATAGGGCGCTTTCTCGTCGTTTTCAGCGCATTGATATTAAAGAGCCAAGTGTTGATGAATGTCTTGCCATCTTACAAGGTTTACAAAGTCGTTATGCCGAACATCATAATGTAGTGTATGCCCCTGCTACCTTAAAGGCTGCCGTAGATCTTTCTGCACGGCATGTGCAGGAAAAAATGCTGCCCGATAAAGCTATTGACGTTATGGACGAAGCCGGTGCTGCGGTAAGCTTAAAGGCGAATCATAAGAAAACCAAAGTAACGGTGTCAGATATTGAGCGCATTGTGGCTCGCATGGCCGGCATTCCTGAGCGTTCTGTGTCCGGCCGTGAAAGAGAGCGCTTGGCCACCTTGGAGCAAGATGTTCTCGCAAAGGTTTTTGGGCAAGAGCAAGCAGTGGGGCTTACTGTTAAAGCCATCTTACGCGCTCGAGCAGGAATTAATAGAGAAAATAGGCCAGCGGGTTCCTTTTTATTCTATGGCCCCACAGGGGTAGGAAAAACCGAGCTTGCCAAACAATTGGCAGAGCGCCTTGGCGTGCAGTTTTTGCGCTATGATATGAGCGAATATATGGAAAAGCATGCTGTATCGCGGCTTATTGGGGCACCTCCCGGTTATGTGGGTTATGATCAAGGCGGACAGTTGACAGAAGCTATTCGCAAAGCACCGTACTCTCTGGTTCTTTTAGACGAAATTGAAAAAGCCCACCCTGATATTTTTAGTGTGCTTTTGCAAGTTATGGACTATGGCACACTAACAGATAATACGGGGCGTAAAGCAGATTTTCGCAATGTCATTTTAATTATGACCTCTAATGCCGGTGTGCGTGAAATGAATGCTGGTTCATTGGGTTTTGCCAAGCTAAAGACAGTAGATGTAACAGAAAAAGGCTTAAAAGCTGTGGAAAAAACTTTTGCTCCTGAATTTCGAAATAGGTTAGACGCACTTATTCCTTTCCAAGGTCTAACGCCAGAACTTATGACGCACATAGTGGACAAATTTGTAGGGCAGCTTGCCACCTCTTTAAAAGACAAAAAGGTTAAAATTAAGCTTACCGATGCTGCAAGAACATGGTTTGCCACTAAAGGCTATGATGCCGCTTATGGTGCGCGCCCCTTGCAGAGGTTATTGCGGTCTGAGTTAGAAGATGCTTTGGCACAAGAACTGCTCTTTGGCAAGCTCGTCAAGGGTGGTATTGTTACCGTGGATGTAGAAGAAGATAAGGTACTCTTTCATTACGGAAAAAGCTGATGCCTCTGGTCTTAAACTCTACTTTGTATTTTCCCCCCCTGCATCACAGCACCCCTGAAGGGCTTTTGGCTGTAGGGGGGGATTTGCGTGTAGAAAGGCTTGTTTTAGCGTATTCTCGCGGTATTTTTCCGTGGTATGATGCGCAATCGCCTATTTTATGGTGGGCACCACCCGAACGTTGTATTCTTCCTTTGCGCGTTTTCCCCACAGAAAATATGTGTACTGATTCCTCTGGTAAGGGCGATGGTTTATATGTTTCGCAGCGCTTGGCACGAAAATATAAAAATGCAGCTTTTCGTCATACTTTTAATACGGCTTTTGCTTCTGTCATTGAACAATGCGCCAAGGTTCCACGTGCGGGGCAAGACGGCACATGGATTACATCCGATATGCAAAAAGCGTATATAGATTTGCATGAAGCAGGCTATGCGCATTCGGTGGAATGCTGGCATGATGATGTGCTTATAGGTGGATTATATGGCGTAGCCTTGGGAAAAGCTTTTTTTGGTGAATCCATGTTTCATATTCAAGCAGATGCTTCTAAAATGGCCTTAATAACCTTGGTGCAAACGTTACAGCAACACAATTTTTGTTTGCTTGATTGTCAGCAGGCGACAGCGCATATGATGCGCATGGGGGCGAGTCTTGTCTCTCGAGATGATTTTACAGTGCTTTTAAAACAAGCCCTTGAGGCTGGTGGGCAAGGCCTGTCTTCACTAGCGCCTGCTTCACTGCATAGACGCCAGTTGGCAAATTTTTCTCTTTTTAAGTATGATTAACGCCTCTTAGAGTTTTGTATTTAATGGTGAAACTATTTTGTAGTAATAGCCTGTTGAAAAAGTGTAGTTCTTACTTGTGCTCAGCATACCGAGCTTGTATGATAGGTGAAGTCCTCTGCGTAATTCATTGCGTAAGGTCTTTGAAGCGTTGACGTTAGTCATGCAAGGATTTGTAAAAAAACATGAATGATAAAACAACAATTATTCCCACTGTGCTGGAGCGACTCGGCAAGCTTCAAAAAGGCCAATGTCTTGACATGCGAACATTTAAGCGCAATCGCTCTGTGGCCATTGTTTGCACAGGCGATGACAGTTTTACAGTGATAGAGCGCGGTTTTCATGAGGAATCTTGGGAAGGACAGACAGCTGAGAAAGTTAAGCGTTTGTTAAAAACTTTACTAAAGCGTGAATTTCCGAGAAGTAATAAGATTCGCTTATACATGCTGGATTCTTTTGAAAATGCAGACGTAAATCGTATGGGGCATGGCTCAGGAAGGTTTGGTGGCTAAGCAGACTGTGAGGAAACACTGATGAAGTGCTTTTTTGCCCTCTCATTGCGTCAGACGCACCTTGCTAAGAGTATATATGTTTGTATACTATAACGAAATCCGCCTTCTTTTTATGGTCTTATTTATTTGCAATTTTTAAGAAAGGAGAAAAATTATGAGGAAAATTTTTAAATACTTTTTTACACTTTGCGTATGTATTCTTACTTCTATAACTTTTATTGCTCCTGCAAATTCATTTAGTTATGAGTATATTTGGACCAATAATTATAGGAGCGAATCCAATGATTTGGAAATTTATATGATGGGGCCAAGCTTTATTTTTTATGGAGGGATAGATCGTTATCTTATTCCTTTTATTGTTTTGCGAGGCAATAAAATAGTCTACAAGGGTATTGCAGAATCTTCTGTGGATATGGAAGCTACGCATGTTCTTAAAAGAGTCTGTGAAGAAAACAATAATGCCTTTTCTAACGATGACAAGCTTGAAATTATTAGTAAACTTTGCTCAAATAAGGGTTCTATAAGTAAGTATGAAAGTGAAGAAATTTTTACCTCAGAGGTAAACCCTATGTATTTAGGGGCGACAGCATTAACAGCGTATCATAAATATTTTACTTTTACCGTAACCATGGGAACTCATCATGGAAATTCTAATGCTCAGCTCGAAAATGATACGCTAGAAGTAAAACTTGCGCCTAATGCTGGAGATGTGCCCGATTGGGTAAAGTCGGTGTTAGGAAATTATATTGGTGGTTTAGGCTAATAGGCTGTGAACAGTTTGTAGCGTTATTTATTTTTTATAAAAATGGCAGTATATAGGGAAAAACATGGAATATCATATTCGTTTTGATGCACAAAGCCAAGAATTACACCTTTTAGATCAGCGCTATCTTCCTGTGCGTGAAGAGTATTTTATTTGCACCGATACTCAAAGCACCATTGAAGCTTTGCAAGTTATGGTGGTACGTGGTGCACCGGCCATTGGTGTTACCGCTGCCTATGGCTGTGTATTGGCTTTAAAAGAAGCTCTTAACACTGCGCCGCAAACGTGGCAAACATGCCTTGAAGAGTTATTACACGCCCTTGAAAATGCGCGTCCCACTGCGGTGAATTTAGCTTGGGGGGTGCAATGCATGCGCAAGCTGTGGCTTAAAGATACAGATGAAAAAACTTTACTTAATCTGTGGTTGGCAGAGGCAAAGCGTATTCATACAGAAGATATTGCTTGTTGCAAAGCTATAGGTGTGCACGGTGCTGCTTGTGTGCCAGATGGAGGCGCGGTAATGACCCATTGCAATGCTGGGGCTTTGGCTACAGCCGGTTATGGAACGGCTCTTGGTGTCATTCGCGGGGCATGTGATGCAGGGAAAAAGGTTAAAGTTATTGCCAATGAAACACGGCCTTTTTTGCAGGGCGCGCGTCTTACGGCCTATGAACTGGCGCAAGATGGTATAGAAGTTACCGTAGCTTGCGATAATGCTTGTGCCTTACTTATGCAAAAAGGCCTTGTGGATTGTGTTGTTGTGGGGGCTGATCGCATTGCTGCCAATGGCGATGCGGCGAATAAAATTGGTACCTATGGCGTGGCCTTGCTGGCAAAAGCTTTTAATATTCCTTTTTATGTGGCGGCACCGCTTTCTACTATTGATAGAAATACCGCTCATGGAGAGGATATTCCCATTGAGGAGCGTCCCACACGAGAAGTGACCCATGTGGGTGAGACGCAAATTGTGCCTCATGCTGTACCCGTGTACAATTTTGCTTTTGATGTGACTCCGGCAGAGCTGATTACAGGTATTATTACCGAAAAAGGTGTATTGCAAGCCCCTTATGACATATCTATTGCCAAAGCTTTTACATCTTAACAGGCTATTGAAAACAGCAATTTGCTTAAAATTGACTTTCGTAACAGCCTGATACATGATCGCCTATGCGCACAATTCATATTCTTTGTCATAAGGCAGTCGTACACGCAAAAGGTGCGCTGTCTTATGACTTCGCACCACAAGACAGTATTTTTTGGTGGGATTTAGAAAAACCTTCAAAGCATTTTTTACAACATCAAGAAAGCGTTCCAGTTTTTTGTCAGCGACACCTTGCACAATTTCGCGATGAATACAGCACATGCGTGCATGACCTTGCTTTTGTGAACGTAAAAGGCATGCCTTTGTACCAATGGTTGGAAGGACATGATACGCTGTCTCACTGGTGGTGCTCTCTGCTTTTTGAAAAACATCCGCACATGCTGCCATCGTTATATGCGGCATTGAAAGCAAGGGCTTTACTGCATATGCTTGAGAAACGACATGCAGAAGAAGAAATCCGCCTTGTTTTGCACTGTAAAGATACAAAACTTCACGCCATATTGAGGGCATTTTGTAAAAAGCATGCTCTTTCCCTCATTGTTGCTACCACTGCCACAAAGAAATCTATGGTTACTTCTGTAGGTTTTTTTTTCAAACAGCTATGGCTACAAAAAAAAAATTGTTTTGAAAAATCTTTTTGGAAGAGAGTCTATCAACATCTACCGTACTTTTTTCAAGCATCTCTTGGCTTCTTATGCTGGCTTTGGCGGTGGCGCAGAATTTTTTTTACATCCCCAAGTGTCTCTTCTGCTACGGATTCGCAGGCTACCGTCGTTTCATACTTTCCTAACATACACAAGGATAAAGCGTCTCAAGGTATTTTTAGGTCATATTACTACGAAAATTTACATGATATTTTGGAAAATACACAAAAGAGTCTCCATTGGCTTTTAGTTTTTGTGCACTCTGCACAATATACGCATAAGGAATGTATAGCCTTAAAAAAGAGATTTCAAAAAAGAGCTCAAAAATATGCCCGTCACGAAGATTTTCACTTTGTAGAGGAATTTTTACGTATAAGGTCTATAGTAAAAGCGCTTATGCAGCATAAGCGCCTTATATTTAGTAGTCGTATGTTAGAAAGAAAGGTGGCTACGCATTTTTGCTTGGGGGATATATCTTTTTGGCCGTATTTTAAAGAATACTGGCGAGAATCCTTTCAGGGATGGCGTGGTCTTGAACGATGCTTGCAAAGGCAAGCCTTTGTAAACTATGCTAAAGCTGTAAAAAAATCTTGCATAACATATGATGCACAACATGCATGGACGCTGTTTCCTTTTGAAAATTGTCCATGGGAACGCATGCTTACGGAGGCCATGCGCTCAGCACAAGCTCCTGCTTTGGGTAGGGTATATGCTTTTCAACACAGCTGTGTGCGCAGTGCAGATTTTCGTTATTTTGATGCTCCTGCTTTACACACGGAAAATGTTTGTGCAAATTTTTTGCCTCATAAATATCTATTGGGAGGTATGGGGGCTTTGCATGTCTTGAAAAATTTTTTACCGACAGATAAAATTTTTCTTGTAGAAGCATTGCGTTATGCTCACATAGTGGATGAAAAGCTGCCCTTATTGCCGACGGAAAACTATACATATCTATATATAATCACATCGTATTTTCCGCAAGAAGTGGCGGCGCATATACGCACTTTTACATCATGGTACGCGCAGCATGGTCAAGATTGGAAGGTGATTATTAAGGGGCATCCGCATTGTTCTGTTGTGCCTTTTTTAAGAAAATATGGTCAAGAAAACATGGTTTATGCCATAACGCAAAATTCCATGGCGTTATTATTTGAAGATATACAAGCGCAACAAAACCAAGGGCAGGGCAGTGTATTGTGGCTTTCCAATTCCACCACTGTCACATTAGAAGCGGCGCATATGGGCTTGCCTTGCATGGTGCAAAAGGCAGAAAATAACTTTGAGATGTGCCCCTTAGAGGAAAAAATAAGCGTTGGCTGTGCCCAAGAGGTACAGCACTTTTTGCAAGCCCCTCAAAGGAGCACGGTGTTTCAAAATTTTTTTTATAAAGACTTGGCTTTAAAGCGTTGGAGGGCGCTTCTTGGTCTTGCCTAATGGGGGCATATTGATGTATATGTTTTCGGTTGTGCTAACACATACTAAAAATCTAAAAAATGCAAGATGGGCACTGAATTTTGTGACTATCTCTCTTATAAGGTTGTAAAAAGTGCCCATAGTGACTTATCCCGGCCCAGGCTGTATTGTAGAATATTTGGAAGCCAATGCTATACAAATTGCTCTTGTAACCGAAGAACAAGGCGGCAAATTGCGTCTCTTTCTCCCGAATAGAAGAGAAACTCGCCTGAGCATCAACAGACTGTTGCCTTGGTCTGGTCCTGTCGTTTCTGATATTTCCAGTAAAGAAAAAAATGTTCAAATTCTTGAAGAACATCGTCAACAGCGCAAGGCTTTTAGTGAAGAAGTTGCCGTTATGGACGTATGGGATTTGTCACAAGGTGAGGTAGAAAAAGCCTCAGCCCAATGGTTTGCAGAGCTTTTTGTGCAAAACCCTACGGTGGATGTTATTGCAGCGTACGGACAGGCACTTTTGCAATGCAAAAGCCATTTTCGCTTTCAAAGTACCCATTTTGAAATTTTTTCTGCCAGTATAGTACAGGCGCGTCTTGCAGAACAAGAAGCGCAAAAAGAGCGCGAAAGTCTTATATCCGGCGGCGCAGCTTTTTTTCGCATTCTTTGGGATGTTTGGAATAAAAAAAGATCTTTGCCGCTTAAAGATGCACAAGGACAGGGGGAAGATTGGCCCTCGTCGTCTGTGTTGGAGCGTTTGGAAAATATTTTACGTTCGCGCATTTCTGACCCTGAAAGTAGCGAACACGAAGTTATTTGGCGAAGCCTGGTGAAGGGTTTACCCGAGGCTCAGCATATGGCTTTGCATTTGGCAACAGCTTGGGAGCTTGTGCCCCCACATTATAATTTTTGGCTAGATAGAGCCGGCTATGCCGCGGGCGACCATTGGGCAGAAGAATTTTCTGAAGATATCAGCCAAATTTTGGAAGAGGTCGCTCAAGGAAAAGTAACACAGCCTTTACCTTTTATTAGCATTGATGGAGCTACCACCAAGGATATTGACGACGCCTTTTATGTAGAAAAAACTGCTGAGGGGCAATATCGTTTGTACTTGGCTTTGGCTTGCCCCGCCTTGCTTTGGCCTTTTGGTTCTGCACTGGATAAAACGGTATTGCACCGCGCCACCAGTTTGTATCTCCCCGAAGATACATATCATATGTTGCCGGAAATTTTAGGTACCGATGAACTTTCTTTACGTGCCGAGCATATACGCCCCAGTTTGTGCGTGTGTATGGAGGTAGATAACGAAGGCAACATAGTGTCCTGCACCCCTGCAGTAGAATGGGTAAAGCTTGCCGCAAACCTCACCTATGAGGCTTGTGAAGCCTTGCTAGAAGGTAGAGATGCTGCTTTGGCACAAGCTGCTTTACCCTACAAAGAGCAAATCATTTTGGGCGAGGAATTATCCATATTGCGTCAAAAAGCGCGTATTGCTTCTGGTGCTGTGGTTATGGACAGGCCAGATAATAAAATAGTGCTTGAAGGGGAAGGAACGCATATCCATGTTTCTGTTGAGGAATCAGTACCAACGCCAAGGGCGCAATTACTTGTTTCAGAAATGATGGTTTTAGCAGGAACTGCCATGGCCACATGGGCCAAAGAGCGTGAAATTCCTTTACTTTACCGCACGCAAGATGTGGCTGTGCCACGTGAATATGCCGGAATATGGACAAAACCTCATGATATGGCTCGTATTATTCGCGCTTTAGTACCCTCTTCTCTAGAATTACAAGCGCGCGCCCATGCAGGGCTTGGTGTTCCCGCTTATGTGCCTATTACTTCTCCTTTGCGTCGTTATGCTGACTTAATAAATGAGGCGCAAGTGTTACATTTTATAACAGAAAATAATGTACGCTGGCAAAAGGAAGAAATGGAAAAACTTTTGACCATGATACATATGTATAGCGATGCTTCAGGGCAAGTGCAGCGTTTTCGTCCGCGTTATTGGCGCTTACAATATATGCGCCAAGAAGGGGATAAAAAATTCTGGGATGCCGTTATTACAGAAGAAAATGATAACTTTGCCACAGTATCTTTGCCCCGCGAACAATTGATCGTTCGCGGTCGTCGACATCTTTTTGGCGAAAGGGCAAGTCCGGGGCAAGAGGTTCAAGTGCGCATAGGTAAGGTAAATCCCCTATATAATGAAATTTCCCTTTTAGAAGTTCTAGACATGTGAGGTAAGTATGCACGTTCTTTGGATTGTTTTAAGCTATGTTTTGGGTTCCATTCCTTGTGGTCTTGTTATCGCTAAATGTTGTTGTAATGTTGATCCGCGTACCGGCGGTTCTCGTAACGTGGGTTCCACCAATGTGGCGAGACTTTGCGGCAAAAAATGGGGTACTTATACCTTAATATGTGACATATTAAAAGGTTTCGTACCCGTAGCTGTGGCGGTATATTTTAGCGATAATATGTTTTTTGTAAGCTGTACCGCGGCGGCCGCCGTACTTGGGCATGTGTTTTCGTGTTTTATGTTTTTTGAAGGTGGAAAAGCTGTTGCCACAAGCATTGGCGTTTTCTTAGCTTTAGCCTTTTGGCCGCTACTTTGTTCCGTTATTTTATGCCTTGCTTGTATTAGATACAGCGGCTTTGTCTCTTTAGGGTCTTTGGCATTGGTGTTATCCCTTCCTATTTTCTTACTTATAGGGGGCTATTTTAGCCTGATTCCTTTGGCTCTTGGTGTTATGGCTTTAGTTATTTGGAAACATGCTACAAATATTCAACGCTTATTAAACGGCACTGAAAAGTCGTGGAAGAAGAGCGCATAACTTTTTTTGATAAGGAGTGCTTTATGCATACTTTTCCTACATATAGAGGGAATCTTGAATACGTGTGTCTTGGTTGTGATGCGCGTTATGGCAGTGAAGAACTTTTGTATACCTGCCCACAATGTGGCGGGGTTTTTCTTTTAGAAGACAATAATTTTGATTCCTTAAAAAAGCATGATGGGCAGTATTGGCGCAATGTTTTTGACACACGCGCAGCCGCAAGACATACGGCTTTGCGTGGCATTTTCCGTTACTACGAGCTTATGGCTCCGGTGATGGATGCGGAAGATATTGTTTATCTGGGCGAAGGGCATACACCCATTGTAGATGCGGCGCCCGCTTTGCAAGAACATATGGGAATGGCTTTTGCGTATAAAAATGATGGGCAAAACCCCAGCGCTTCCTTTAAAGATAGAGGCATGGCTTGCGCTTTTAGTTATTTACAAGCCTTGGTGCGCAAAAATAATTGGGAAGAGGTGCTTACGGTATGCGCCTCAACCGGAGATACTTCTGCGGCAGCGGCGCAATATGCTGCCTATGTGGGTGGCCCCATTAAAAGTGTGGTCTTGCTCCCCCATGGTAAAGTGACCCCACAGCAGCTTTCTCAGCCTTTAGGCAGTGGCGCCATGGTGTTAGAAATGCCCGGTGTTTTTGATGACTGTATGAAGGTAGTGGAAGAATTGGCAGATAGTTGCCGTGTGGCATTGCTCAATTCCAAAAATAGCTGGCGTATTTTAGGGCAAGAGTCCTATGCTTATGAAGTGGCGCAATGGTATGGCTGGGATATGAAAGATGTGAATCTTTTTGTGCCCATTGGCAATGCCGGTAATATTACCGCTATTATGTCCGGCTTTTTGAAATTGTATCGTTTGAATATAATTGAAAGCTTGCCACGCATTTTTGGCGTACAGTCGCATCATGCTGATCCTGTTTATCGTTACTATGCCGCCGATGCCGCCAGTCGCGTTTGGGAGCCTGTAAAGGTAAGTGCCAGTGTGGCTCAAGCAGCCATGATTGGTAATCCTGTGTCTTTTCCTCGAGTACAAAAATTAGTAAATGCCTATACTGAGGCCGCCGGAAAAAATGCTTTCCATGTGCTGCAAGTGACAGAACAACAAATTATGGATGCCATGCTTTTAGGGAACAAACATGGGCACATTGCTTGTACACAAGGCGGTGAATGCCTTGCAGGTATGCGCCGTGCTTTGGAACTTGGGCTTGTGCAAAGTTATCAAAAGGCTGTGCTAGATGCCACAGCGCATAGCATTAAGTTTTCCGGCTTCCAAGATATGTACTTTGCTGATTCTTTCCCCGATGAGTACGGTATAATTCCTCAAAAAGAATTGCAAAATCATCCTAAGCTTTTGCTAGAAAATAAAGAAAAAGATGGCCTTAGCAGTGAAGAATATACTTCGAAAGTGGCAAACATCATCATTGACAGGTTAGCTTTGCAAAAAAAATAATGCGTGGTGAGCAGAAAAAAACTATCTTGAAAATGTTATTCAAAAAGACTATAGTTGCTTTGTAAAAAATATTGATATTACAATGAGGAGCATTGCTCTATGCAAAAGCAATCATTTAGTCTTGAAAATGTTCACTGTTCCGCATGCGAAGCAAAGGTTATAAAAATTCTTACACAATTAGAAGCTGTGCAAGATGTAAGCGTAAATGTATTGCGCAAAACCATGCAAGTGACTTTTAGTGATGAAAAATTAGGCGTAGCCGGTATTGTATCTGCCATGCAACAGGCAGGCTTTTCGGCTACGCCTACGCGCTTTACGGCGCATGCGGAAAAAGAAGAAAATATGCAGCAAGAAACTACAGGGGCTCTCCCTGAAGAAAATGCTGATATTTCAGACAAAACCGTAGAAAACTCTGCCCCCTTCACAGAGCAAGCTTTTATGCTTTCACGAGCCCATTGTGCATCTTGTGAAGGAAAAATACGCACCGCTTTATTGTCACTGGAGGGCATTAAAGAGGCAAGGGTAAATACTTTAAGCAAAAGCATTGTGGTGCAGTATGATGCTTCTGTAATTGCCCCTCCAGCCATAGAAGAGCATTTTTCCGGCGGAAAATACGCCATGAGTGCTGTGGAAAAAACAGCGCTTCCTCCTCTTATACCATGCATTAGTAATGTAAAGCAAAAAAAAATTCCTAAGCATACAACACTGCCCATAGCTACAGAGCCGGAACATTCTGCAGATACATCAGAGTCGGAAGAAGCTGATACTGCCTTAGTAAAAGAAGCTGAGTCCGTATCAGAAAAAAAAAAATTGCAAAGGCAAGAATTCACCATAGGTAATGTACACTGTACAGCTTGTGAGGCTAAGGTAGAAAAATTGCTTTTAGCTATGCAAGGCATTGAAGCAGTAGCGGTAAATGTTTTGCGTAAGACTATGTTTGTGACTTTTGACAGTGCGCAAATGGCTGTCCATGATATTTCTAAAGCCATGGAGGGGGCAGGATTTACTGCTACTGCTTGTAAAGGCGTTTTAGAGCCGGCGCAAAGCTTACCCTTACCTAAAGCAAATTTTGCGCAAGCGGGGGAGGATGCCTCTAAGGCTATGCTCTCTCAGCCAAAACAATTGCAAGAGATGGTTTTTTCCTCCCCCGGTGCAACTTTGGGAGAGCCTTCGCAAAAAGACGAAGAGAGCGCTCTTACTGCGGTGCAAATGACCTTGCTTACACAAGACGCTGTGGTGGAAGAAGAAAGTGAAAAAAGTACGGCCAAAGTTAAAATAGGCCCAAAATTTTGGGATAAACTGCCACTTTCTCTTTTGGCCTCTTTATTTTTTGCAAGTGTTCTTATGTACGTTGCCATGGCACCCATGTTTACCCTGCCTTTGCCCTTGTTTCTTAGCATGAAAGCAAATCCGCTTTTATGGGCTGCCGCGCAATGTGTGCTCACTTTACCCATTCTTTGTATTCATAGACGCATTTTTACTTCTGGTTTGCGTGCCTTACGTTATGGAAGCCCCAACATGGATTCCTTGGTGGGTCTAGGCTCAGCAACGGCGGCCTCTTTTGGTGTGTACGCCCTTGTTCGTATGTATATGGCGCAACATGCAGGTGATACAGTCACAGTAGAGCATTTTGCCAATAACTTATATTTTGATTCTTCAGGCATGATTTTAGCGCTCATTGGCCTTGGAAAGCATTTTGAATTCAAAGCCAGAGAGCGCACAGGATCTGCCATTGATGCTCTTATGCGTCTTACACCGCCCACAGCCATTTGCTTAAAAGATGGCGAAGAAGTTACTATTGCCACAGATCAGGTGCAAAAAGATGATGTGCTAGTGGTCTATGCAGGGCAAAGCCTTGCTGCGGACGGAATTATTATTCAAGGGCATGCTTTTATAGATACGTCTGCCATTACGGGTGAAAGCCTTCCGCAAGAAAAAAAGCAAGGGGATGCTGTAATTGGCGCAACCATTTGCCAGTCGGGCTATTTTCATATGCAGGTCACTAAAGCCGGTGCAGAAAGCACGTTGGCACATATTATAGAGCTTGTGGAGTCTGCCACAGCTTCAAAAGCCCCCATAGCACGCTTAGCAGATCGTATTAGCGCTATATTTGTGCCCATCATCATTATAATTGCTTTGATTTCTTTTGGCACATGGCTTTGGTTGGGGGCTGGTCTTGAATTTGCTTTGTCCATAGCCATATCGGTACTTGTTATTTCTTGTCCGTGTGCTTTGGGGCTTGCCACGCCCACAGCCATAATGGTGGGTATGGGTATGGGAGCAGAGCACGGCATTTTATTTAAATCTGCCGCTGCCATTGAACGTATGCAAAGTATTGATACCGTGGTACTGGATAAAACCGGTACCTTGACCCATGGAAAACCTGTAGTGACAGATGTTTACCCTTGTACAGCGCAAGAGGCTGCCCCCGCGGGAGAGATGGGGCAACAATTGGGTTTGCTAGATATACCGAATAAGAATGAAGCTACTCCTATCTCTGAGCAGGAAGATTCTGCTTCTTCCCCTATAGCTTTTGATATGCCACAGGAGGCTATTAGCGAGGAGGCCTTACTGTATTTTGCGGCCAGCATTGAAAGACTTTCGGAACATCCCCTTGGTCAAGCCATTGTACAAGAGGCCAAAAAGCAAAATATAGCCTTGGCTTCTGCAGAAAGTTACAGTAACTTTAAACAGATGCCTGGTCTTGGTATTATGGCAGAGCAAGATGGTAAACGTATTTTGGCAGGCAACGCACGTTTATTGGCCAAAGAAAATATCTTAAACCCATTAATGGATAAAGAAAAAGAGCTAGCTCGTCAGGGTAAGACGGTGCTGTATTTTGCTAAGGATCAAACTTTTCTTGGACTTATAGCCATGGCAGATACTGTGAAAGAGAGTAGTAAGAACGCTGTGCAAGATTTGAAAAAACTTGGTCTTACCGTGCTGATGCTTACGGGTGATAATGCGCTTACTGCCAAGGCTGTACAAGAGCATGTAGATATTGAAAATATTCTTGCTGAAGTATTACCTCATGAAAAAGAGGAAAAGGTACGCCAACTACAAGCTGCCGGACATAAAGTTATAATGGTAGGAGATGGTATAAATGATGCGCCTGCTTTGGCAAGGGCTCAAGTGGGCATTGCCGTGGGGCAAGGCACAGATATTGCCCTACAATCTTCAGATATTGTGCTTATGCAAAGCGATGTAAGCCATGTGGCACAAGCTTTGAAACTAAGTAAAGCCGTTATGCGTACCATCAAGCAAAATTTATTTTGGGCTTTTGCGTATAATAGTATTCTTATTCCCGTGGCAGTGGGGCTTTTTTATGCACCTTTTGGGCTCACCTTAAATCCCATGTTGGCGGCGGCCAGCATGAGTTTAAGTTCGCTTACCGTTGTAAGTAATGCACTTCGTTTACGTATGCAGCGTAAAAAAATTTTCTAATGTCTTTTCATGGCATTGACACTAAAGCACTAATGTGTCTACATTGGCATGTCTTTTAAAAGGAGTAATACTATGAAAAAAGTGATTTTAAGTTCATTTCTTGCCTTATGTGTACTTTTCAGTGCAGGCCTGTCCCAGGCTAATGTTAACCCATTAAAACAGTTGACAGGAAAAGTGTGGATGGTTTCTGCTGACGATAACAAAGAAGCGCTTATTTATGGTGTGGAGTGCGCTGTGAGCATAGAGTATGCGATTGCAGAACATTATGCAAAAAAGGAAGGCAAAGCAACAGATAAAGAAAGTATTTTAGCCATGTTATCCCTTTTTCCAAGAAAATGGATTAAGGCTTTTGAACATACCAATAGAGATAATATTGTTAACGAAATAAACGCTTGGTATATGAAAAACGAAGATAAAATGGACACTCCTGTTTTTGAAGTGTTATGGAAACACGTTTTGCAACCTAAATTATAAATGAGGTAATATATGAAAAAAATAGCTATAGTAAGTATTTTATGTTTGGCATTGGGTAGTGGTGTGGGTTGCACAAATATGTCTAAAACAACTCAAGGCTCTTTAAGCGGCGCGGCTCTTGGTGCTGCGGCCGGTCTTGGTATTGCGGCTATTTCTGGCGGCGCTGCCGGATGGGGCGCTTTAGCTGGTGCTGGCATTGGCGCTGTTGCCGGTGGCATGGTAGGTAACTCTCAAGAAAGATACCGTTACGATAGAAATTGGTAATTTAAAAACTATATATAAAAAATGCCCTTATTTTTAATATAAATAAGGGCATTTTTATTTTCTTTTTAAAGGGTAGCACCGTATAAAGGTAACTGTCTATTTTCTGTGTGGTGCCAATTCGTTTAAATATTCTTGGCGCACTTCAAAACCACCTTCTAAAGCTTTATCGGCAGCTTCTACAGCGCGCGCAAATTCACCCTTTTCAAAAAGAACCAAGGAAAGATTATTCCAAGCAGGGGCAAAGTCCGGTGCACGGCGCAAAGCTTCATTGCAAGAAGCCTCGCTAGCTTCATAGTCACCTTCCATATAAAAGGCTGTAGCGAGCGCATTGTGGGCTTGAATAAAGTTTGGTTCCCATTTAATGGCCTTTTTTAATGCTTTGATGGCCTTTTCTGGTTCACCTCTTTGCAGGTGTACAAAGCCAATATTGCCCCAAGGTACAGGGAATTTTGCACGACAATTGGCAGCTTCTTCATTATAGCGCAAGCAACCGTCTAAGTCGCCGCGCTCAAGGCAAATTCCGCCGAGTTGCACAAAGGCTTCAGCAAGTCGAGGTGAGTTGCGCACGGCTGCTAAAAAAGATTCTTCAGCACCCACAAAATCTCTTTTACTTAAAAGCGCAAGGCCTAAATTGTAGTGATGATTGGCACATTGCTCGTTTTGCTCAATTTCTCTCTTTAAATCAGAGATATATTCATCAATATCGTCGTAACTCTTTTTCATTTGATATATCCTTCTTTCTTTAATAAATCATGATACCAGAGGCAAAAATCAAAAATACCAAGGTATTTCTCATCTTTGTTTACCACACCCAAGGCGCATTCTAAGGCACCTCGTCCATAATCATTGCTGTATTGCCCTTTTTGTGCCGCTACTTGTAAGAATTCACGTACTAACTGTTGCGTGGTTCTTTTGGTGGCGTCAAGGCGAATGTCCAAGGGATCATTGGGTTTTTGAAAGGGATCCCAATTTTCATAACCGATACGATCCACAAACTTGCGGCGTCTTGGGTTCATTCTTTCATAGATTTCTTTTTTTAACGCTTCTTGTTCTTCGTTAAGCTCTTGCTTTGTGCCATCGCGAAAAACAGAGGCAGGAATCATTTCAAGCATGATCAAATTTCCTTTTTGGCAGGGCCAATGCCAAGGTATTGCTCATTGTAATTGGTAAGTAAGGCCATTGAAACGGGTACAAATACTTGATCAAGTTCTTTAAATCGGCTTTTAACTGTTTGGGCAATCTCTTGAGAAAGTTTGTCAAGGCGCTCTTGTATGGCGTTCATATGTACTGTGGGGTATTGTCCACCCTTGGCAAAGCCTGTTTTGCCGCAAACATGCCCCTTACCATTAATATTCATGGGCACGCCATAAAGGCGGCAGGTAATGGGGCGCACCGAGTAGAGTAAACAAGAATTTTGCGCATCAAGAAGGGGGCAAGGCATGCGCAAACGTGCTGCTTCTGCCATAATCTCCGTAGGGTCTTTGCCTTCTTTGGAAGCTTTGTAAAAATTGCGTTTGATGCGTGTGGTGGTACGGTCAAGGTCGGCGGCACGGCCTAAAATGTCTGAGCGCTCTTTCCCATGGGGAACTTTTTTGTTAAAAGCCTGATTTATGTACATGGCTTCTACCAAGGAAACATCAAAAAGAGCGTGGCAACAGTCGCTACAGCCTTGTTCACAAGTGACGCACTCTTCTTGTGCTTGGCGAATATGCGCAAAAAGGGCATCTGCCTCGGCTACCAAGGCTTCATAATGGGTAAATATGGCAGAAAGATCCGGAATCATGCTTATCCTTAAAAGAGTATATACTCAGTGAGTTATAAAAATATATGCACAGTTTACCTACATTTACTAGACCTTACCCACAAAAGGGAAGGCTTTTATAAACTGTGACAGTTAAAATGCCGCCGAACCTTGTTAAGTTCGGCGGCACCAATATATGGATTCATCAAAAATAAGTCTTCTTTTGCCTTTGGCAAGAAGTCAGGTGCCATAAAAAAATATTTTTTTTACTCATGGCTACCTTACTTATTTTGAGTAAAAACCTACATTTCTTCGACGCTAACAGCATCGGTCTCGCATACTTCTACGCAAGACTCACAGCCAAGACATTCTTCTTCATTGATTACGGCAGATTTGCCATCTTGAAGTTCATACACTTCTACGGGGCAAACGTCTACACATTCGCCACAACCTGTACATTTGTCTGCGTCTACTGTTACATTCCAGCTCATAATTTCCTCCAAAAGTTAATTTGGGTAGTGCAAAGCTACCACCCTTAGGTTTTACCGATACGAAATTTGTATTCCGTGTTCAAAGGCATAGCGTTAGCTTTTACACCTGTCAAGTGAGAATTTGTATTTTTTCTCCATGCAGGTGCGCTCCTTTCTCTAACTTAACGTGCTGATGTTATACTTTATTTTGAAAGATGATTTCAAAATCAAAAGACGTAAACATTTCTTGTGATTTGTTAAAACCGAGTAAACAAAGAGAATTTACTCAAACTTTGGTATTGCTTTGGCTGTAAGCAAGCACAGTTAACGCTTACTATCCAGACGAGGTGACTTTGCGTACAAGAAGAGAGTCGCCGCCATAAATGCGTACATCTGGAGTGAGTAAAATATTGTTGCGTACCACCAGCGCCGTTTCTTCGCGCAAATTTAGAGCTTGCAAAAGTTGCCTTGCAGTTTTGGGGCGTGGTAACTCAAATTCTTTTTCTTCCGGTTGTAAAAGCACAGTAACCATGGGGATGGGGTATTTTCTTTGGGTTTCGTCACACATAAAAACCTCTAACTCGTGTAATATGTTATAAAAATAGTATATTAGTTGTTGTGGCAATAATAAAACACTGCTACGTAGTATGGAGGGTTCTTTGTCAATTATATAATAAAAGGTCAACTTTTTTTTTGCTCATACTTGGCAGTAGCGCTTTCTGGTATTATATACCTAGTTGATGGGTATTTTAGCCATTTGTGCTGTAAAGGCAATGATTTTCTATAAGCATTGTTTTGATGGTTTATTTCTTGTTATCTTAAAAGGCATATGGTAGAAAAATTTATGTTTAACGTAGATATAGCTTTATTATTGAAAAATTTTGCAGTGGCGGTTATTCCGGCGTTGTTGGGTATAATTTTACACGAGGTGGCTCACGGTTGGGTGGCTGCTAAGCGTGGCGACCCCACAGCGCGCATGATGGGAAGGCTTACTTTAAATCCTGTGCCACATATCGACCCTATGGGCTTATTTGTTTTTGCGCTCACCAGCTTAAGTGGAGCTTTTGTTTTTGGCTGGGCAAAACCCGTGCCTGTGAATCCACGCTACTTTAAAGATCCTCAAAAAGACATGATGTGGGTATCTTTGGCGGGGCCATTAACCAATCTTATTCTGGCTTTTATTTTTGCTTGTCTTTTGAGTCTTCTTATTCATACAATTCCCTTGGATGTTTTAAAAAATAACGGAATTTTTGAATTTTTTGTGCGTATGTTGGCTGTAGGGGTTGTAATAAATTGTGGTCTTTGTTGGTTAAATCTCTTGCCCATTCCTCCACTGGACGGCAGTAAAGTTTTAGCGTATTTCTTACCTCCTTCTCTGGCTTGGAAATACATGGAACTTGGAAGATACGGCTTTATTATCCTTATCCTTTTGCTTGCCACGGGTGCTTTAGGCGTAGTGCTTGGCCCCTTGGTGTACGGCACCAACGATGTGTTATTAATGGCATTAGGCTTAAAATAGTTGTAAAATTTTTTGCCGCAATGCGCAGCCTAGGCGCTTATTTAAAAAAGTGTATGGTACGGAAGTAACAAACCTGACAAAGTAAGTGGTACTGTTTTCAACAGTCTGTTACGGAATACTTTATTTTTTAAGTAACTTGACACTGTATGTATTTCATTGCATACAGTGTCGGAGATATATTATTTTATGGAGAATACATGAGCACATCTCGTTTGCGCACCGTATCAGGTATGCGTCCCACTGGCCCTTTACATCTTGGGCATTATTTTGGTGTTTTAAAGAATTGGGTTGCATTACAAGATGAAACCGATGCTTTTTTCTTTGTAGCAGATTGGCACGCACTTACAAGTGAATTTGCCGATCCCTCTGCCATTAAAGGCAACTCTTTTGAAATGGTAAAAGACTGGCTTGCTTCTGGTATTGACCCTGAAAAATGCGTTATTTTTGTACAATCTGCTGTAAAATGTCATGCAGAGCTTTCTCTTTTGCTTTCTATGATAACACCTGTATCTTGGCTGGAACGTTGTCCTACCTATAAAGAACAGCAACAAGAAATTACGCATAAAGATTTAAGCAACGCAGGGTTTTTATGTTATCCTGTGCTTATGAGTGCCGATATTTTAATGTATTTGCCAAAATTTGTGCCCGTGGGACAAGATCAATTGCCTCACCTTGAAATGACACGCGAAATAGGGCGCCGTTTTAATCATTTATACGGAGAAACTTTTGTGGACGTAGAAGCAAAGTTGACTCCTGCGGCTAAATGTCCCGGTCTTGATGGGCGTAAAATGTCAAAGAGTTATAATAATGGCATTTTCTTACGTGACAACATGGCTGAACTGGAACCAAAAATTAAGGGCATGTTTACAGATCCTGCGCGCTTGCGTAAATCTGATCCGGGCGATCCTAATGTATGTAATCTTTTTCCGTATCACACATTGCTTGCAAGCAAAGAACAACAGGCAGAAATTACTGAAGGCTGTAAAAGTGCCAGTATAGGCTGTATGGATTGTAAGAAAATATTTTTGGCAAACTTGCGCGAATTTTTAGAGCCTTTGCAAAGTAAACGTCTTTTCTTAGATAACAATCCTGATTTTGTACAGGACGTTATTGAGGCTGGTAATAAAAAAGCGCAAGCTGTGGCAGAGCAAACTATGGCTCTGGTTCGTGAAAGAATGGGCTTGTAGCAGCGTGCTAAAAAGCTAATGTCACAAGATTTTTTTGTGACAACAGTAAAATTGTTCATGAGTTGCAGGTTTTTTAAAGTATAAAAAGAATACTGCAATGTTTTAGGGGGGAGACTTTTTTAAAAAATCTCCCCCTAAAATAAAATTTTTCTACCTTCAAAACATTCAATATATAAACATTTTGAAATATCTTTGCATCGATTATGGACTTGTGCGCACAGGTATAGCTGTGACAGACGAAGGAGGGCATATGGCTTTTCCGCGTTGTACTATACTTTGCCCTCCGCAAAGCCCCAGAGCAGATTTTTTTGTTAAATTATTAGCATGTATAGAAGCGGAACACCCTTCGGCCTTGGTGGTGGGGCTTCCTTTATATTTGGATGGTAATGAAAGCCTTACTACAAAGCAAGTGCGTAACTTTGTAGCACGTTTGCAAAGACGTACTCCATTACCTATATATCTTATGCCCGAAGCTCTTTCGTCAGAAGAAGCGAGCAGTGATTTATGGGAAAGTTCTCTCAAAGGAAAAAAGCATAAAAAAGTGTTAGACCAACAAGCGGCAGTGCGCATTTTGCAGTCTTTTTTAGCACTGAGCCAAGATAAAAAGGAGTTACAAAAAGTATGAAATTTATTTTACGTTGTGTAGCTTTTTTACTTTTTCTGGCTTTTGTAGGCCTTATTTTTGTGTATTGGCAAGGGAAAACCTTTTTAGAGACGCCGGCGCAAAGCCCGGGAAGAGAAATTGCTTTTGATGTAGAGCCGGGAGCTACCTTAAAATCTGTAGCATTGCAATTGGAACAAAGAAAGCTTATTACCGATAGCTTGAAATTTGTTCTCTATGCGCGATTTAAAAAATTAGAGAATAATTTACAAGTAGGACGTTTTAAACTAAATTCCAACTGGACACCAGACGCTATTTTGCAAGAGCTTGTGTTTGGAAAGGCCGTCTTGCACCGCATTACCATTCGAGAGGGGCTTACGTGGTGGCAAGTGGGCAAGCTTTTAGAAAAACATAATTTTGTTAAGTTTGATGATTTTAAAGAAATCATCATGGATGAAAAATTTTTACGCCATTATGGTATTCCCTTTTCCACCGCTGAGGGATTTTTAATGCCCGATACATACCTTCTAAAAAAGGACGATGTACCCACCAAGGAGCAAGCGAGAGCTATTGCCGGACGGCTTGTGGATACTTTTTGGACAAAGATGAAACCTTATTGGCTGGGTGGTGTGAAACCAGGTAAGGAAGATTTACGCAAATTAGTCATTTTGGCATCTATTGTAGAAAAAGAAACGGGTGTTGCCAAGGAAAGAGCACGCGTGGCTGGCGTATATACCAATCGTTTACGCATAAATATGATTTTACAGGCAGATCCTACAATTATTTACGGTCTTGGCCCTGCCTTTGATGGGAATTTACGCCGTAAACATATTGATGATGCTGGTAATTTGTATAATACATATAAGCACGCAGGTTTACCGCCGGGGCCTATTTGCTCACCGGGAGTGGCAGCATTACGAGCCACGTTGCAGCCAGAAAAGCACGATTTTCTGTATTTTGTGGCCATAACGGATGGCGGCGAACACGCTTTTTCAAAAACGCTTGCTGAGCACAATAGGGCTGTACGACAATATTTACGTAACCGTAAGAAAAAATAGGGGGTGCGATTTATGAAGTATTTAATCATGGAAGATTTCTCTGGCCAACCGGTGCCTTTTATTTTTCCGCGTCGTGTAGATCACGCAGATATGCGTGAGCAATTACCTTATGGTAGGGTGCTTTCCGCGGGGTTTTTAGAATTTTCTGAAGGTATTTTACATTGTCACGGTGGGCATGCAGAACTTGGGGTGCAAGCGAGTGATGAAGATGCTAACATTATAGCTGAAGCTTTGCGCATGCGTTAATAAGACTTTATGAAACACGCTTTTCTTGTGGCAGCAACGCATAGCGGTGCAGGTAAAACTACGCTAAGTTTGGCTTTGCTTGCGGCTTTGCAAGAGCGCGGTTTTGCCCTTCAAGCGTGTAAAGTAGGGCCGGATTTTATTGATCCTTCGCATCATGCACTTTTTACTGGTCGTCCCTCCTATAACGTTGATGCGTGGATGGGGGGGGAGACTGGTATGCAGCATGTGTATAGACATATGCTGATGCGTTCAAAACCAGATATTGTGCTTGCTGAAGGGGTTATGGGGCTTTTTGATGGGGCTTATGGCTTAGGTGGGCCAGGCTCTTCTGCCCATTGCGCGCATGTGTTGCAGCTTCCCATAGTGCTTGTGCTAAATGTGCGCGGCATGGGGCAATCGGTAGCAGCCATGGCGTCAGGTTTTGTGCGTGCCCAGCCACATCTTTCTTTTGCCGGCATCATATGTACCCATGTGGGGAGCGAAAATCATAAAAATATTTTAGAAGAGTCTTTTTATGAAGTCTTTGATTCTTCTGTACCTGTTCTAGGCTATGTTCCGTACGATGTGCGTTTTGACATGCCTTCTCGGCATTTAGGTTTACAAATGCCCTTTGAACTTTTTTGGACAGCAGAAAAGCGGGCGCATCTGGCTGCATGGGCTGAAGAAAATTTACGTTTAGATGCTTTGTTGGCTGCTTCATTATGTACCTGTGCAGAACCTGCTTTTGTACCTCAGGTCTTACAATCTGAGCAAAGGAAGGTGCGCATTGGTATTGCTTATGATGCGGCTTTTTCTTTTTTGTATGCAGATATGGCGGCAGTTCTTGAAGATTTGGGCGCTCAATGCGTCTTTTTTTCTCCTTTGCATGACGACCAATTGCCGCCACAGTGCACGGCCTTGTATTTTCCCGGTGGTTATCCGGAGCTTTTTGCAGAAAGTTTAGCCCAAAATACGAGTATGATAGAAAGCATACGAGCTTTTGCGGCAGAAAATGCCCAAGAGGAGCGCACAGGACGAATTTATGCAGAATGCGGCGGCTATATGTATCTTATGCAATATCTCGAATATCAAGAAAAAAAATACCCTATGTGCGGTCTTTTACCTGTCTCTTCCGTGGTGGGTAAGCAAAAAGCTGCTTTAGGATATAGGCAAGTACGCTTAAAATGTGCGCCAAATATTCAAGGCCGTGGACATGAATTTCATTATGGGCGCGTACATGATGCCATGAAAGAATTGTCAGCGCTATCTCCCTTATGGGAAGTGGAAGATAGAAAAGGGAAGAGTATGCATGGCGAAGTCAGCGGTATAGCATATAAAAATATTTGGGCTTCTTGGATTCATATGTATCCTGAAGGAGCGCGCCAACTGCTTGCCCGTATCTTTAATTTAACAAATGCCAAGGACGGGATATGATTGTTTTAGACTCAGCACAAACCCCACAAAGTATTGAAGACCGCTCTTTTTCTATCATTGATGACGAAGTACCACAGCCACGGCCTTATGTAGGAGCTTTGTGGGAAATAGCCCGCCGTATGATTCATACCACAGGGGATGTCTCTTTAATTGACGACATATGTCTTTCTGAAAAGGCTATGCATGCCGGAATACAAGCTTTGCGTGCAGGTTGCACCATATTTACCGATACTGAAATGGCGCGTTGCGGCATGGTAATGCGGCGTCTTGCTCCATTGGGTGTTCGGGTACAGTGTATTTTACAGGGGGAAGGGGTGCAAGAATATGCTGCGGCACAGCAGTGCACACGTTCTAAAGCTGGAATATGGCACATTAAAGAGCAGTTGGCAGAAAATATTTTGGCCATTGGCAATGCTCCAACGGCTTTATTGGCAGTATTAGAGTTGCTAGATACGCAAAATAGCGACTGTAACATTACGCCGCCTGCTTTAATTGTGGGTATGCCAGTGGGCTTTGTTAACGCTTCAGAATCTAAAGAACTTCTTGCGCAAAGTGAGTATGTACATATGACAGTGCGCGGCCGAAAAGGCGGCTCACCCTTGGTGGCATCGGTAATAAATGCCTTAGCGATACTGGCTGGTAAGTAATTTTTCTTTTCTTAAGAAAAGGATTGCCTTTTATTAAGAAGTTATATATTTTACTCTTGCGTATTTTTTCCTTTTTGCATATCTTAGTTTTTTACTAGGAATTACGCATTATGCATCTTTGTCTCCCTTCGCCTTATTTTGTCTTTTCAGCTTTACATGACTAGTATTATTAATGGTTTATATTGTTAAACTTATTTAAAGAAGGTTTTCATGTTACGAGAAAAAGTCGAAACCCCATATCATTTGTCAGTTCCGGAATGGTGTTACACACAAAGTGGTGAAATGCGCGGATTCATTCAACCACAAAAAATATCAGAATTGTGGTTTCACACAGGGACCAACTGTAATTTGCAATGTCCTTTTTGTTTCGAAGGCTCTTCCCCGGGAAATAAAAGACTATTGGCGCCCACTTTGGAAGATGTTCTTCCCTTTTTAGAGGAAGCCAAAAAATTTAATGTGCAGAAAATAGCCTTTACCGGTGGCGAACCCTTTGTGAACGCGCATATAACAGATATTTTAGACGCCGCTCTTGATGTGGCGCCCTGTCTTGTGCTTACCAATGGTACCACGCCTTTACATAAAGCCATATCAAGACTGGCCCCTTTTAAACAAAGTGTGCATCCGCTGTCTTTTAGGATAAGTTTAGATTCTCCTTATCCTTGGGAACATGATAAAAACAGAGGTTTAGGTTCTTTTGATAAAGCTTTAGATGGTTTAGTAAAATTGCATGAGCTAGGTTTTCATGTTTCTGTAGCGCGTCAATTTGTGTCTGAAAAAAATGAGAAAACCGTTAATGAAGCTTATGCAACGCAATTTGTGCGAAAAAGCCTGCCTGCATCACTGCCTTTTGTCTCTTTTCCTGACTTGCTTGCTCCTAACGCTACGCCTGATGTGCCTAATATTAGTGAACAGTGCATGACCTTGTATAAAACACAAGAAGATCGCGAGAAATTTATGTGTAATTATAGTAAGATGGTTGTTAAACAGCATAATGGAATGCGCGTTTATGCGTGCACTTTAGTTGATGATGACCCTGATTATGCTTTAGCAAGCACTCTTGAGCAAGCCATGCTCTATCGTGTGATGTTACGGCATCATCGTTGCTATAGTTGCTTTACATCTGGAACGGCATGTGGAGGCATATAACATTTCATTGAAATAATGCTCTATTTTTAACACGGAGAGTAAACTATGCCCAAATGGATAAAGACTGTTGGTCTCTTACTTGGTATTGTGGTAGTGATTTTTGCGATTCGTAGTTTAGGTCTAGAACAGCACCTTGTAACCTTTAGAGAATGGGTTGCAGCTCAAGGTCATTGGGGCCCCATTATTTTTATATTTGCCTATGCTTTAGGTACCATTGTGGCCTTTCCCGGTTCGGCTTTAAGTATTATGGCAGGTATTCTTTTTGGCTCTGTGGTTGGGGTCATTGTGGTTATTTCAGGGGCGACTCTGGGAGCCGCCGCCTGTTTTCTTATTGCCCGTTATTTATTGCGTTCCTCAGTGGAAACATGGCTCTTAAAGAGTGAGAAATTTCAAAAGCTTGACGATATAACAGAAAAAAATGGCAGCATCATCGTTGCCATAACCCGTCTTGTGCCTCTTTTTCCTTTTAATATGCTTAACTATGGTTTTGGCTTAACCAAGGTTCCCTTTCTTACCTATGTGCTCTGGACATTTATTTGTATTATCCCCGGTACGGCTTTGTATGTGGTGGGTACCGACGCCATAACCTATTCTATAAGTCAAGGTGAAGTTCCTTGGCTATTGGTGGGAATAATTGTCCTTATTTTAGGAATATTAACAGTCATTGTGCGAAAAGCTAAAAAAAGTTTACAGGAGTAATTATGTCTATTCCTACATTGCTTGATGCTGATATACATGACCAAGTTTTAGCCGAAAATACAGCCCCAAAAGATTGGGTGAATCCTAATCCAGCGCCCATGTATTCTATGGTTGCTGTAGGCGGTGGTTCGGCAGGGCTTATTGTTTCACTTATTGTGGCCTCCCTAGGGGGGAAGGTCGCCTTGATTGAGCAAGGCTTTATGGGTGGTGACTGTTTGGTCACAGGCTGTGTGCCCTCTAAAAGTGTTATTCGTCCCGCGCGCTTAGCTCAAGAAATGCGTGAAGCTGCCAATTTTGGTTTAAGCCCGCAAGAGATTACCCCACAAGATTTTCCCGCTATTATGCAACGCCTGCGCCGCATACGCGCCCAAATTAGTGTGCATGATTCAGCCAAGCGCTATACAGGTATGGGGGTAGATGTTTTTCGCGGTAAGGGTGTCTTTACTGGGCCCAATACCTTAGAAGTAAACGGGCAAGTGCTGCATTTTCGAAAAGCGGCCATTTGTTCCGGTGCCAGAGCTATGCACCCTCAACTACAGGGTTTGGATGATGTAGGTTTTTTAACCAATGAAAGTATTTTTAATCTTACAGCTTTACCTGAACATCTGATTGTTATTGGTGGTGGTCCCATAGGCTGTGAATTGGCGCAAGCATTTAGGCGCTTAGGCTCTAAGGTGACCATTATACAAAAAACAACTTTTTTACCCAATGAAGACCCTAAGGCTTCAGCCTTATTGGCAGAGGTTTTTGCCCATGAAGGTATAGAAGTGCTTTTACATGCAGACACATTACGGGCAGAAAAAAATGCCGATGGAAAAAAAGTGCTGATTGTAGAACAGCAGGGTAAAGAAATTGCTGTAGTGGGAGATGAAATACTTATTGGTGCAGGGCGAATTCCCAATGTGGATGGTTTTGGTTTGGAAGCCGCCGGCGTTGACTATACCTCTCGTGGTATAGTGGTGGATGATAATTTGCGCACCAGTAATAAAGATATTTTCGCCGCAGGGGACTGTTGCATGGCATGGAAATTTACGCATGCCGCAGACGCTGCTGCGCAAATTGTGGTGCAAAATGCATTGTTTAAAGGTCGTAAACGTTTAAGCTCTCTCGTTATGCCGTGGTGTACCTATACAGACCCAGAAATTGCTCATGTTGGGATGTATGAAAAAGACGCACAAGAAAAAGGCATAGCTGTGGAGTTTTTCTCCATAGATATGAGCGAAATAGATAGAGCAGTGGCCGATGGAGAAACACAAGGTTTTGTAAAGATTATGGTGAAAAAGGGGAGCGATAAAATTTTGGGTGCTACTATTGTTTCTAGCCATGCCGGTGAAATGATAAGCGAAATCACCACGGCCATGGTGGGAGGCATAGGACTTGGTAAAATGGGCGATGTTATTCATCCATATCCCACACAAGCTTCTGCCATTAAACGTGTGGCCGGCCTCTATAAGAAAAGCAAATTGACACCCACGGTAGCCAAGCTGTTACGTTGGTGGTTGAACAGAGGGCTAAAATAAGAGCTAAGTTTGGGTATAAAAAGCATAAAAAAGTCTTTTATTGAAAATATGTTTAGTGTAGCGTATCTTTTGGGTTGAGGAGATATTTCATGAAAAAAACAGTTTTTTCTCTGTGCGGTGTTGCATTTTGTGCTCTGTTTGGTGCTGTTCCTTCCATGGCAACAGAAGTAAAGAATAATACTGAAATTGCCATTAAAAAAATAGAATGTTCAGCGGGGTACAGCTCTCAACCTTCTGGTACCATTGTTGAAAATTTGGCAGCTCAAAGCTCGGTACAAGTGAGTGACGATGCCTTTAAAGGCAGTTCGTGTGAACGTGTTATAGCGTACATGGCTGATGGTAAGATTTGGCAATTTTTCTTATTCAACAATCCGGACACTGTGAAAAAACTCCATGTAGAATTTTCTCCTCTCGGTAGGTATAGCAAAGAAAATACGCAACCATCTATTCTTATAGAAAAAGCAAATGAAGTAGAGAGTATTCCTGCCGGAATAGATTTTAGTGGTGGCTGGCAACTTATTGGTTCCGGAACTTCTCTTGAAGAGTGGAAGAAATGGCTGCCCCATGGCACAAAGCTTGGTGATATAAATAATAATTTCCTTTCCTTTGGTGGCATATCGTGGGATATTAAAGAAAACAGTATTGTGTCAGAAGAAGGCAATATCGTAAGTGTGCAATTTACAGCGCCTTTGACCAATAGTGTTATTATGCCTATGGTGAAGCGCTTTAAGGATGGTGGATTTGTTTTGCAAAAGTTTACTGCCGACGGACAGGTTAAAGAGCTGCAAAGTAAAGGAGAAGAGGCTATGACGGAAGCTTTTTTCCTTTGTGCTGATGCAAAAACATGCGAAATGCATTTAAAAAGCGACTATGCTACTCTCACATTAACTTTGCCCGGCGATGACAACATGGTATTGTATATTACAAAATAACCATGGGAATATGCAGTGTTATTAAAGAGAGGAAGGTTTTTTCCTCTCTTTTTTCATGGTGTATACTTTTCTAATCCTTATATTTGAGAGCATCTGTTATGGAAAAAGCGCTTATTATCTTGTTTACACGCTATCCTGTGCAAGGCCAAGTAAAGACACGTTTAATTCCTGTGCTAGGTGCTGAGGGGGCCGCGCAACTGCATAAGCAGATGACAGAATTTGCCTTGCAGGAAGCTTTGGCTACAGGGCATCAAGTGCAGGTGCACTATATGGGCACCGATGAAAAAAGCATGCAAGAATGGCTTGGGGATGATATCATCTATGTACCGCAAGGGGAAGGAGATTTGGGTCAGCGAATGCATGCAGCTTTTCAGCATGCTTTTGCTACGGTAGCGCCAGATGCAAAGGTATTGCTTATGGGGTCAGATTGCCCTGATAATAGGCGGGATAATTTGCTACATGCTTTGGCACTATTGGATACGGTTTCTTGTGTTCTTGGGCCTGCTGCAGATGGCGGCTATTACCTTATGGCTTTGCGCGGTGCTGAAAGTGTTGCTAAAAACTCTTTTTTTGCGGATATAGCATGGGGCACCGATGTTGTTTTTTCGCAAACTATAACTAAAGTTGCGGAATATGCTACTGTTTCATGTTTGCAAGATGTTGACTTTGCAGAAGATATTCCTGCTAAAATTTCAGTTGTTATTCCTACATTTCAAGAGGAACAAAGAATTGCTAAGGCCATCGCCAGTGCAAAAGTGGGCTTTGACGTAGAAATTATTGTTGCCGATGGGGGAAGTAGCGATAAAACATGTGCCGTGGCGCAAAGAATGGGAGCCAAGGTTTTTGTGTGCCCTCAAGAACAGCGGGGTAGGGCACAGCAAATGAATTATGGCGCTCAGCAAGCTGCTGGAGATATAGTACTTTTTTTGCATGCAGATTCTTTGCTCCCTTTACAATGGGATAGAGAAGTACGCCAAGTAGTAAAACAAAGCACAGATCCCATACTTGGCTATTTTCGTTTTGCTGTCAGCGGTGATTTTTGGGGAAAATCATGCCTTACATGGGGAACAAATGTGCGGGCAGAGCGTTTTTTAAAGCCCTATGGAGATCAAGGGCTATTTTTGCGCAAGACGGATTTTTTTGCCTTGGGAGCCTATGCAGATGTACCTATTTTGGAAGATGTTTATCTAGTGAATGCTATGAAAAAAAAAGGAAAACTTTGTGCTCTTTCCTTACCTATGCTCACATCGGGGCGGCGTTGGCAAGAGCGCGGTTTTTTGCGGGTAACCTTATTTAATCAAGTGGTACTTATAGCGGCAGCTTTTGGAGTTGACTTGAAGAAAATACGCAAGGCGTATAGGGAAGGAAGGCTGGGGGCTTTATGGGAATAAAATTTATGGCAGTATATTAGAGAGTGTTGTTAAATCTCGAAAATTTGCAATATAACAACACTCTCTAGACGTTTATGAAAAATCACCTTTAAGCATGGAATAGTATATAAGTTTTTATGGCGCTGTTATCAATTCGTAGCCATTATCTTTTTTCTTCAGTACAGAAGCTCCTTGGCGACCAATATGCATACCTGTTACTTTAATGTTGTTTTTTTCTATATAATCAAATAAATATTTTCGTGTTTCTATGGCTTGTTTTGGATCTACATCATAAATAACGCCGATCTCTGGGTGAGCCAATTGAATGTTTTCTGCATGTATTATATCTCCCCAAATGAATAAGGCATCTTTTCCCTCTCCTACCAAAAAGGCTGTGTGACCAGGGGTGTGCCCAAAGGCAGCAATGGCTTTTACATTTTCAAAAAGAAAATCTTCTTGTTTTGCTATATCTTGGGGGCTAAATGTGCGCACCTTATCTCCATAGGCGGCTAAAACTTTTTGTGCTAGTATAAAAGCTTGTTGTTTATTTTGTGGTAAAGCTTTTTGTATATCCTTATTTGTCCAGTAATCATACTCTTGTTTGGCTAACCACAGTGTAGCCTGGGGAAAAGCTACACTATTGTCTTTAAGCAGCCCCCCTATGTGGTCAGGGTGCATATGTGTTAGCAAAATAGTATCTATGGCCTCAGGCTGAATGCTTAATTTTTTTAGATGTGTAAATAGTCTATTTCCAAAGCCTGCATCAATAAGAATGGTATTTTTTTTGCTTACGAGCAAGTAAGCATTTAAAGACATGGTAAAGGCTTTTTCTGGTTTTGCCCCTAAGAACATTGCAGGGTTTCCGGACATTTGCTTTTCAGGAAGAACATATATTTCAAAGGAATTTGTATACTTTGAAATTTCTTGTGCCATGCCAACGCCATTTCCTATGCCTAGGCACAAACCAACTAAGAAAGCAAAAAGAGTTTTCATTATTGTTCTCCATATTTTTTATAAAGGAATTGTTGATTTACTCAGTGTGTTCTAAAACATTGGGGGAAAAAAAGTTTACAGCACCGCTTTCGATAAAATACAAACCGCCTTGAACCAGTACATTGTGTTCCTTTATTATTTTGCCAAGCACGGGGTCGGCAAGCATGTTTTGTACACTATTTTCTATATTGATTTTTTCTGCTTTTCTGGGGTCATTTTGACCGTGCAAGCCTTTGTGTATGCCTTGCACAAGATTAAATAATTGTGAAGATTTTACTTTTTCTGAGGGGGAAAGTGCGGCTTTTACAGCGCCACAATGAGTGTGACCTAGCACTACAATAAGTTTAACATGTAAATGCTTCACGGCATATTCAATGCTACCAATTTCATGTTTTCCAATCACATTTCCTGCATTTCTGATAACGAAAATTTCGCCTATGCCCGCGGAGAAAATATGCTCCGGCGGTACACGAGAATCTGCACAGCTTACTATAATAGCGTAAGGTTTTTGACCATTTTGTGCAGTGTTTTTTCTGTTTTGTAGAGAAATATCGGCGGGATTATTTTGAGATTTCTGAAATTCAATATTGTTTTTAATCAAAAGCTGTAAGGCAGATTCGCCGCTAAGGGATACGAGTGAATTTGTTTTTGCCCACCCGATTTGAGAATAAATTAATAAAAAAAAGACAAAGCATGAACAAAGAGTCAATTTTTTTTCAAAAAATTTCATAATAACCTCTTCTTATAAAAACTTTGAATTACATTAACCTTTCCTTAAAAAAAAGCCTCTGATCATGTACTGTGCAGAGGCTTTTAAGATTATCTATTATTGTTTAATGTACGTACATGAATCTTCAGGGCCCAATTGAAACTCTTTTCCATCTTTAATGGTGAAACTATCGATGAATTTTTTATCTAGGCCATACATTTCATACGTGTTTTTATTGTCATGATATTTTGCTTTTAAATACCCTTTAGTTTTTAAAGTACCAATGAGAGTATGTGTGCTAAAACCGCCTAAGCCGTCCATGACAATAAGAGCTACAGGGCTATCTTTCCCCTCTAAGCGCCATCTGCCTTTGGTGCGATCAAAAAGTATGGCGTCATCCACCACCGTAGGCGAGGGGGTATGTATTGCATCTGTATCTTTTCCTTTATACGCGAGGAAATAATAGTTACTCCCTTTATAGGTTTGCACAGCAGGAAACTCATTGACAGGGCTAAGCTTTTTAAGCGTAAGGTTTTTTCCACCGTCTTGCGTATAAGAAACAGATTCTAAGTCAAAGTTTTCCATAAGACTTATAAACAAACTGTCGAGCATAAACCAACGTAAAGCGTTTAAATCTTTAAAGGTAAATTCTTCAGAAGGCGTGCCACTTTGTGTGCCAGTGATAAGAGTAGATTGGGGTGACCAATCTATACGGATTTTTTTCCCATTTAGGGAAAAATCCAGTATGCTAAAGTCAAGCTTTGTCCATTGAGAAAGTTCATGAATCAAAGCTTCCACAGTAAGCGAATCTACAGTAACTTTTTTAGTTTTTGCAGATTTCATAAGGCTTTTTTTACCCAATGCGGTGCCATATAAGGTTATTTCTGCTGCATGTGCCATTGGTGAGACTGAATATACTAAAACGCAAAGTAGACAGACAAGAAGCTTTTTCATAGACATGCCTTTAGTTTTTGTGGTGGAGGAAAATATTTTCTTGCGATTTTTCTTGCGAAGGTATTCGGATGAATCCACTGGAACTTTACATGCTTTTTGTTACGCTGTAAAGTGGTAAAAAAGGACATTTCTTTACTAACTTTAAGAGGCCTGCACAATTATTTTTATTGTGCCCAACTGAAAAGTTACATATATTTTATGCAATATATATTGTTGGAATTCTGTAAAGACTTGATAAAGTGAATATGTATTGATGAATTATATTAAAAGGAGATTTTTATGCTTACTAAAGTTTCTTTACTGTTAGGTTTTTTTGTTCTTTTTTTTGTCAATATTACCTTTGCAGACGATTATAACCCCGAACAGGAAGGTACCTCCATTTTACATGTTGTGGCCGCAGCTGCTGAAGGAAAGGAAGCTTTGCAAGCTTTGGTGACTAAAGGCGCAGATATTAATGGAATAAATATGGGAATGACGCCTTTATTACTTGCTGTGGAGCAAGAAAATGAAAATGCTGTGCGCACCTTACTCGAGTTGAAGGCAGATGTGGCTAAAAAAGGGGAAGATTCTGAGACACCTCTCATGAAGGCGACAGCGAAAGGGAATAAGCAAATTATTGCCCTTTTATTGGAGCATGGAGCAAAAATCAATGTAGTAGATAAAGATACAGGCATGCCGGTTCTTTTTTTTGCTATGAATGCTTTTGATAATGATGCTATCATACAGCTTTTTCTTGATAAGGGCGCAGATATTCAATTAAAGACTAAAGATGGTAAGACTTTTCTTATGATGGCGGCCCATGGTGGCTATGATAAGCATGTTCAGTGGGCCATAAATAAAGGTGCCGATGTGCAGGCCAAGGATGCTGAAGGAAACACGGCTTTTCACTTTGCCGCTCTTCATGGTAAACCTTCCACCCTACAATTGCTACTTACGCAAGGGGCCGATGTTCAAGGCAGAAACCTTAAGGGGGAATCGCCTTTAATGTGGGCAGCAATGAGCATTCATTATGATAATATGGTGACTTTACTTGAAAAAGGTGCCGATATTAATGCAAAAAATAAGGATGGCAAAAGCCCTCTTATGTTTGCAGTGGAGTATGCCCACGAAGATACAGCCAAACAAATTAAAGTTATAGAGCTGTTATTACAAAAGGGGGCAAATATGGAAGCAAAAGACAATAATGGCAGTACAGCGCTTTTATATGCGGCCTTTCGATTGCCCAAAGAAAGCATTGAAGTGCTACTAAAAAATGGAGCCAATAAACAGATTAAGGATAGCGATGGCAAGGGGGTCTTAGATTATGCAAAAGATAATTACTCGCAAGGAGCAAAAGAACTGTTTATGCATAAGGAATAACTATCATACATCTAAACGTAATCTTTCGCATAAACGCGTGAAACGCTTTTGGGTGCGGTTATTTTTAACGGCCATGTGTAGCGCCTTGTTTTCTCCCACAAGTACTACAAGTTTTTTGCCGCGTGTTACGCCTGTATATACAAGGTTGCGCTGTAAAAGCATATAGTGCTGACTCATAAGGGGAATAACCACAGCAGGATATTCTGACCCTTGAGATTTATGTATGGAAATGGCATAAGCAAGCACAATTTCGTCTAATTCATCAAAATCATAGGGGACATTACGTTCATCATACCGTACTGTGAGGCATCGTTCTTTGACATCAAGAAGGATAATGCGCCCAATGTCTCCATTGAAAACATCTTTGTCGTAGTTATTACGAATTTGCATGACTTTATCATGGCAGTAAAAAGTTTTTTCGCCACGTTGAATTTTTTCGCCTTTTTCAAAGATAAGCGCTTCTTGTAAAAGCTTGTTCATATTTTCTGCGCCCACAGCTCCTTTATGCATGGGGGTAAGAACTTGAATATCTTCAAGACTATGTAAGGAGAAACGGCGCGGAATATGGTTTTTAACCAAATCTACGACCATGGCTGCGGCTCTTTCAGGGTCGTTTTGGCGAATGAAATAAAAATCTGTGAGACGTTCTTTGTTAGATTCCAGACAAGGAACTTCTCCATGATTGATAAGGTGAGCATTGCGAATAATTTCGCTTTGTGCTGATTGACGAAAAATTTCTGTAAGTTCCACCACAGGCATACTTTGCGAAGCAATAATATCTTTTAATACATTGCCCGGCCCCACTGATGGTAATTGATACACGTCGCCTACAAAAATAAGAGTGGCTCCAAGGGGTGCTGCTTTTAAAAGATGATAGAAAAGCATGGTGTCCATCATGGAGGCTTCATCAACAATAAGTAAAGAACATGCTAAGGGATTATTTTCATTACGCGCAAAACCATCTTCGCTGGGATTGTACTCTAATAGGCGATGTATGGTTTTAGATTCTCTTTTGGTGGCTTCGGCCATGCGTTTTGCGGCGCGTCCCGTGGGAGCGGCTAAAAGAATTTTGGCACGTACAGAATGGAAAAGCTGAATAATAGCGTTAATAATGGTGGTTTTTCCCGTGCCTGGCCCCCCTGTAAGAACCATAACTTTAGATTGGGCTGCGGTAAAAATTGCTTGCTCTTGTTCCGGTGCAAGGCATATGGATAAATTTTCTAAGACACTTTGAACTAAGGCGGTGGGATTGTCAAAACGTACAGATTTTGGAGAATGTATTAAACGTTTTAAATAAAACGCTATTTTGCTTTCATAATGATGATATCGAGTAAGAAAAATGCCTGCTTCATCCTGCATTTCTTCGTAAACTATGCGTTCTTGGCCTTGCATGCTCTCCACAGCATCTTCTACCATGGCATACGTGATTTCTAAAGCTTCTGAAGTCATGCTCACTAATTTTTCTTTGGGCATATATACATGACCATCGTCAGTACATTTAGCCAAGGTATAGAGTAAACCTGCTTCTGCGCGTAAGGGATTATCTAAGTCAAAGCCTAATTTTTGCGCTGCCTTATCAGCAGATACAAAACCCACCCCGCGAATATCCATGGCCATGCGGTAAGGGTTTTCTTTTACAATATCAATAGCTTTTGGTCCGTAGTGTTTGTAAATGCGTATGGCATAATTTGCGGTGATGCCATGGGGCTGTAAAAAAATCATTAATTCGCGTATACCGCGGTGCTCTGCCCAGCCTTTAATAATACCATCGTATTTTTTTTTGCTAATACCTTTTATTTTTAAAAGCTTTTCGGGGGTTTCATCTAAGACTTCAATGGTATCAATGCCAAAGGTATCTACAATCCGCCCAGCCATGGCAGGGCCTACTCCTTTAAGTAAACCAGAGCCTAAGTAAAGGCGAATGCCTTCGGTGGAAGCGGGCATAACTTCTTCAAAGCTTTCCATTTGTAACTGGCGACCAAAACGCGCATTATTTACCCATTTGCCAGTCATCTTTAATTGTACGCCGGCTTGTGGCTCGTATATATGACCAACAACAGTGACAATATCTTTAGATTTGACAGGTAACACGCGCAAAACAGTATAACCATTTTCTGCATTGTGAAAAACAATGCGTTCCACCGAAGCCGTAACCTCCACGGAAGTGTTGGTGGCATCTAAAAGGGGCATATCCATAATATATTCCGTAGGCGGCTAGTGCTGTTTTTTAGAACTTGGTTTGTGTTGTATGTTTTTGGCATAGAGGTAAATAATTTGATGTAAATGTTGAAGATTAAAAGGTTTAGAAATATAATCTTGCATGCCCTCACCCATGCCGAGATCTTTCATTTCTTGCACGCTATGCGCAGACATGGCAATGATGGGCAAATCTTGAAATTTTGGATTTTCCCGCAACTTCTGGGTAGCTTCTTGGCCATTCATACGTGGCATTTCTATATCCATAAGAATGATGTCAAAATCACTGCTGCTTGCAAGTTGCAGAACTTGCTCGCCATGGGCGGCTACAGTTACTTCACAGCCTAAAGAGCTTAAGGCTTCCAAAGCAATAATCACATTTATATCATTATCTTCTGCAAGCAGAACACGTGTGCCAGAAACTTGCGTATCGGCTGTTTCGTGAAGGGGGGCTTCAAGAGCATGTGGCTGATTTTTTGCTAGAGAAAAAGGTAGAGTGCATGTAAAAACAGAACCTTCATTAACTTTGCTCTGCACAGAAATGTGCCCGTTCATAAGGTGTACGAGGCCTTGCACTACAGGTAAGCCAATGCCTGTTCCGCCGTGTTTACGGGTAAAAGAAGCATCTCCTAGGTAGAAAAGATCAAACAAAACGGAAATTTGCTCTTCGCTGATACCAATGCCGGTATCTTTGAGTGTAAGTGTTAAGGTGCCGTTTTCTTCTTGTACTATGTTTTCCCATGTAATAGTAAGCGCAACACTGCCATGGTCTGTAAACTTTATGGCATTATATGCTAGATTTTGGACGATTTGTATAAAGCGCAAGGAATCGCCCATAAGATGTGGGGGAACATTTTCTGCCACATAAAAAGAAGCGTCTAAGTGTTTAGCCTGTGCTTCTTGCAGGAAATTTTCTTTAAATGTTGCAAGGGTGTTGTGCAAATGAAAAGGAGCATTTTCCAGATCCATTTTCCCTGCCTCAATTTTAGAAAAGTCTAATATATTATTGATAATACTAAGTAAGGAGCGCGATAAAAATTTTATTTTTTCTAAATAATTCCCCACTGCTGGGTTAATGTTTTTCTTTTCGGCCATTCGGCACATGCCTTCAATGCCATTAACTGGGGTGCGAAGTTCATGGCTCATATTGGCAAGAAAGCGAGACTTTGCTTGAAAAGTTTCACGCTCTAGTAATTGTTTTTTTTGGAGTGCCAGTGATTCAGAAATATCAATAAACATGACAATATGTGCATCTTGCACATCTCCCCAGTCAAGAGAGCTTTCGATGAGCGTAAAATCTGTAGAAAATTTTTCATTGCGATGAATCCATACCTTGGGAGGTTTGTTATCTTTGTATTCACCAATGCTACAAAATGGGCAAGGCTCGTTAAAGTCATACAATATTTCATAACATTTTTTGCTTTGAAAATTTTCTGGTCGAATGAGTTCTTTACCTGCCTTGTTAAGAAAAACAAATGTATAACTTTGGGGGTTAACAATATATAATGGAATAGGAAAGGTATTTAGAATTTTGGTGGATTCTTCATCTTCTTCAAACATAATGCGCCGAACTCTATAATGTTCCATGGCCCCTTGAATTAGATACCCCAATGTTTCTACAGTTTCTAAGCGGTCAGATGCCCAGGAATCCATTTCTTTATGGGTATCAACACCTAAAAAACCTATACATTCACCCTTATCAAAAAGGGGCATGCTAATTACACTAAAGACATTATGCGCTTGTAATTCCTTTCTTAGAAAAGTATTTTTTTCCTTGGTTACATCGTCAATGACAATGGCATGTCCCTGTAGAAAATTTAGCTTTGCGCTATTTGCTTCTAAAAAGGAATCAAAATCAATGTTTTGTAAATCTTCTTTTTTTTCTGGTGCCTTGGAATCAGCGTTCCACAGATAGTCGCAACTCCAATGAGTTTTTGCATAGCGTGTAATGATAACACGACTGGCATGAAGCGCTTCGCCAATGTCAGCAAGAATCGTTTCAAAAAAAGCTTCTTCAGCGGGCAGTGCCATCATGTTTTTAGCAATTTTTAAAAATAATGCAGTAAAATCATTTTCTGTATTTTTATGCCATGCCTTGCAATTCATAGGGGCCTCAATAGAATATTTTTTAATGAAATTACGAAAAATGTTTATACATTTTTTTGTATTGACTGTTCTTTCCAAGAAGTAAAAGAGAAGTCATTTTCTACAAAAGAGTGAATGGTTCGTTGTAAATCTTCGGGAATAAAAGGTTTAGTTATGTGGTCTTGCATGCCTGATTCAAGGCTTCTTTCAAAATCTTGCGTCATAGCATGGGCAGACATGGCCACAATGGGAATATGGTCATACTGTCTAAGGGCACGTATTTTGCGCGTGGTTTCTAAGCCATCTAAGATAGGCATTTGAATATCCATAAGAATAATATCAAAAGAATGTTCTGTTAACTTTTGTAGGGCTAGTAAACCATTTTCAGCTGCTTCTACTATGCAACCATAACTTTCTAGCACCTCAGTGGCTATAAGTATATTTATTTCATTATCTTCCACCAAAAGTACCTTGGTTCCGCTAATATCGTGTGCATTTTTAGCTTCTTCGACGGCACTTTCTTCATTACTACCAAAGTCAAATTCACAAGCCATGGCAAAGGGTAAAACGCATGTAAAAGTACTGCCTTGCCCTAAAACACTATGTACGTGTAGTTCACCATTCATAAGTTCCACAAAGCGCTTAACAATACTTAAACCAAGGCCTGTACCGCCATATTGTCGTGTGGTGGAACTGTCCACCTGTGTAAACTCTGAAAAAAGCTTTTCAATTCTGTCTTCTGGAATGCCTATGCCTGTATCTTGTACTTCAATACGTAACCAAGTACATTTTTCGTCATAAGACTTTTGCATATGCACTGAAGGGGCATGTATACAAATAGCAATGTGGATTTGGCCTTGTGGTGTAAATTTTATGGCATTGTTCGTAAGATTTATGATGATTTGTGACAGGCGTAGTGAATCCCCCATCAGTATATGGGGAACGCTTTTGTCTATAGAAACATCTAAAAGAAGGCCTTTATTTTCAGCTGCCAATTGTAGAATGGCTTGAACTCCGTGCACTACATCAGCGAGTTTGAAAAGGCGTGATTCAAACTTCACATGACCTGCGTCTATGTCTGAAATGTTTAATGTTTCATTGATAACACTTAATAAGTTATCAGAAGATAATTTTATTTTATCAAGGTATTCTTTTATATGTGGGTCGCTGTTTGCTTGACTTGCCAAATGCGTTAGACCCACAATGCCATTGAGTGGTGTTCGCAATTCATGGCTCATATTGGCAAGAAAATGCCCCTTTGCCACATTCGCTTCCTGCTCGAGCACATGCCCGCGTTGTATCTGTAAGGTTTCGGTAATATCTACAGCCAATGAGAAACGGCAATGCTTATTTTTCTCCCATGTAATACAGCTGTCAATAATTTGAAAATCTCGATTAAGAAGAGGATTGTGATGGTACCAAGTATAGGGCGTTCCGTCGGGTAAAAGTCGTTGATTTGTACAAAAAGGGCAGGGTGAATCAAGGTTTTGAAAGACTTTATAGCAGCGTTCTTGGAGTAAATCACTAGTGTAAAAATTTTGATAAATGTTTTTATTACAAAACAAAACGGAGTAGTCATCCATATCTGAAACATAGATAGGCATGGGGATAATATCAAAAAGTGTACGTAGTTGTACTCTTCTTTCAAGCACTGTCTGTCGTGTTTTAAAATATCCGTAAGCAGAGTTAATAAAAACTCCAAGGGCAACAACAGTATTTAAGAGCGAAGTAGACCATTGGGGATTGTCATAACATTGGTCAAGCCCAAACATACCAATCACTTGCCCATCATAGTATAGTGGTACATTAATGAGGGCTCGTATGTTTTGCCTTAAAAGAATCCCTCTTTGCTCGTCGTGCTCTATTTTGGTAGTGTCATTACACAAAACAGCTTCCCCATGAAGCATATTGTGTAGCATGTTGTCATTGCCAAGTTCTCGAATATCAATGTTTTGTAAGCTGGCAATTTCTGCCGAAATACCTTCTCCAGTCCATTCGTAAGCATTAAACCAATGATATTTTTCACGTCGAAAAAAAATATACACACGGCTCACTTCAAGCGTTTTTCCAATGTCTGCCAGTACATCTTGTAAAAAACTGTCGTTTTGCTGTCTGTTAAACAGTTGTGTCGAAACACGTGTGAACATTTCAATATATTTAATTTTATTTGATGGGGGCTGTCTTTCATCGCAGTAAGGCATGGAAGAAGAAATAAAATTATTCATACATATTTCCTACAAAAACAGTAATAGTAAAAGCGGTATGCTACTCTGCATGCTCATTTAATGGTAAAAGCAAGTTAAATACTACCATTTTTATTGTATATGTCAAGTTATCGCTATTGAAGTAGTTATATTTTATAATTTTTAAAAAAAAGACAGTGGAGATTTTTTCTCTTATAAAATTAAAATGTTAGGGCTTTGATGTTTGCTGCTAAGAGCATGGTTATATAAAAAATTCTACAGTAGACAGGGCAAAATAGATGTAATAGAAACAAAAAAGTAACCCAAATGTGGTGCACTGTTTTAATTTTATTTTTAACTTTATTTTTTTGCGCTCAAATTGCTGTTTTAGGTGTTTACGAAAGTAAGAAAAAAGTATATGTTCGTTAGTCTATGGGTAAGGGCTATTTATACGTATTTTTTCACTATGCTATTTTGAACTTTTTTTACATGCTTATGGTCAAAAAATATCAATGTATTACTGTTTTGTGTGTAAAACACAGAATTTCTATTCTTGAGTGTAAAATGTCTTTCACAAATAATCACCGTAAAAACACAAAAAGCTCATTAAGATAAGCGAAAAGGATTATGCAAAATCATCCCCCTCTTAAAATAGGCCTTGCTGGCTTTGGCACTGTAGGTACAGGCGTTGTACGCACTTTGGAAGAAAATGCAGCACTTATTGAGCAACGCATTGGTCGATCTATTATTGTTAAAAGTGTTCTTGTGCGTGATACTTCCAAGGCAAGAACGTGCTCTTTACCTGCCACAGCTCGCTTTGTTCATGATCCGCAAGAACTTACAGATGATCCGGAAATTGAAATAATTTTAGAACTTATGGGGGGGATAGAAGCCCCCAGCGCATTAATTTCTCGCGCTTTAGATATGGGTAAGCATGTGGTTACGGCTAACAAAGCTCTATTGGCTGAAGCCGGCACAGACTTGTTTGCCAAAGCAGAAGAAAAAGGTTTGTCCCTTTTATATGAAGCTTCTGTGGCGGGAGGCGTACCCATTGTTCAAACCTTAAAAGAAAGCCTTGCAGGCAATACCATTAGTTCTCTTATCGGAATTCTCAATGGTACAAGTAATTATATTCTTTCACAAATGTCCACAGAAGGTCTTGATTTTGACACGGCTTTACAAGAGGCTCAAGAACTTGGCTTTGCTGAGGCAGACCCCACCCTTGATATTGACGGCTTTGATGCTGCGCATAAATTAGTCTTACTTATTCGCTTAGCCTATGGCGTGGAGTACCCTTACACCGAAATGCCTGTGCATGGTATTCGTCATATGGATAAGCTAGATATTGTTATTGCAAGAGAATTTGGCTACCGCGTTAAATTATTGGCGCAAGCTCGTTTAGTAGGCGATTCCATCGAAGCGGGTATTTTTCCAACACTTATTCACCATCGCTTTCTCATGTCAAGTGTGGGCGGCTCCTACAATGCTATACGTGTAGAAGGGAATGCTGTGGGCTCTTTGTTCCTGCATGGGAAAGGTGCCGGAGATATGCCTACGGCCTCGGCGGTGGTGGGCGACTTGTTGACTGTGGCTCGTGAAGCGAAACCACATAATACGGGCTTTATACGCCAGGTGTTAGAACGCGCAAAAATATTGCCACCCAGCGAGAGTGTTTCTCCGTACTATTTGCGGTTTACCGTGCGTGACTCCTCTGGTGTTTTGCGTGACATTGCTGGTATTATGGCTTCTCAAGGTATTAGTATTGCACAAGTTATTCAAAAACCAGAAGAGCAAGGTTGTGTGCCATTAATTTTTATGACACACGAAGCCAAGGCTCAATCTATGGAAAAAGCTCTTGAAGCCATTAAGGCGCAGCAAATATTGCAAGCTGCACCTGTATGCTACCGTGTTTTACAATAACTAAGTGAAGGTTCTTCTATGCAAGACAATTTTTTAACAAAAATCAGCCATGAAGTGCGTACCCCCATCAATGCCATCATTGGTCTAGGGTTTTTATTTCAACAAACCAGACTTGATGATAAACAACGTAAGTTTTTGACCACCATTATTTCTTCCGCAGAAAATCTATTACAAACCTTTCAAGGAATTTTAGATTATACAAGTACGGAAGAAGGGACGCTTGAGCTGCAAAATCTTCCCTTTAATACTCAGGTGTTTTTAGAGAATGTGGCGCAAACTACTTCTTTGCGTTGTCAAGAAAGAAAGTTAAAGTTTTCTATGACATGCGCGGAGGACGTCCCCGCTGTGCTTATGGGAGATTCTATACGTATTTCGCAAATTTTGTTAAATATTAGTCAAAATGCCGTAAAATTTACACCTAGTGGCTATGTGCATTTGCATGTTGAAACCGTAGCTGGTGAAGAAGATAAAATACGCTTTTCCATTGCAGATACAGGTATAGGTATTCCCAAAGATTGGCGTGAAAAGATTTTTGAACCCTTTATGCAGGTAGATAATTCGCATACGCGTACCTTTGGCGGGGCAGGACTTGGCCTTGCCACGTGCAAGCAATTGACCACAATTATGCATGGAGATATTCAAGTTTTTCCCAACAGTGCTGAAGATGCTGAGGTGGAAAATCCCGGAAGTATTTTTGTGGTAACTTTGCCTTTACCCAAAGCTGACGCAAGCATGCTTGTGAAAGAAACTTCTCTTAAAGGGAAAAAAATTCTTGTGGTAGATCATAATACCTTGCATACGCAATCGGTTGTACCTATTTTATTAAGTCTAGGTATGGATGTGGAAACTTCTAGTCATTCTGAAGAAGCGTTAAAGAAAATTACCGAAGCCGATAGAGCCGATGTACCCTATGATTTTGCATTGATTGCTTGGCAAATGCCAGAGATGGATGGTATTGAAATTGCGCAATATATTCGTGATATGGACAAAAGAAACGCACCACCTGCCTTGGTGTTGATGTCTGACTATTGCGTGGATGAAGTAGAAATTTTGGCCAGTGAAACCGGTTTTAAAGATTTTATTCAAACTCCTGCTAATTTCTATACGTATAGCGAGACTTTGCTTGAAATTTGTGAGCAATTGGAAAATGAGCGTTTAGCCTTAGAAATGGTGAGTGATGTGGTGGAAGATGATGTTCCAATACGAATTCTCTTGGTGGAAGATAATGAAATTAACCAAGAGATTGCTTATGAGGTACTAACATCTGCCATGTATGAAGTTGATATTGCCAACAACGGGCAAGAGGCTGTGGAATGCGTGCAGACCATGAAGTATTCGCTCATTTTAATGGATATACAAATGCCTGTTATGGATGGTTTGGAGGCTACAAAAATTATCCGTGCAGCCGGTTATAAAATGCCTATTATTGCCATGACAGCACACAGTATGGCTGATGATAAAGAAACGTCTATCACAGCAGGTATGAATGCTCACCTAACAAAGCCCCTAGAGCCCATGGCTTTGTTTAGCACCATTTCTTCCTTTTTGCCTAAAACTACACAGACCACCAAAAAAGAAATTGTGGATAAAGAAATTAATATTGTCCGTAAAGATAAATTACCGGACACTATGGAAGGTTTCAACCTTACCAATGGGCTTGCAGCAGTGGCTGGCAATGAGACATTGTATATTTCTTTATTGCGTAAGTTTGCCACAAGATATGCCGATATTAATAAAGATATTAGTGAGTGCATTCAAAAGAATGATTTTGAAACAGCCATTCGTCATGCACACACTGTGCGCGGTATTGCTGCCAACCTTGGCGTTGAGGCCTTAGCTTCTGCTGCTGAAGCCTTAGAAAAAGCCATTGCTTTAGCACCTAGCATGACAGCGCCTCATTTACGCACTCTAGTTTTACGCCTCACAGAAGCCGTGGAAACTATTAGAAATACCTTAGGCTTTGGTGCTGATTCTGAAGAGTCTGATGCTGTGAAAGAAGTGTCGCAATGCCTAAACCCAGCAGAAAGAGAACATGCGAAACATGTGCTTGATTTGGCCATAACACGTATGGAACAAGACTGGGGGCATGCCAATGATATAATTGATTATTTGCTTGAACGATTGCATGAAACCAAAGCTAACGCGCCTTTGACCCAGCTAAAACAAGCTTTAGAAGATTTTGATGTGGAACATGCACAAAGTTTGAGTGTTGAAATTCAAAAAATGTTATAGCAATTTGCTTAACACTCTTTGTTCTATTTTTACCTCTCACTATTGAGAAAATCTCTGCATATGTATTTTAATAAGTTACTGTATGGATTATAAGTGTTTTTATAAAAAGCTCGTTTTAAGATATCAAAGAATTGAGAATGCTTTTTGGGCTTGGGTTGGTTCTTCTTTGTGCTTGTTGACCATTGTTCTTTTGGATACGTGGATTTTTGAAGCGCAAAATGTGGAATTTCTCATGGCTTCTTTTGGAGCTTCTGCTGTGCTGGTATTTGGCGCACCGCAAAGCCCTTTGGCGCAACCGCGTAATGTTATCGGGGGGCAGTTTATTTCTGCTATTGCAGGGGTAACATGTCAATTATTCTTAGCAAATTGGCCTACATTAGCTGCCTGTACTTCTGTTTCTTTGGCAATATTGCTTATGACCTTAACAAAAACTTTGCATCCGCCGGGGGGCGCATCTGCTTTGCTTGCTGTAGTGGGGGATGAATCCATAAAACATTTGGGCTATCTTTATGCTGTTATTCCTTGCCTGATGGGTGGAGCCTTGGTGGTAGTTATTGGTATTACATTAAGCTATGTAACAGGGCGCAAAGTGTATCCTATACGATGGTGGTAGGTATGACAGCTTGTTGGAAACGGGTGAAAAAAGATAATTTATTTCGCTAAACTTGTTTTTCAGACTCGGCATTTAAAAAGAGTAATTTTTCGTACCAACCATAAAAGAAAGTTTTCAAAATAAAATTATGAAATAGAGTTTTCACATAAAAAAACGCAGGCTTATAAACTTAGCCTGCGTTTTATCTATTCTATGACCTATTAACTGAATTAATAGCCTCTATCAGTGATTTGCTGATCTGTGTATGCAAAGCGTGTACGCATGCAAGATCTAAAATAGTCATTGGTATTGGGGTTAGACATGCTTACTGTGCTGTTGGTCATGTCCTGTGCTTGCTCAAAGCAGATGGCCTTAGCAGAATGCCACTTTTGATCCATAACCAATTGTTGTGATTTTGTCTTAGGAGTACATGCTGTCAATAAAGCTACTCCAAGAAGAACCACGAGAAAAAAATGAATTTTTTGCATAACTTCCTCCTCAAAATTTTTGTTGTCTATTTTTATTCTTAAAACAAAAACACTGTCTATAAAAGCACTTTATCATGAAAAGCTTTCTTAGGAAAGCACAAAATAGGCATTAGTAGGGTGTTGAAAATATTATTAAATCAAAATGCTATTATTTCTTTCTATGTCGAACATTGTTTTCCTGTGCGCTACATATCGTCTTTGCATGGTCTATGCAAAAAATTTGCTAGTCGTCATAGAGACGGCTAAAATATTTTTTACAACGGCTGTTACAAAGCTTGCACCAATTCTTTGAGTAAACAATCTAGCGGTGAGTAAAAAAGGTATTGCGACCGCTATATTTGGCTTTGTATAAGCATTGATCCGCCAAGGAAAGAGGTATCTTTGGGTTGCTGCTCTCATTTCCTGTGTATATTCCTATGCTTATTGTAATATAAATCTTTTCGTGCCCAAGGTAAAAGGGGGTGCTTTGCATATGCTGGCGAATGCGCTCTGCCGCAATTTCTGCTTCATCAAAAGTGCATTGTGGCATAATAATAATAAATTCTTCACCGCCCCAGCGAAAAAGAGTATCGCCCATGCGCAATTGTGTACTCACTTCTGTGGCAAGGTGCTTTAAAATATAATCTCCTACTTCATGCCCATAGGTATCATTGATGCGCTTAAAATGGTCAATATCAAGTAAAGCTACGGCATACACTTGTTGGCTACGTTGGCTGTTTGCCATGACCCATTCTAAAAATTTATCGCAGTAGCGTCTGTTACCAAGACCTGTTAAAATGTCTGTTAAAGAGGTTTTTCCAATATGGCGTACTGCATTTTGCAAAGCGGTATATGTTCTGGAACGGGAATATTCTATACAGCTTACTAAGAGAAAGCCTCCTGTCATGGCTACAAAAAAGCGTAATTGTGTCCCTCTTTCTATGGGAACTGTGGTCAATTCATTAAGAGGCGTGAAAAAAATAACCAGAGAGGCAGTCATAAAGAAGCTATAAAGAATGGTGGCCTTGCGTAGCCCCATGGTTAATACGCAAATGGGGGGGAAAATGCTTATCCAAAGTAAAGATCGATGGTCAGAGCTTGGATCTCGCATAATAATAAACAGCCCTAGCAAAAGTAATGTAGTCCACACAAGCATAGCTATAATGGTTTCATGCCCTTTACAAAAGAGAAGGTATATAAAGGAGGCGGTGCCTATAAAAAATGTAATGCCAAGTGGATAGGCAAAAATGGTTCCGCCTTCATATAAGTTAATGAAAAAGCTAATGCTAGTACAAGTAAATGTTAAAATACAGAGCAAAAAAGCTCTAGCACGATTAAAAGAGCTGTCATTAAAATTTAAAAGAAAATTGCCGCTAGATTTACCATAAGAATCAGCAAAAAAATCTTCTATATTGTGCGGTTCATCCTTTTCAGGTGGAAGATCAAAATTTGACATAAAGTTTCTCTATGTGATTAAAAGTAAATTACCCTGAGAATGTCTTTGCCTTTATCTAACAGTAGGTATTAGTATTGACAAAGTCAACGTTACATTTACTACAAATTGAAAAGTGATAGGACTTGTAAAATGCGCTATTAATACCAAAAGTGCTTATAATCTTCTTTTTTGTATTGATAACGTGTTTTCATGCACATTTCAAAGTAGTTTTTCCAAAAAGGGTTATGCGAATTATGTGGGCTTTTATTCATATCTGTAGCGTCTTTTTTACAAATTCGCATGGCTTCACGTAAGACGTACTCCTCGTGACTGATAGGCTTGGTATCTTGTGTACTTTTTGATGTGCACCCTACCAATACGCAAAACATACTGCAGAGTAAAAAAATATGTTTTGGCGTGTTATGCATTGGAGTCATTTTCTGTGGTTTGGTCTGCCAAATGCTTGATAGGAATTTTTGTATTGTAACCTGTAATGGTAGCAATGGCTACAAGCACTTCATCTACATCTGTTACACGCACTTCATAAATCCCAAGGGTTTTTCCAGCTCGAATTTTGTGCGCTTCGGCACGTAAGGGACCTATGCGACCAGGCTCTAAATATGTAATAGAAGCTTGTGCTGTTACGTAAAAACGCCCACTGGCGTGCGCTACGGCTGCAAAGGCCATATCCACTAAAGAATAGACGGCACCACCATGCGCATTGCCCATGCCATTGCGATGCATGGGGCTCAGTGGCATACGAGCTATGGCACAGCCGTCGCACGCTTCAATTATTTCAATATCTAAGCGTGTGGCAAAGGTGTCACTACTATGAAAGTAGTCATTTAATACCTGTGCATCAATAGTTTTTGTCGGTTTTGTAGTCATGGGTTCTCATTTTATTTTATAAGGTAAATTTTCTTCTGTAAAAAGGGTAAAGCCTGCATGTAGTAACATGCTTGCCCAAATACCTTGTCCTAAAATAAGCTTTTTTGTAAAGCTTCCATCATAGATGGTGTCGCGTCCACAAGAAGGGGAGCGACTTTTTAAAATAGCCGCCTTACACCCTTGCGCTTGGGCTAGCTGTAAGGCACGCTGTGCTCCTTGTATAAAAGCTTGTGTTTTGTCTTGCCCATGGACGTTGTACACTTGGCCTTGCCGTATTTCGCAAGGAAACCTAGGAGTGGGTAGCCCTCCCAATTGTTCAGGGCAAAGGGCTAAGGCATGGTCGCTTTTTACAAGTTGACTTACAAAGGTGCAGGGCGAAGTGCCCCCATCATAACGACAGTACTGTCCTGCAAGGCAAGCACTCACTACATAATATGGCATAGGCAAACTATATGAGCTTGTTTTGTTTTGCAATATTTATTTTGCAAAATTTTATTTTCAAATTTAGGCAATGGCATTAAAATGTATTTGTTTATGTAATGTCAAGAAAAATACATTTCCTTTATGAAATAAGTTTTGGCTTTTGCGCTTTCCACCATAATTGTAATACAAGCAAAGTCCAAAGGGGCTTGCGCAAATCTTTGCTGCCATCCATATGTGCGTTAACTAAATTGCGTACTGTGGGTATATGAAAAAGCCCTTGCTCTTGTAAGAATTGATCTCCCAAAAGCTCTTCCACCAAGGGGCGCAAAGAAGTGCGTAGCCATTGAGCCACAGGAATTTGAAAACCACGCTTATTTCTGGTTAAAATTTCTTTGGGAAGTAATTTTGAAAAAGCTTTTTTCAATAAATACTTACGGCGAAATTTATTTAATTTGTACTTTATAGGCAATCGAGCAACAAATTCTGCCACGTCGGTATCAAGAAGAGGCGTGCGCACCTCTAAAGAAGTAAGCATGGAGCAACGATCTACCTTAGTCAAAATATCATCTAACATGAACTGCCGTTGATACACATAAAAAGCCCTATCAATATTTTGTACATTGCTGCTAGCGGGCCAAGCATTAAAAAGGTCTTTTGTGGGGGCAAACAGAGAATCAATATCCAAAAATGTACCATGCTTTTCTGATAGATGCGGTTGCCAAAGCTCTTGTTGCATTTCAGGGGTAAAGGCCGTCAGTAAAGTTTGTACCCTTTGCCATGGCGGTGCATAGGCTCCTTGTAAAAAGGTAGTCATGGCCAAGCGCGGGTTAATATAGCCGGCAGAGGCAGGCAAATGTGGCACTATTTTTTCTAGGCCTTTTTTGCGAAAACATGTTGGCCAGCTTCTATAAGTTTCTGCCAGTTGAAAGGCTATAAAGTGTTCATAGCCTGCAAAAAGCTCATCGGCGCCGTCACCGCCAAGGGCCACGGTTACTTTTTTGCGTGTGACCTCAGATAAAAGGTAGGTGGGTGCGGCAGAAGCATCGGCCATGGGTTCATCAAGGCGGCTTGCCACTAAGGGTAAAATATGCGCACAATCTTCGGCAGAAAGAATGTGCTTGTGATGGTCTGTACCATAGTGTTGAGCTACAAGGTCCGCGTACTTAGATTCATCGTAGCTGTCTTCTGTAAAGCCAATGGAAAATGTTTTTGTGTGCGAGCTGTGTTGCGCCATAAGCCCTGTGACAATACTTGAATCAATACCGCCGGAAAGGAAAACTCCAAGAGGTACATCGCTTACCATGCGTTTTTTCACGGAAAGTGAAAGCAGTTCGTACAATTCTTCGCATAAAGCTGCTTCGCTTGTATGGTTGTGCTTTGCTGTGCTGCTGCTGTCCGGCCAAGGTATGTCCCAGTAGCGCTGCATGTGCACTTGGCCTTCGCGTATGAGCAAACTGTGCGAAGGGGGCAATTTATGTACTTGCGCGTACATGCTTTGAGGGGTGGGCACATATTCATAGGCAAGATAGCGCATAAGATTTTGCACTGGGACATGCAAATCTAAATGCGGGAATTGGCGCAATGCCGTAAGCTCTGAAGCAAAAACAAAACGGCCTTGTTGTATTGTGTAATAAAAAGGTTTTTTACCAAATCTATCCCGCGCGCAAAAGAGTACTTTTTGCTTTTTATCCCATAGGGCAAAGGCAAACATACCTTCAAAGTGCTGCACGCAATCCTGCCCATAGGCATGCCACGCATGAAGAATGACTTCGGTGTCAGAGTTTGTGCGAAAAGAGTAGCCTTTATCTTCAAGCTTATTGCGCAATTCTTTAAAATTATATATTTCTCCATTGAAAGTAATGGAGAGTTGTTCTGTGGAATCCGTGGAAGATTCACTGTGCATGGGTTGTGCACCTGTGTGAAGATCTATGATGGAAAGACGCCTGTGCCCTAAGGCCACCTGATTATCTATAAAATGCCCTTCACCGTCTGGGCCGCGATATTGTATGGCATCGGTCATATTTTTTAGCCATAAGGACGCTTCTTGAGGTAAAGGATCATGCTGTAATTGTAAAAAACCTGCTATTCCGCACATATTTTCCTCATATTCAAAGTGTATTTGTTTGCATTCTATCAAAAACATAGGTTTTACGAATTTCAAAACAATTCAGGTATCGACTTTATCAACAGTCTATTATATGTTTTATCGATAATATAAAACCTTATGTAAAAAGAGTTTTCTTGCTAAGCTACGATATATAAGAAATCATATTCGAGAATTTGTCCTGTAATGTCAATAAAAGAGTTTGCTTTGTCCTCTTAGGCGCGTTGTTGCAAAAGTCATTTTTAAAAATAGGGAGTAGTATGAATCCATTAGCAACTATAACTATTTTGGCCACGGGAGGCACCATAGCCGGAACAGCGCCCTCTGCTACACAATTGACACAATATCATGCCGCCACACTGTCTGCGCAGGATCTTATTGAAGCTGTTCCCTCCATTGCGACTTTGGCACATATACGTTCTGAACAAATTGCCAATGTTCCCAGTGAAAATTTTACCTTTGATATATTATTAAAGCTCGCCAAAAGAATAAATACCCTTTTACTGGATGACGCCTGTCATGGAATAGTAGTCACACACGGTACAGATACCTTAGAAGAAACGGCCTATTTTCTTAACTTGGTTGTGAAAAGTTCAAAACCTGTAGTGCTCGTGGGATCCATGCATCCGGCCACGGCCATAGGGGCCGATGGCCCTTTAAACTTGCTGAATGCTGTGAGCGTGGCGGCTACTAAAGAATCCACGGGTAAGGGGGTGCTTATTGTACTTGGAAAGCACATTATAGCAGCGCGAGAGGGCACCAAGTCAAATACGCTTTCTGCAGAAACATTTAAGGCTCATGAAGTGGGTATACTTGGTTATGTCATCGATTTTAAAGCCATCTATTATCGAGATGTGATACGTTTGCACACAGTACACACAGAATTTGATATTATGACAGCAACGCAATTGCCACGAGTGGACATTGTGTATCAATACCTTGATGCTTCCAGTGCCATGCATAAAGCCATTATAGAAAGTAAGCCTGATGGTATCGTTGTTGCTGCCACTGGTAATGGGTGTTTGTCTGACGTTGTGGAAAATTTTTTGGGAGCGGCCAGTGAGCAGGGCATGTTGGTGGTGCGCTCTTCAAGAACGGGGGCTGGGCTTATTACATCTACGCCCAGCGATAGAGAACATGGCTTTATTGCATCTGATAATTTGAACCCGCAAAAGGCAAGAATATTACTCACCCTTGCTCTTACAATTACCAAAGATCCCGAAAGAATACGCGATATGTTTGCCAAATATTAATTGCCTATGGAAGAATTTTTATCTTAGCTTGTTGATGGCTCTAGGAAAACATAGCAAACTACAGAGTTTTGCTATGTTTTTTTCCATTGTGTGAAGGGGGTTTTAGCAAGGGCTGCATTGCGATAACGGGCATCGAATGTCACTTCTTCGCCTAGCCAAGAGGGTTTTTCAAAGCTTTCTTTAGCATTTTGTAATTCAATTTCTGCCACAATAAGGCCGGCATTATCGCCACAAAATTCGTCTATTTCCCAAACATGGGGCGGGCAAAGCACTTTATGGCGAATTTTATAGATAAGCGGTTTGTGCGCTAAGTTCTGCAATAATTCTTTGGCGTCAGTAATAGGTATGGGATACTCAAACTCTGGCCGCGCAATGCCGCTTTTTGGACCTTTGATGGTTAAAAATGCAAGCTCATTTTCTGTGCGCACACGAACAAAGCAATTTTCAGAGGAATAAATATACCCTTGGCAAAACTCGTATGAAATGGCTTCTTTTCTCCAGCTATCTGCCGTAACAAGAAATTTTCTCTCAATTTCATTATGCATATACTGCCCCTAGTTTTGAAAGAACTGTTTGTAGTTTGAGAGAGGTCTGTGATAATACTTTTAATAATTATAAGACCAAATTCGTTCCCATGGGCCATCATGTTCTATGTCGTTAACGGTAGTGCAGTATTGTGGATTTTGCAAGGCTTTGCAAAAATTTATATTTGTTTGAGGGGGTATAATAGAGTCATTGTTGCTTGTTACATGCCTTTGTGGAATGTGCGTCAATTGCGTTGCCACTTCTACAGGGTTTAAAGAACCTTTAAGTGGACTTATTTTATGCCAATCTACCCAAGTTTTTATATCTAAATTTCCGGCAATACTGCCAAGAAAAGTTACATCATTAAGGTTTTTACGCTGAGCCGCCGCCAATGCTGCCACAGCGCCGCCACCGGAATACCCCACAAGCACTATTTTTTTTGCTCCTACTTGAGCCTTAATGGTGTTTATGGCTTCATTGGTAGCGGTGATAACCTCTGGGGCAAAGCGATGTGAGGTCCAGTACTTCATATTACATTGTGAGTTCTGCACATACTGACACGGGCGAGCTAAATACAGTATGGAGGCAGAGCTAGGATCTCTTTTGGCAAGATCTAGGGTAGTATCTTGCGTGGGGGTAGGGTCAGAAGAAGGTTCATAGCGTGAAAGCCATGCTTGCCCATCGCCTTCTATATAGACATGTAAAGTGTCACTTTGTGCGCTTTGTGGCTGCGCAGGCCGCAAAAGACCGTATAAGGTAAAGGTAGTGGTAGGAATGTTTTGCTGTGTAAAGCCGTAGGTAGATTGTGCTTCTGAAAGTTTTTGATTCACAAAAACAGCGCCATAGTCAGATTTTGCGCACGCTGCAAGGGCAGTGAAAAGGCACAAAAGTAAAAATAGTGAAACATTACGTCGAGTAAACATAGAACTTCCGTAGGTTAAAGATTATTGTTGTTGCAGGGTAATTTTAATGCGCGCTTCCATGTATAAGGCAAGGGCAGCAATGGCTTCATCGCATATGGTAAAAATAGGAATTCCAAGCTGAATAAGTTCTTGTCTGTACTCATGAAATAGCGGGCCACCGTCCACAATGCCAATAAGTGGCTTTGGTAATTTTCCGGCATTGTTTTCTAAAAGCTGTTTGGCAAGCGCTACCATGCCTTGAGGATCGTACATGGATAAGGTTTGCTGTTCTTGTGCTAAGGTATGAGTGAAAGGAGACATGGGGGCAAAACTCATAACCACAGCGTCAATACCTTTATCTTCCAGTAAAACCTCTGCCACACGTATGTGCACTAAATCATTGGAAGCAGGGTTAATATCTAAAGGATTTTGTATGCTTACTAAAGAATCAAGTCGGTGTTCCACAAAGATGTCTTGGAGCTTTTTATGTGTTTCTTGGCTAAAGTTGCAAAGACTCATGCTATATGTATCGGATTGAATGGAATCTGCCATGCCCACAGCTTCAAAGCCTGCGCCACTAAAGGCGGCAAGGCGTCTGCCCCCAATGTGCATATGGTGCAGATGTTCTGCCAGCATGAAAACATTTTGAAATTCTGTAAAGGTGCGGGTTACAATGGCTCCTGCCTCGGCAACGCAACTTTCGCACACCATATAATCACCGGCTAAGGAAGCAGTGTGTCCGCTGGTGGCGTGTTTTCCTTCCGGTGTGCGTCCAGCTTTATAAAACACTACAACTTTGCCCGCTTGCACAGCTTTTCGCACAGCTTGCACAAAGGCAAGGCCATCTTCGTCTATAAAACCTTCAGCATATACGGCTATTACATCTATATGTTCCTGAGTGCTAAAATAATGTAGCATGTCTCCAAGGCTGAGATCGGACTGATTCCCCATAGATATCATGTAGGCTGGGGCTAGTTGTGGCATTTGGCTGATACGATGTACCATAAAGGCACCGCTTTGACTGACAAGTGCCGATCTATGATAACTATGGGGCAAACATTGACCGGAGTGGGCTTGCTCCACACGTTGCATAAGGGGAAATTTTTCTCGTGGAATAAACCATGTATCGTAATTTCCGGGGTGCGACACCACGCCCATGCAGTTGGCGCCAAGAAAAATGGGGCCACCGTCTTCTTTGCTGTGCCCGCGTTGCATGTCTTGCTTTACTTTTTCAGCTCTTTCCATGCTATGCTGTGTTTCGCCCATATTTCCTGCAATAAGCATAACAGCGTGTGCTAAATTGTGTTCGATAATGGTATGTATAAGTGGGGGCAGACTTTCTGCACCTACGGCTAATACCAATAAATCTAAAGGGCTGTCTAGAGCTTCTAAAGTGGGTAAGCATGCAATATCGGCAATGGAATTTTCTTTTTCATGAAAAAGCACAATGTTATCTTTAGAAAAGCCTGAGCCTATAATATTGTCTAAAATCATGCGCCCAAAATTCTTTCTGGTGGAAGAAACACCCACAATACCTATGCGTTCCGGATGTAATAGATGATGAATTTTATGCACAGGGCGTTTAGCTAGTGCCTTACAAGGCAAGGAAAAGCGACATAAACCGTCCAGTGGTATCATAAGAAAATCAGAAAAAGCAAAGGGATTTATTTCTAACTCTTCAATAATATAGGGCGCGTGAGGGTTTTGTGCAGAAAAATATTTTCCCATTTCAATGAAGGAGGTGAAGCACTCTATGAGTTGTTCATCGCTGACAATACGTCCACTGCCGCGGCTGAGTCCTGCAAGTTTCTGATATGAAATGGTTTTTCTGAAAAGCTGAAAGAACGATTCACCATCGACCATTTCTACAGAGGCCGCTACAATGGCTTGTCCCTTGCTGAAACGCTTGGCATAAAGCTCTGTATCGGTACCACCAAGGCCGGCACTGATAATGGTGCCAAATTCGCGGCTATGGCGTAAGCCCACAATAAGCTCATTACCAAATGCTTGGGAGTCCGGCGAAATATATTGGGTAAGCATTACGCCACGTACATCATTTTGAACCGCATAGACAAGGTCTTCGCCCTTGAGGTCTTTGTATTTTTCCGGTGCGTACTCAGGTATTCTTTCAACAAGGTGCGCAAAGGTCTCAGGCACTTCATAAAACATACGACGCACAGCACCGCGCACTTTTTCTGGTATAAGGGGGACAATGCGTACGCCTTTGGCTTCTGTTTTATGCACTATGGTGGGCGAAATGATTTTTAAAACAATTTTATCGCCGCGAAATTGTGCTAAATCTTCATCTGTAGGGCGTGAGTTACGCGGAATAAGTAAGGTTTTTGGAGGAGTTTCTGCGCCAGAAAGAGAGAGTAGTTCATACACTTCAAATTCAAAAAGATACTCTCTATTTTGCTCTTGCGCTTTGGAAAAAATCTGAGTAATGGCAGAAAAATCAATAGAAAATTGCATAATATTTCCTTAAATAAAAGTGTATTGTAGGGAAAATGTCACATTAGTATACATACGTTTGTCACGAAGTGCAAATATTTTGCTGTAACTTTATAATGATGGTACAACTTGACATTGGGTGAAGGCGGCTTACTTATACGGGCTGTTAAACAAATTTTTTGAGAAATACTGATAAAATGGATTTTTCTGAAGGGGAGAGTTTGAGATGGGGAGCTTTTCTTTCTAAAAAAGTTTCTTCTCTCAAGAAAAAATAATCAGCGTTTCCATTTAAAAATATACTGAGGGGGGAAGTGTGAAAGTTTGTATTATTACAGGTGGTTCAAGAGGTTTGGGGCTTGATATGAGCTTGCGTTTTGCCGCACAAGGCTTTCGTGTGGTGGTGCTTGATATTGTGGAAACAACGCAAGACAATGTAGAATTTATACGGACAGATTTATCTAAACCACAAGAAATTACAGAAGCTTTTTCTCGCATTGAACAAATGTACGGCAAAGCTCATGTGCTTATTAATAATGGTGCTGTGTCTGTTTTCGAAAAAGATATTGCGCAAACCACACTTGAAGATATTGATACAGTATTGCATACAAATTTACGCGGGGCTTATTTGTGCGCTCAAGCTTTTATTCCTTTAAATGCCGGCGAAGACTATGGACGTATTATTAATATTTCTTCTACGCGTTGGCATCAGAATATGGCTCATTGGGAGTTGTATGGCATGAGTAAAGGGGGAATGGTATCTTTAACCAACAGCTTATGTGTTTCTTTGATAGGAACTCCCATTACCGTAAATGCCATAAGTCCGGGGCATATTCATACTGGCGTTTGGAAAGAGTTGGAAGAGCGCGACCATACCATCCACCCATCTAATAGAGTGGGGATACCACGAGATATTTCCAATGTGTGTTTGTTTTTAGCACATCCGGAAAATGACTTTATTAATGGCTCGAATATTGTGGTGGATGGAGGAATGACCAAAAAAATGATTTATTAAAAACGTATATTATATATTACTGTATTAGGATAGTTATGTCGCAAGTAAAAAAAAATAAAGAACAAGGCTTTTGGAATACCTTATTTCGCTCTTTCATCTTAGGTTCTAAACATGCCTTTAGTTTTAGCTATTGGAAATCGCTGCCTAAAAAGTTTGTAGAAGCTTCTACCAAGAAGAATTTTTTATATAGTATTAAAGTGGCCATAGCTTGTATTCTTTCTTATGCTTTGGCTGAGTTGCTGCAATTGGAATATAGCTTATGGGCGCCTTTAGCATCTCTTATGGTTATGCAAGTGCATATGTCTACCTCTTTAGAGCTTTCTCTTTTACGTCTTTTTGGGACATTGGCAGGGGTAGTTTTAGGTTTGACATTGGCATCTGTGGTATCGCCGGACTTACAAGGACGTTTAATAGCTTTGGCTGTGGTGGTACCCATATGCGCATTTTTAGAATTATGGGAAGAACGCTTTCGCACCGCAGGGGTGACGGCGGTTTTTGTGCTTTTGCTCGGTCATGCCCAAGAGGAAAATGTGTGGCTTTTTGGCTTGAATAGGCTTTTAGAGGTGGGCATTGGAAGCATGATGGCCTTGCTGGTTTCCATGTTGCTTTGGCCTGCTTCTGCAGCCGCAGAGGTGCAAAAATCAGCACGTAAACAATTTGTAGATGTAGCTGATATTATACAAAATATGACGCAAGATATTTTGCAACAAGAGCACACGGTGTCGCATCGTCGTATGTTTCGCTTATTAAATAAAATTAGTAATAATACGCAAAAATTTTATCAGGTGCGTAATTATGAATTGGCGCATATTTACAGAGAATACCCGCTGTTGCCGCATAGCGTGCGTTTGTTGGACGAACTGCGTATGTACATTTCTACCATGATGGATTCTTTGGAAATGGAAGAAAAAGAAAATATAACGCCAGATATAGCCAAAATTATAGAAGAAGTTTCTAACGCCCTTGCAGTAACTTTAGTATGGTTGGCAGATCCGCAAGGTATACCGCCAAAACCCTTACGCCCATTGGTGGAAGATAGAGCTATACGTTTTGCCACGGTGCGCGATGCGGGTTTGTTTCGTACGTATAAGGCGGATAGGGTAGTGTCTTTGTTCTCTTTTTATAATGGCTTGAGCCATGCGGCGCAAGGTGTAGCTATTTTTCAAGAAAGGGTGCTGGCTGCGCAAAAAAAATAAAAATTATACAGGATTCTTTTTTCTGGGGGAAACTTTTGCTTGTGCCAAAAAGCTTCCCCCAGACCCACTTCAAAACGCGCTTATTGCCTTACTATGGTGTAAAGATTTGTTTGCGCGGGAATATTTATTGGGGCTGTAAAAGGGTGGCAAGGTCTGCTTCTGCTGTGGTAATGGGGTGTAAATTCCATTTTTCCACTAATACTTGCAAAACATCTGGGGAAACAAAAGCAGGTAATGATGGTCCAAGGCGTATATTTTTTATACCAAGGGCCAATAAAGTCAGTAAAACAGATACGGCTTTTTGTTCATACCACGACAATACTATAGACAAGGGCAAGTCATTAACGCTGCATTGCAAAGCATCTGCAAGAGCAAGTGCCACTTGAACAGCAGCATAGGAATCATTACATTGACCAACATCTAATAAGCGCGGGAAGGGGCCAATCTTTCCTAAATCTTTGTCGAAAAATCTGAATTTACCACAAGCAAGAGTCATGATAAGTGTATCTGGTGGGCTTTTTTCTACAAAGTCTGTATAATAATTGCGTCCGGGTTTTGCCCCATCACAGCCACCTACAAGGAAAATATGCTTCAATGTACCACTTTTTACAGCTTCAAGCACGGTGGGAGCTGCATCAAGCAAGGTTTTACGTCCAAAGCCTACGGTGACCTGTCCTTTTTCTAAATCTTCCGTAAATCCTTCTAAGCTGAGGGCCTTTTCAATAACTTTAGAAAAATCACCTTGTGGACAGTGAACAACATTGGGAAAGCCCACAGCACCGGTAGTAAAGATTTTATCCCCATGTGCGCCTGGGTTTTGAATACAGTTGGTTGTAAAAAGCACCGCACCGGGAAAATCTGCCATTTCTTTTTTTTGATTTTGCCATGCTGTGCCAAAATGCCCTGCAAGATGCTTAAAAGCTTTAAGTTTAGGATAGCCATGAGCAGGAATCATTTCGCCATGTGTATAAATATTTATGCCTGTACCTTCCGTTTGTTGCAATAGATTGTATAAATCTAATAAATCATGCCCTGAAATAACAATAGCTTTACCTTTGCGGTGTCCTGTGGAGACTTGTGTAGGTTCAGGGTGCCCAAAGTTGTCTGTGTTTCCCTTTTCCAAAAGTTCTGTGGCACGTAGATTGGCATGCCCGCATTCCATGGCAAGGTCTAACCAATCTTGTAAAGAACGCTCTTCTATCTGGCCTTGTTTGTCAGGCATACCCGCAGATAAAGCTTTTTTAATAAAAGTTGATACGCTAGCATCATACTGCCCCAAAATAGCGGCGTGGTCAGCATACGCTGCTACGCCTTTAGCGCCATAAAGTACTATTTGCATAAGAGAATTAATATTAGCGTTTTCGGACATAGTAGCAGTAGACCAAGTGTTTTTCTTGATATCAGCTAAAGCTTTTTCCAATGCGTCGGCGTTAAACTGTGGCGTACATCCAAGCTTTTCAGCAATTTTTTTTCGCCACAGAATACAGTCTTCAATACATTGCTGTAAGGCGTCTTCGTCAAAATTTACATTGGTGAGTGTTCTAAAAAGCGATTTTGCTATGAAAATATCAACTTGTGGGTCTGCCATGCCTTTAGCATCTGCTTTTAAGCTGGTCTGAGACAAAAGCCGTAAAGCATAAACAAGTTCATCTTGTAAGGTAGCTACCCTTTCTGTTTTTCCGCAAACGCCTACTTTTTCACAAGCTATTTCTTTAGCTCGTTGTTCACATTGATTACAGTACATACTTGTCCTCCTTATATTTTCCTTGACGCTACTAAATTTTTCAGCGGAAAGAAAGGGGTTTTCATGACATTTGCTATATAAAAAAAGAAATAATTGGGTAAAATTCATTTCTCTGGGAGAAATTTTTGCCATCGCGCCAAAAAGCTTTTCTCAGATGTGGTCGTATTTTGATCTAGTGAATGAGAAATGAGTATTTATGGCGCGTTTTGAGGGGATGGGGGGAGTTTGAGGGGGGGGAAGGGGCAACTTTTTGGCGCTAGCAAAAGTGCCCCTTCCCCCCTCA
>CAYJAD010000001.1:0-49558 GCA_964368075.1 uncultured Desulfovibrionaceae bacterium | reverse complement strand
CCCCCCGCCGGGCCGCCCCGCGCCCCCCCCCCCCGCCCCCCGGGGCCAAGTTTTGGGCGCTACAAAAGGGCCCCCGCCCCCCCTCAAGAAATAAATGAATCAATGTTTAGCTTTTAGGGTGTTTTTTATTATCTATAGTGCTAACATCTTCGTCATATTTTGAAAGAAGCTCAACCATATCTTGCCTTTGCTCATGCTCAGCCCATGTAAGCGGTGTCCAGCCATCTTTATCTTGTTGATTAACATTGGCTTTTGCTTGTACAAGCAGTGCTGCTATTTCTATGTTGTTTTGTATTACAGCATGATGTAAGGCCGTTAGTCCATCGTTGTTTTTGGCATTAACGGCGGCTCCATGTTCCAAAAGCAAACGCACATGTGCTATGTTTTGGGTTAGAGTTGCCACCATAAGTGGTGTTTCGCCATCATTGCCGTGATGGTTTATTGTGGCTTTTGCTTGTATAAGGAGTTTAACAATCTCTAAATTGCCATGCATTACGGCATGATTTAAAGCTGTAAAACCTTCCTCATTTTTGGCATCAACTTCGGCTCCGCGTGCCAATAATTGGCGCACACCCTCAGTGTTTTGTGCCCAAGCTGCTACCATGAGCGGTGTCCAACCATGCGCAGTTTTACCATGAATATCTATATTTTTTGCTAGCAAGGCGTGAAGTAGATTGGCATCTTTTTGTTCAAGAGCTAATATAAGCAGTGAATCTCCTCCTTCAGTATATACTTTTTGTATGTTAATTTCAGGGAAGTTTTTGATGATTTCAAACAAAATACTCGTGTTTTCTAGCTCAACGGCTTTAACTATAGCTGTTTGGGCATCAAAAAATGATGGATATTTCTTGAGTATTTGCAAAAGGGGGGAAAGATTTTTTTCTTTGTTTAACATATCAAATAAGACTGTATAAACATCACTTGTGCCATACTTTTCTTGAGATCGATTACCTTGTTTTAGCAAAAGCTCCAATATAGAGAGCTTATTGTACGCCATGGCAAGTCCTACAGGGGTTAGTCCTTGGCTTCCACTTTCATCTAGCGCAACATGGGCATCGGCTATAAGTTTTTGTACTTTAGCAGTATCACCATTTATTACAGCAGTGTGGATGCTAGAATCGTAACCAGAAGAACGAGAAAAGAATTTTACATCGCTTTGTACAAAAATATATATTAGGAGGGCGAGGCCAAAAATGCAGTAGGCAATAACTGCTTTCTTCCTTTCATTTGACGTTTCCCGCATGATTTCTTTTCTTTCTTTCGCCATGAAAGATCCTTTTATGGAACAGATTTGTAATGCATTGTGAATTAAAACAGTTTAATGATAAAGTGCTTATTAGCCATTGAAAGAGCATTTTTTGGGCAAGATTGCGCATCGAGATTTTTTTGTGCTGATGCCGCAGGTTACACTTTTTCAACGGACGTCTAAGCTTTGCCCAGGTTGTAAAACATGGCACTGACATTGCGGTGCGTGCTTTGTAAGTTCTTTTTCAAAGACTTGAGTGTTGGCATCTAAGGCAGGAAAAGTGCCCCAATGCATAGGAATAACGCTTTTTGCATTGAGTAGGGCGCAAGCATGGGCTGCTTGTGGTGCATCCATGGTGAAAACGCCGCCAATGGGTAAGCATGCTACATCAATAGGGTAGAGTTTTCCCCAAAGGGCCATATCTCCGAAAATACTTGTATCTCCAGCATGATAAACGGTGGTTCCACTAGGTAAGCGCACGATAAAACCTACGGGAAGTCCTGTAGCAGACGTATGCAAAGCAGGCACCATGGTTATATCTACACCCTTATGGCTTACAGTTCCCCCAATATTAAAGCCGATGCCATTGAGCACCTGTTCTTGCGGCACGCCTTCTTCCATAAATTGAAAGGCTGTTTCAACAATGCAAGCCAACATGGCTTTGTGTTTTTTGCAAATTTCTACAGCTTGCCCTGCATGGTCAGCGTGGTCATGCGTCACCAGCACCAAGTCGATGGGGGGTAAATCTGCTGATGCTATGCTTGCTGTGGGACAGCCATCTAAAAAGGGGTCAATAAGAATTTTTATTTCTGTATCTTCTATTAAAAAAGCGGAATGTCCGAGCCAAGTAATTTGTGTCATAAAATTCTCCTTTTGTATTCGTTGTAAAATATATACACTTTCTCTGACTTGACAGCAAGAGCCTTGCAGTATAGGTATAACCTGCTTTGCGCCCGTAGCTCAGTTGGATAGAGCGTCAGCCTCCGGAGCTGAAGGCCGTGTGTTCGATTCACGCCGGGCGCGCCAAGTAAAACCGCCAAAATCTAGCGAAATCATTAAGAAAATCACCGAAAAACAAGATAAAGCAATATAAAATTTTTTTGAAAAACTGCGCTGTGCAGAGGGCTCGAGGTACTATTTGTATTAACTTGAGAAGGTTGACAGCTTTGTCTTTTCTGCTGTAAAAACGTCTCGTTACACTTGATAAATTGTATCGTTTTTTACAAAAAGGATGAAAATAATGTCTTTGAAATCATTTATTTGTTGTTTGCCGTGCTTCATTTTTATCTTTTTTGTAAGTGCTGTACCTTCTGCAGCTGAACAAAGAGCAATTAAAACATTTGCTATTATAACACCCGAACAAGGAACAGATTTTGGCTGGAATCAGCAAGGTATTGTTGCAGCAGAAAAAGTGGCAAAGGCCATGGGGCTGAATGTCATTGTGGCCCAAGGTCTAGGCTATGGAGATATTCGCTCTAATATGCGCGAACTTGCAGCTGATGGAGTAGAGTTGATTTTGGCTCATGCAGGAGGATATAATACCGCTGGTGCTGAAATAGCTAAAGAAACAAAAATACCTGTGGCCATTGTGGATCAGCCTCAATTGGCGCAAAAAAAACTCATTGCAGATTATACTGCGTCAGGACATGAAGCTGCTTACTTAGCCGGTTATCTGGCTGCGAAAATGACACGCAGTCATATTATAGGTATTGTTGCCTCAGGTGAGCCTCCTGCATGGAATGCTCACTCCTACGCCTTCATTAAAGGCGCACAAAAGCATAACCCCAGCATTAAAATTCATTATGCCATCATAGGACCTGCCGCCTACGCTGATGTTACAGGAGCAAAACGTGTAACGGAGGCAGTGCTAGCAACAGGGGCTGACGTTATTTTAGGGCAGGGGAATGGTTCCAGTTTTGGCATGTTACAAGCTATTGAAAGCAATAAAGCGCAAGATGGCGGCAAAGTATGGTTTATCGATGTTATTGGCGATAAGTCTCCCATTGATAAAGGACATTTACTTTCTGCCGTTGTTTGGGATTTTGTTCCAGTTTTTACAAAGATTATCAGTGACTTGCAAGATGGAACTTTTGGGGAGAATCTCTATGAACTGAACTTAAAAGACAAATCCACATATTTATTAAAATCTCCCCACATACCTGAACACATATGGAATGAGATTATGGCACTACATAATGATATCATCAACGGTAAAATTATGGTTGAAAAAAAATATGACGTGGCGCCTGTGCATAGCCTTGTGCAAAATATTAAATAGTTTTTCTCATAAGATGCCATAGTATGCCCCATGTATCATTCCATAATATTTCTAAAAATTTTTCTGAAACACAAGCTTTATGGCAATTGAACTTTACGTGCCGAGAGGGCGAAGTACATACTTTACTTGGTGAAAACGGTGCAGGTAAGTCAACGCTGGTAGGACTCTTGTCCGGCTTTTATCTTCCTACTGCAGGGGAAATTCGCATTGCAGATAAAGTTGTACGTTTGCACTCCCCTCAAAAAAGTTTGCAATGCGGTATTGGAGTGGTGTTTCAGCACCCGCTCTTGGTGCCAGAATTGACCGTCATGGAAAATTTATTGCTGGGTAATGCATGGTGGAAGAGGTTTAATGCAAACAGCTTTCTTTCGCGTTATGAAGAGCTTTCAGCATTGCTTGATGTACATATTGATTCTGAACAATATATCAAGCATCTGAGTTTAAGCCAACAGCAGTATATAGAAATTATGCGTGCGCTTTGGCATGGCCAAAAAATTCTTGTTTTTGATGAAGTCACTGCTTTGTTGTCTCTTGAAGAAGCAAAGCGTTTAGGCGTGATTATACAAAAACTTGCTAAAGATAAGCATACAATTCTTTATATTACTCATAAATTACACGAAGCCATAGCCATATCTGATCGCATGACCATTGTACGACAAGGAAAAAAAGTAGCTAAAATTTCACCCACAGTCATAACAGAAGCGAAGCATTGCCATAGCGTAGAGCAATTAGAGCATGACATTTGTCACTTCATTTTTGGTCAAGAACAAAGTGTACCTTTTGCGCGTTCAGCAATGCACTCCTCAAAACAGCAATTACAAAACGAAAAAAAAACATGCAGTAGCGAAGAAAAAAGCAAGGCAGACACTCCTTTGCTTGAGCTTTCTTGTATTGCAAGCCATGATGAGGAACAAGCTTGTTCCGTTCACGATATATCTTTGAGCATAAATAGCAATGAAATCTTGGGCATTGCTGGTATTGATGGGCATGGACAAAAGCATTTTGCTGAAATTTTGGCAGGCCAGCGTCTTCCTAAAAGAGGAGTTATTTTCTTGCATGGGCAAGAAATCACCACACTATCCCACGCGCAGCGGCAAAAGCTGGGTATACATTATGCCTGTGAAGATAGACTTGCTGAGGGGCTTGTGGGTAGTGAAAATATTGCCTTTAATTTGCAAATAAAAAATATAGGGTTACAACCCTTTTGGAAATATGGAATAGCCAAGTGGAAACAGATACATGCGTATGCTAAAAAAGTTATGCAAACACTTTTCATTCCTTTAGAATACCAGACAAGCGCTGCCCATACTCTTTCCGGTGGTACCATGCAAAAAGTTATACTTGCCAGAGAGTTGAGCCAGCCCAATCTTTGTATAGGTATTTTGCACCAACCCACTCATGGACTGGATATAAGAACAGCAAAAGAATTTCATGAAAAAATTCGTGCGCAGCTGAATGAACGCTGTAGTTTCATTATTATATCTAGCGATATAGATGAATTGCTCTCTTTATCCACACATTTGGCTGTATTGAAAAACGGAAAACTTAGTCAATGCTTTGTAAACAATGAAAAAGCGCATCATATAATAACCACCAGCATGGCAACAGTATAAGTATGCATAAGAAAGTATTGCCCCCGTACATTATTTTTTTCATCAAAAATACTGCTCCCTTACTGCTAGCTTTCTTATTAAGTGCAGGTATTCTTCTCTGTCTAGATACTAATCCTTTTGAGTATTATGGTTATATTTTAAAACGTTGTCTGACTAGCAGTTTGGGTTTTGAAGCTGTACTTTTGAAGATGACGCCCTTGCTTTGTATAAGTGCAGGCTTGATGATTGCCTTCAAAACCGGAATTTGGAATCTTGGCGGCGATGGGCAATTTCTTTTGGGAGCTGTCTTGACTATCGGCCTTGCAACGCAGCTGGCAACATGTATGCATCCTCTTTTTTTTATTCCCTTTTGTCTTCTCATTTCTCTAATTATTGGAGCCGCATGGGTAAGCGTTTCAGCGTTTTTACACCTCAAATATGGCATAAATGAGGTGGTAAGCACACTTATGATGTCCTTCATTGGCATAAGCTTAGGCAATGTATTTATTAAAGGGCCCTTGCGTGATACAGCGTTTCCGCATCCACAAACATTAACCTTGAGTGTGGAAAACCGTTTGTTACGTCTTTTTGACAGCAGTATTCACGTGGGCTTTTTTCTAGCTATTTTCACAATACTTTTTGTTCACTATATATTAAACCATACTACTTTGGGTATTAAATGGCGTGTCATCGGTAGTAGTAAAAAAGTGGCATATCATGCAGGATATCCTGTAAAAACATTACTTTTTTTGGCTTTTTGCCTTAGTGGTGCATGTATTAGCTTAGCAGGAGCCATTGAAGTTTTAGGGGTATACGGGGCAGTGCAAGCCAATTGGAATCCGGCCTATAGCATTTTTGCCATCCCCATTGTGTTTTTGGGACGTTGCCATGGGGTAGTGATTCTTTTGTATACCTTCCTTTTTTCCATACTTCTCGTGGGTGGCAGTAGCGCTTCTCGTGTACTGCAAGTGCCAACATATATTATTCATGTGGTGTTGGCGCTGGTAATGCTTTTGAGTGTCATAGTAAATAAAATTTTTGAAAAACAATAACGTAAGAATTTTGTACAACGACTTTTACATATGTAAGATTTACTGGAAATGATAAACGAAACATTTTTTATAACGCTTCTTTTGGGCACACTTATGGCAGCATTTCCGCTATTTTTGGCAGGTTTTGGTGAAATGCTCTCAGAACAAGCTGGAGTTTTAAACCTTGGGCTTGAGGGAATGATGCTCGCAGGAGCTTGCTCTGGTTTTTATTTTGTCTATGAAACTCAAAGTTATACCCTTGGTTTTTTAGGTGGCGCCACTGCCGGTGTATTGCTTGCCATAATTATGGTTGTTTTTTGCGTGTGGTATGCAGTTGATCAAGTCGTCATTGGTTTATCACTTACTTTTGTTATGCAAGGAATAACGGCGCTCTTTCACCATGTGTATTTTGCAAAAACATATCCTAGATTGGAACCTATGGAAGTTTTTAATATACCTTTTTTAGCTGAACTTCCCTTTGTGGGCGCATTGTTTCAAATTTCGCCATTTACTCTTTTGTGCGTGTGTGGCCTGACTATTTTTATATATTTTTATAGACAAAGTGTATGCAAGCGTCAGCTTATAGCCGCCGGTTCAAATCCTAAAGCCTTAGATGTTTTTGGTACCAATGTTTTTGTGCTACGCACAACCATTGTGATTTTTGCTGGCATTATGGCAGGGCTTGGTGGCGCATATATGGCTATTTTGAGTGCAGGTATATTTGTACCTAACATGATTAATGGTACAGGTTTTATGGCCGTTGTTTTGGCTATGCTGGCCCATGGTAAAGTTTTGTGGCTTTTTTTGGCTACGCTTTTATTTGGTATAAGTTTGTCCATAAACACCACCTTACAATTGCTTGGCGTCACACTGTCCACAGATGTAACACACATGTTGCCTTTCATACTCATTATGATTGTGTTGGTGCTTTTTAGACGTCATGTTGCTTTTCCTAAAGCACTAGGCAAACCATATGTACGCGCAAAAAGATAATAGTATCTTCCTATGTTCCTGCGAGTCTGCCATGGTAAAATGAAATTTAGAGCAGAAAACAGCAGGATATGTATTCATAAAATCCAACAAAATCACTATCTAATAACAAAAATTTTTTATGTATTAGTTTTTCCTTTTTTTTATACGGTTTATGAAAAATTATACTTGCAAATACATCCATGCGACCTTATATTGGCTCCTATAAACATGGACGTTTTTTTAATGAAGGATATTTTTATGCCTATTTATGACTTTGTTTGCGGTAATTGTCAGCATGAGTTTGAAGATATTGTTGTCGCCTCCGAAATGCCTGCTTGTCCAAAGTGTGCTGGAACTCGTATAACTAAAAAAGTATCAGCTCCAAGCCCTTTAAAAACAGGAGCTTTTCCCTATAAAATAGGACCTGTGCATCCTATGGCTACCATGCCAAAACGCGGCGGTTGCCCGCAAGCTGGCGGTTGTGGTAGTGGTTCTTCTTGAGCAGTGTAAAAAAGCCCGTGTGGCTTTTCTATACGTTCTATCCAAATTATATTCTATCCATGCATGAAAAGTTTTTTTGTATGGTTTTTAGATTTTTTTAGAGGTGCTGTATTGCGTAGTATGACAGGTTTTGGTCGTTGCCTTGTAGAAGATACAGATTTTGTGCAACAATGGGAGATACGTAGTGTCAATGGAAAGCATTTAGACATCCGCTGGCACATGCCCAATTCTTTGCGCTCGCTACAGGCTCGGCTTGAAAAGAGCGCGCGGCAATACGCTTTACGTGGCCGAGTGGATATAAGCTTGGTATTGCAATATAAGGCAGATGCGGAGCGTTGTATCCATTTTGACGCGGCACAAGCGTCCTCCATGCTCACAGCTTTACATACTCTTGCCAGACAAAGACAAGAGGCTTTTGTTCCTGACTATAATACCTTTTTGTCGTTACCTTCCCTTTGGGGCAGCGCAGAAGACGACCAAGAGGAACAGTTGGCCGAGCGCCTTGAAGAAGGCCTGTGTGTGGCTTTGGAAGACTGGAATGAATCTCGCCTTGGTGAAGGCCAAGCGCTTGCCCTTGATTTGCATTCGCGTGTGCTACGCATGGAAGCATGGGCTGATATTATTGTAGAGCGCATTCCCGGCATTAAAGAAGACCGCATGAATAGTGTTCGCGAAAGAGTTTCTGAAGTATTATCTCAATTTGATGTAGAGCTGGATGAAGGCCGTTTTTTGCAAGAAATTGTTACTCTCGGAGACAAATTGGATGTGAGTGAAGAAGTTACGCGTTTACGCACCCATTTTCAGCGCTTAAGTGAGCTGTTACAAATGGGGAAAGATGTGGGCCGTAAACTGGATTTCACCTTACAAGAATGTTTTCGCGAAATAAATACCTGCGGTAACAAAATTCCTGATGTGCAACTTTCCCGGCTTGTGGTAGATATGAAAAATGAATTGGAAAAATGCCGAGAGCAAGCACAAAATATTGAATAATTTATGCAAATACAGAAAATTATCAATCTTGGCTTTAATAATTACGTGATAGCATCACGAGTAGTATCTATTTTAAATCCTTCTTCTTCACCCATGAAGCGTTTGCGCGAAGATGCCAAAGCAGAAGGGCGACTTGTGGATGCAACTCAAGGCAGAAAAACTCGTTCTATACTTGTTACAGATTCTAACCATGTCATTCTCTCTGCCATTCAGCCAGAAACGATTAGCCAAAGATTTTTACAAGAAACAGAGCCTTCTTCTGAAGGTGATACAAAGTTATAGGAGTGGAAAAAATGTCCACAAAACGTACAGGCATGGTCTTAGTAGTATGCGCTCCTTCCGGAGCAGGAAAAACAACTCTTATCAAACGCTTACGCAAAGAGTTTCCTAATTTTGGTTACTCTATTTCCTATACAACGCGGGCACCGCGCGAAGGGGAAGAGCATGGCAGAGATTATAATTTTGTTAGTATTAAAGAGTTTAAAGAAAAAAGAGATGCTCACTATTTTGCCGAATGGGCTCAAGTACATGGCAATTACTATGGCTCTCCCTTACAAGCTACTTTAGATAAGCTAGAGCAAGGGCAAGATCTTATTTTTGATGTAGATGTGCAGGGGGCTTCGCAATTGCGCCTTACTTTGCCTGCTGCGGTGTATGTGTTCATCATGCCGCCTTCTATTGATATATTGCGTCAACGTTTAGAAGGGCGCGCGACAGATTCGCCAGCACAAATTGAGCAACGCATCAGTAATGCTGTGTGTGAGGTGCAAGAAGCGCATTGGTTTGATTATTGGGTTGTCAATGATGATTTAGAAAAAGCTTACGATCAATTCCGTGCTGTTTATTTGGCCTCCACTTTATCTACGCAACATAACCCTTTTGTGCTTAATGATGTTTTCAAGGGCGGCACATTTATTAATGAGGAAAATTAAGAGCCAATGCAAAAAGCAGAACTCATAGTAGCGCTTGATACGCAAGATGTGCAAGAAGCTTACACCATGGCACAAAGCTTTTGTGGGGTGGTTCCTTGGGTAAAAGTGGGGCTCGAACTTTTTGTACAAGGCGGCCCGCAATGCATAGCAAAATTTAAAGAACTTGGCTTTAAGGTTTTTTTAGATTTAAAAATGTATGATATTCCCAACACTGTCTATGGTGGTGTATGCTCTGCGTGTAGTATGGGGGTCGATTTGCTTACCATACATATTCAAGGTGGGGAGCGCATGGCAAAAGCCGCCATGCAAGCTGTGTCTGACCATTATGCACAGCATGGCACAAGGCCACTGGTTTTTGGGGTAACTGTGCTAACCAGCATGAGCCAAGGAGAATTGCCATTAAATGAGAGTCCTGTGGACTCCTTAGTGGCAAAATTAGCAAAAGCGGCACATGCATGGGGGCTTGACGGGGTAGTGAGTTCTGGGCATGAGGTGCAAAGTATACATAATCTTTGCGGAAAAGAGTTTTTATGCCTTACTCCCGGTATTCGCCCCATAAGTGGAGAAAGTGTGCCGGATGATCAGCGCCGTACTTTGTCGCCTAGAGAAGCTGTAGAAACCGGTGCGCGATTCTTGGTAGTGGGACGACCTATTACAAGGGCGCAAGACCCTAAAAAAGCAGCGCAAAATATTTTAGAGGATATGCAATGTAGTTAGAACTACAAATTTTTGTATTTACTATGAGTTATATGTGGTGAGAAGGGCGTAAAAGACTGTTTTGAAAAGCAAAGGGAATTATATATGTCGTATAAAAATAACCCTAATTACGTGAAAGGTGTTTTTTCCACACAGGAAATTAAGAAGATTGGAACTGGCACAACCACAAGACGTACTGTGCAAAAAAGCTATTGGTTTGTGGAGACAAAAGAGGATGGCACGCTAGAAAGCCAACCTTTAAATAGCAATTTTGTACCTGCTGGTTCTAAGCGATCTTTGACCTTAGATGAGCTGATGGAGAAATACTCTCCCGAGCCAGAATTTTATATGAGCTCTGTATTTCCTAAAATGCAGGAATTACAGAAGAATATTGATTCCGGTGACGAGCATCGTAAGAAAGGCGAAAACTTTGCTGCAGAATGTGAATACGGTTCGGCCCTTAACATTGATGAAGAAAATATTCGGGCTAACTTTGGAATAGGTTTAACCTATTTGCAAAGAGGAGAACCAGATAAAGCTAAAAATATTTTTGAGCGTTTGGTGCGTTTAGAAGGCACTTTTGAAGCGCAGCATAAACACTTATTTAACGAATTTGGTATTTCTTTGCGTAAGAGTGCCATGTATTTTGAAGCTTCAGAATACTATCAAAAAGCCATTTCGCTCAGCCAAGCTGACGAGAATTTGTATTTTAATTTGGCGCGTACCTATCTTGAGCTTAAAGATTATGCCAAGTGCATGGAAAACTTGTTATTAGTGTTAGAGGCCTCTCCCCAACATGAAGCTGGTTTAAAATTTCTTCATTGGATGCAAAAGAAAAAAAATGTCCCTGCAGAGTTTGTAGGACAAGCTAAAAAATTTAGCCAAGAATAAAGGTAGTGGTTTAACCGTTGTGAAAAAATGGATATTGCGAGAAAACCTTACAAATAATACCACAGAAACCGCAAGTACATACTCTTTTGAAGATGCGGAGATATTTTCGTCTGTAACTTCCATGAGTTCTCATGAAGTAGGAAAGGCGCATGCTTTGAGCATTTCTCCGCTTTTATTGCATATTCTTCAATTACGAAACTATATTAAAGAAAGCGATATCCAAGACTTTTTGTCACCTAACTTACGTTTACTTGCTCCTTTAGAAGCATGGGAAGGCTTGCCACAAGCAGCAGAACTTTTGGTAAAACTTCTTTTGGAAGGTAAAAAAATTGCCGTGTGGGGCGATTATGATGTGGATGGCATTACCTCCACAGCTCTTGTTCTTGACGTGCTCGAAGCCCACGGCTTTTCTGCTTTGGCGCATATTCCTGAAAGATATTCCGAAGGCTATGGTTTAAATATTGCGAATATTGAAATGCTGGCTGAAAAAGGCGTTGATGTTATTTTGACGGTGGATTGCGGCGTTTCAGACTATGACTCTGTAGCTCATGCTAAGAAGTTAGGTTTATCTGTCATTATTTCTGATCATCATTTACCACCGGAAATTCTGCCGCCTGCCGACGCAATTTGTAATCCGCGTATGGGGGAGTGTCCTTGTCCTGATTTAGCAGGGGTGGGTATTACTTTTTTCCTCATGTGTGCTGTAAATAAAGCTTTGCAAGAACAGAGTAAAGTGGAGTTTGATATGCGCAAGGTGCTAGACCTTGTAGCCATGGGCACTTTGGCAGATATGGTGGCTTTAAAAGGGCAAAATAGAGTTTTGGTAAAAAATGGTTTGTTAACCATAGCCGACGCCCAGCGTGCGGGGCTTGCCGCATTAAAAACTGTTTGCAATTTTGATAGATCTGCCAAATTAGGCGGAGGGCAGATAGTGTTTTCGCTGGCACCGCGCATAAACGCGGCAGGGCGTATGGGACACGCCCATTTGGCCTTAGAGCTTTTGCGCTGTAAAAACTTTGATGATGCTGTGCTTTTGGCAAAAGAACTTGATGAGCTTAATATTCAAAGACGTAAAGATGAAGAGCGTATTCATGAAGAAGCGCGCATTCAAGCCAGAGAGCAAATAAAAAATGGCAATGTAGGCTTGGTTCTTTATGGGCATGATTGGCATCAGGGTATCATAGGTATTGTGGCTTCACGCATTGTGGAAGAATTTTATCGCCCTACGCTTATTCTTTGCGACGGTATGGTGGGCATTAAAGGCTCAGGAAGGTCTGTTAAAGAATTTGATTTGCATAACGGTTTAACAAAGCTTTCGCATTTATTAGAAAATTATGGTGGACATCCACTGGCGGCAGGCATGAGTATTCAACCGGAAAATTTAGAAGCATTTAGCCGTGGCTTCAATGAAATAGTACAAGAAAATTTTAAAGATACCGCTCCCATTCCTTCATTGCCCATAGATGTGGTTATAGATTTTTCTGCGGCAAGCAATGCTATTTTTTTACGAGAATTAGAGTTGTTACAGCCTTTTGGCGTGGGCAATGCCGAGCCTGTTTTTGGTTCTCCTCCTTTACGTGTTAAAAGCATGCGTTTTTTTGGCTATACAAAGGAACATGTCTTGCTGCAAGTTGTTGATGAAAAAACAAATGTTACTTTGCATGCCAAAGTGTGGCGAAAAGCGGCTGAATTTTCTTCTGATATAGTGGGAAAATTTATATATTTAGCCTACACACCGCTTATTTCTACATATAATGGCATGGCTTCGGTGGAAGTTCGGGTTAAAGACTGGAAAATTATTGAAACTGTATAATTTTAAAATAATGAACTATTTTGAGGTGTAGATGTCTGTTCTTATTCATAAAAATACGCAAGTGCAAGCCGTCGGTCAGGGGGCAAACCTCGACCATTTTTCCTTAGAAAAAGCCAAAGAAGTTCGCACTTATCATGAAAGTTTTTCAGAATATGCTCCTACGGAGTTAGTGTTTTTGCCTAAACTTGCTGAATCTTTAGGTGTGGCAAATTTTATGCTTAAAGATGAATCTACACGTTTTGGTTTAAAGGCTTTTAAGGTTTTAGGGGCTTCCCATGCCATGGGGCGTTATTTAGCACAAAAACTTGAAGAGCCTTTTGCTCAAATAAGCAGCTCATATTTGTGTGATGCCTCGGTGCGGGCACGCATGGGGGATATTACTTTTACCTCTACCACCGATGGCAATCATGGGCGTGGCGTTGCCTGGACAGCGCAACAATTACAGCAAAAAGCTGAAATTTATATGCCAAAAGGTTCGGATATTGGGCGAGTGCAAAATATTTTGGACCTTGGCGCTGCCTGTACCGTAACAGAAAAAAACTATGATGATACAGTGAGTATGACCTTTGAAAAAGCGCAAAAACAAGGGCACATATTGATACAAGATACAGCTTGGGAAGACTATGAGCAAATTCCTTTGTGGATAAAACAAGGCTATCTTACGCTTGCTTTAGAAGTGCTAGAGCAAATGCAGGCGCAAGAATGTCTTCCTACGCATCTTTTTTTACAAGCAGGCGTGGGGTCTTTTCCTGCTGCCATGGTGGCTTTCTTTCATGCTGTATTAGGTGATAAAGCGCCTAAATGCATTATTATGGAACCGCACAGCGCACCGTGTTTTTATGTTTCGGCAAAAATTGGCGATGGTAACCCTCATACGGTGGACGGGGATTTATCTTCTCTTATGGCTGGTCTTGCTTGTGGCAAACCGTGTATACAAAGCTGGCCAATTATAAGAGATTATGCTTTTGCTTTTGTTTCTAGCCCCGACTTTATTGCCGCCAATGGAATGCGCATTTTAGCTGCGCCCTTGCCAGGTGATAAACCCGTCACTTCCGGAGAATCCGGCGCTTGTACCACGGGTCTTGTGCATTGGCTCATGCATCATGATGCCGACAAAAAATACCATGGACTTTTGGAGCTTGATGAAAAATCATCTATTTTGTGTATCAGCACAGAGGGGGATACCGTCCCTGAAATTTATAGATCGGTGGTGTGGAATGGCGCCTTTGCCGACGAAGAGAAAAAAATACGAAGACATAATACATAATTCTATTGTATGTATTTAACAGATAGTTATAGTATGAAAACGAGGTGAATATGACATCAGACCCTCATGATAAAGATGTTTGTGCCAAGCAAGGCCAAGAACAGCAAAAAACGCAAGTCGTGGAAGCCGAAATTATTGATGATGGTAACTACAACTTTAGGCAGTATTATCAGGATACTAGCCAAAATTCCTTTGGTGGCGTATCCTTTGGCGTACATGGAAGAGGCTGGCGCCAGCATGCTCAATTTAAGCAATCCCCCAGTGTGCTTTCTTGCATGCCAACCATTGTGACTCTCGTGCTAGCACTGAGCCTTGGCATACAGTATGGCTTTTTAGCAACTCTTGGTTTTTTCTTTTTTTACTTGCTGGGGAATGCCGTTTCTTTTGCTATTTCTTTACGCAGAACCTTACAAGGGCAGAAAGTTTTTGTTTGGTTAAATAGAGCTCTTGTTTGGGTAGGAGCGTATGCGTTGACGTTGGCAGTAATTTGAAAATAGCTGTGGTAAATCTTGAGAAGTTATTTACGAGTTCCTGCTTGAAAGTTTTCTTTTTAAACATTAACTAAATAGTTTTTTTGCGTAGAATTTTGTATGGACTTTTTAAAAAAGTTATTACATGGTGAATAATATGAGCGCAAAGGAGAATGGAAAAATAGTATGTCATCATCAAAAATAAGTGAACGCTGTAAGCAAGTTTCTCCATTTTTAGTTATGGAGATTTTGGACCGTGCGCAGTGCATGCAAAGACGAGGCATTGATGTAGTGCATTTGGAGGCGGGCGAACCAGATTTTGATACCCCTCCTTGTATTATTAATGCGGGAAAGGCTGCTCTTGATGCAGGTTTAACGCATTATACAGCGTCACAAGGTAAGGTAGAGCTGCGCAAAGCCGTGGCTGACCACTACTTACAGCGCTATAATGTGACTATTCACGAAGATCAAGTGCTTGTTTTTCCAGGTACTTCCATAGGTATGAAACTTCTTTTTGAAGTGTTGCTTAATGAAGGTGATGAAGTTATTCTTTCAAACCCTGCTTATGCCGTATATCCTACCTTTGTACAGCATGTTGGCGGTGTTGTGAAATCTGTGCTTACATGTGAAGAGGAGGGCTTTCAATATCGCCCTGAAGATGTGAAAAAAGCTCTGACTCTGCGCACAAAAGCCATTATGATTAATTCCCCGTCCAATCCAACGGGCATTGTGATGGAAAAAGAGCGTATGCAAGCTTTGGCCGATGTCGCTGCTGCCCATGAAAGTCAGCCTATTATTGTCTCTGATGAGATTTATCATGGTTTAAACTATACGAATTATGAGCATAGTATTTTAGAATGCACGCAAAATGCTGTAGTGGTGGGGGGATTTTCTAAAGCCTACGCCATGACAGGCTGGCGAGTTGGTTTTCTTATTGTACCACCGTGGTGTGTGCAACCCCTTATATCCTTTATGCAAAGGTTTTTACTATCTACTAACACTGTGGCGCAAGAAGCAGGCATTCATGCTTTACAAAAAGCGGGCATTCAAACAGAGCGCATGTGTGCCATTTATAATGAAAGACGTATATATGTGTTGCAGGCTTTACGCGAACTTGGTTTCCGTATTCCTGTGGAGCCATGCGGTGCTTTTTATATGTTGTTTAATGCAAAACATTTGGCAGAAAAATTTGGTGGATCATCGGTAAAGCTTGCCTTTGATATTTTAGAAAAAGCCCATGTGGGAATTACCCCCGGTAGCGAGTTTGGGTCTCAAGCTGAAGGCTTTTTACGCATTTCTTATGCTACATCCATGGAAAATTTACGTGAAGGTATGCGCCGTCTCGGTGAATATATTAAAAAATATCATAGTTAACAGAAAGTGAGTAGCTTACTTTAATAAGAAACCTTTCTTGGGTAAAAGTACGTTGCAACTTTGCTGTGTTTGTAAGTCAGTGTTTATCTTATAGATAAATGCTGACTTTTTTCATAGTATTTAAAAAATACGTTTACAAGAGTTTTTCAATGATTTACTATGAAATTATTAGTTATTATTGCATATAAAGACGTATTTTATATGTAAAAGATAAAGTGCTTTTACGGCACTGATACGGTGATGTATGAAAAGAATAAATATATATGCGAGTTTTCTACTTCTAAGTAGTTTTTTTATGATGGGGTGTAACTCTTCAGATGCAAAAAAACCTTTAAACGCCATGGCTAAGGCCATGGAAACACAAGATAGTAAACTCTTTTTGGAACAGATAGACATGCAACGCTTTGCTTTGGCACAGGTTCAAGGCATGACAAAGGAGAATGTTCCGCTAAATACCTTAGATAATTTAGGGAAAATGCTAGGCATTGGCGGTATTAGTGATTTAGTGGGATCTGTAGTAGATGTGGAAACTGCTACCACAGAATATTTTAATAGAGGCGTAAGTACAGGTGAACTCATTTTAGAATGTACAGCTAGCCAAAAACCTTATTGTCCATGGGTGCCTAAGGCATTAAAAAAGGCTATTGTAAAAGAGCTTTCTTCCAATGCTGCTGTGGCAAAAGTCACAACGCCGGCCGGCATGACATCTTGGATTGTTTTAACAAAAAAAAATGCAACGTGGAAAGTTTCGGGACAAGCCGTGCTTGAAAATGAGGCTACGGCTTTGGCTTTGCAAAAGCTTCCAGAACAAAGGCCAAACTCTGATAAAAAGGCGCAAAGCAAAAATGCAGATCCTTATGCCCCTGCCCCTCCTCCGCCTGCTTCAGAGGGAAAAAATCATTCTCCCTTGGTGGAGTTGTAGGCAAGTGAAGGCAATGTTTTATGCAGAGAAACCTCTTGTGCTTGCTTCTGCTTCGCCGCGAAGACAGCTTTTTTTGCAAGAATTGGGGCTTGCTTATACTGTTGTGCGCCCTCATGGTATTGAGCCTTTGCCAAACTGTAATGAAACACCTGAAAACTACGCAATGCGCGCGGCTAAGGTGAAGGCTACCTTTGTGGCAGAACGACATGGCGATGCAGTGGTTATTGCTGCGGATACAGTTGTAGCCTTGCAGGGGAAAATTTTTGGTAAGCCAAAAAACGCTGAGCATGCTTTAGATATGTTACAATCTTTGGCCGGTAAAGGACATACGGTTATTTCTGCTGTGTGCTGCTTGTTACCATCGGGTAAAGAATTACTTTTTCATGAAAGTACCGAAGTTTTTTTTCATGATTGGAATGAAGATATCTTAAGAAATTATGCCTATTGCGGGGAGCCTCTCGATAAAGCCGGCGCCTATGCCATTCAAGGGCAGGGGGCTTTTTTAGTAGAAAGTATACGTGGTTCTTGGAGTACGGTGGTGGGACTTCCTGTAACACAATTGGTTGAAAAATTACTGCAAAATGCGTGTATAGCACCACTACAAACGTGCTAAGATGACTTATTTTTCGGAAAGAAAATGTCTGCTCGGGGCACATGCTGGCGTTGTGGAGGTTTATTTTTAAGAGTACTGGTAATTCAGTCGAGCTTAGTGAAGTGTATTAAATATATCAAAAACTTCGGTATCCATTCGTGGATGCAGAATTTTTATAAAAAAATGGGGGGAAGATATGGCTGCGGAAAATTTAGTAGTTTTAGGTTTTGCAACAGTGGAAGAAGAACACATAGATCTTTTTATACGTGCTACTGCTGATATGGTAGCCCTGACACGCTGCGAGCATGGGTGCTTGGGCTCGGTTGTACATCAAGATGTTAATGATACTAGAAAATTCTTTTTGCACGAAGAATGGGAAAATCAAGAAACATGGACAAAACATTTGCAACAACGTCATATTGCCATTTTTTCTGATTTAACTTCGTCCATTGCAGGAGATTTGCAAATACGTAAGTTTAAAAAATATTCTTTTTAAGAAATATAAAGAATTTTCTTTTTTTGATTTTTCTTGAGGGGGGCTGGGGGAAGCTTTTTGGCGCGAGCAAAAGTCTCCCCAAAAAGAAATGTAACTAGCATTTCTTTTGTGCAAAAAAATCTGTGAGCAGTTGGGCGCATTCTGCACTACGAACGCCCCCCATATGCCATATTTTATGATTTAAAAAAGGGCTTTCAAGGCCTTCCATACAAGAGCTGATACAACCCGCTTTTTTATCGGCGGCACCGTACACTAGGCCGGCAATGCGACTATGTACCAATGCGCCAGTGCACATAAGGCAAGGCTCTAAAGTCACAATAAGTATGCAATCATTAAGACGATAATTGCCTAGTTTTTTTCCGGCACGACGTAAAGCTAAAATTTCGGCATGTGCTGTGGCATCGTGGCGAATAATGGTTTCATTGTGACTTTGTGCAATAATTTCTCCTCGAGCACTTACGATTATGGCGCCCACAGGAACTTCCGGCACAGGGGTCATGCTTTGTGCTTTTTGTGCTTCTGCCAAGGCCATACCCATGAGAGAATGCCATGCATGCTCGCCTGGCGCCGAGGGCACAGGCCCAGCCAAGGGGAGGGTGCGTATATGGTCCGAATTGTTGTGGTGTTTTTTCATGGAAAAATGTAGTTATTTAAGGCTATTTTGCATATAAAAACCTCTGCGTAAATTGTGCACAGAGGTTTTTATAATTTTAAACTATAACACGACGTTTAATAATGGCTACCACTTCATCAGGATCATCGCTGACAATAATGCGATCTGAAATTTCTTCTTTGGAAATATAGCCATTTTCTACCATGGAATAATTAAGCCAGTTCAGAAAGCCTTCCCAATATTTTGAATCGTATAAAATAATGGGGAAAGGACGAATGCGCGCTGTTTGCGCTAAGACAAAGGCTTCGGACAATTCGTCAATGGTGCCCATACCCCCCGGCATAACTACATAACTCATGGCATATTTAACAAACATAAGTTTGCGTATGAAAAAATAGCGAAATTCACAGCCTATTTGCACATAGGGGTTGAAGCCTTGTTCGTGTGGTAGTTCAATGCCAAGACCAATGGAAGGGCCGCCAGCTAGTGCAGCGCCTTTATTGGCTGCCTCCATAATACCAGGGCCGCCACCACTGATGACACCATAACCATTTTCTACTAATTTGTGTGCAATGGTTTCCGCAGCTATATAATGGGGGTGATTTTCGGGGGTACGCGCTGAGCCAAAGATGGAAATACAATTTTTATCAATGGTATTTAATTTATCAAAGGCAGTGGCAATTTCAGCAAGAATACGAATAACACGCCAAGATTCTGTACTACTGGAAAGCTCATCAATACGTGTTTGATGTTGTTTCATGTCAATGTCCTTTATTGGGTAAAATAATTGCTACAAGGTTAAAATATAGGCGTACCATGCTGCCTTATTAGCTGAGAGAGTAGTTTTACAAAAATAATTTACAAGACAAATATAGTATATTAAAGGAAGAAAAGCAAGTGAAAGGGGTATTTTATAACCCCTTAGTAGTAGGAGCACAGTAATTGATGTGATACTTTGTTAAAAATACGCTCTCAAAAAAATAGTGATAAAACACTTGCTTTGCCATTTTGTTATAGGCTGTTATACTGCTTGCACTTTATGGGTAGACACGGCATACTGTTTGCAAGTTTGCCATGGCAAATTGCGGTAAAGTGGTTGATGTCTTGTGCCTTATTTTAGGAGGAATTTTATGAAAGTTCAGTTCTTAGGTGCAGCGCAAACGGTAACAGGCTCTTGTTATATGATAGAAGCATGCGGTGCGCGTTTTGCAGTGGATTGCGGTATGCATCAGGGCAATAAAGCCATCGAAGAGCGTAATCGAGAAACAAGTATGTATCGCGCTGAAAGTATTGATTTTATTATCATGACTCACGCGCATATTGATCACTCTGGGCTTTTGCCTCGCATGGTGAAAGAAGGCTTTAGTAAACCTATATATTGTACAGAAGCTACCAGAGATTTATTAGAAATTTTACTGCTCGATAGTGCGCACATTCAAGAAATGGAAGCACAGCAAAGAGCTGAAAAATATAAAAGACGTGGTAAAGGAACCGCTCCTGAAGCGCTTTATGCAACCAAGGATGTGGAGGAAACTATACCGCTTTTTGAAATAGTGCAGTATAGAAAAACCATAGAGCCGCATCCTGGTATAAAGGTCACTTTTTATGATGCAGGACATATTATTGGCTCTTCTTTTGTGCGTATAGAAGTTCAGGAAAATGATACAACCTTGTCGGTGATTTTTTCAGGAGACTTGGGTCGTGCCAATGCACTTATTGTGGAAGACCCCGAAGTACCAGAGAAAGCGGATTACATATTTTTAGAGTCAACCTATGGTGATAGGGAACATAATACACAAATCAGTGCCACTGATGAATTGGCTGAGGCCATAGCCTATAGTTATAATCAGGGGGGCAAGGTTATTATTCCTGCCTTTGCCGTGGAGCGTACGCAAGAATTATTGTATTGCTTGCATCAATTGGCTGCCGAGGGTAAATTGCCGTCAGACATGCCCATCTATGTGGATAGCCCCTTAGCTATTCGTGCCACAGAAGTTTTTCGTAATCATGCGGAATTATTTGATGCGGAGGCAAAGGCCTTACTTTCAAAAGGGGAAGATCCTTTTGCTTTGCCAAACTTACATTACAGCATGGATGCCATGGAATCTCGGGATCTTAATGAAATGACGGGCTCTGCCATTATCATTTCTGCCAGTGGCATGTGCAATGCTGGGCGCATACGTCACCATTTACGGCACAATTTATGGCATTCTAAAAATAGTATTGTCTTTGTGGGCTATCAAGGTGTAGGAACTCCTGGCCGCAAAATAGTTGAAAAGGCTTCTTCTATTAAGCTTTTTGGCGATGATGTACAAATTAATGCTCGAATTTTCACCATTGGAGGCTTCTCCGCTCATGCCGGACAAGGGCAATTAATATCTTGGGTGGGGGATGCTATTGGGCAAGGAAGTCAAGTGGTGCTCGTGCATGGGGAAGAAAAAGCTCAAAGAACATTAGCTGAAAAAATTAAATTAGAATACGGAGTGGATGTAGCCATTCCTGCCTATCTTGACGAATTGGTGCTACAAAGCAATGCAGTGCCTGTGTATGTTTCGGCAGAAGGCGCAGATGCAGTACCGGCTCTTGGTGCGGCGCGTGTGGACTCTGCAAGACATATGCCCACAGTGGATTGGGCCTTTCTTAAGGAAGATATTGAAAGTAAGATGGCAAAATTACATCAGAAAATTGACACCTTGGAACAGCGCCCTTGGGTGGAACAAACGGATTTACGAGACGAACTTACCAACCTTTCTTATGAACTTACAAAACTTATTGCTAGGTTATAATGCGAATTATCTCAGGCTCTTTTAGAGGGCGCGTGTTGAAAACAGTGGAGGGGCCCGGTTACAGGCCGGCTATGTCGCGAGTGCGCGAAGCGCTTTTTTCTATGCTAGAATCACGCGGAATCATTTGGTCAACGGCTTCGGCTTTAGATCTTTTTGCTGGCTCAGGCTCTTTAGCATTTGAATGCTTGAGCAGAGGTGCCAAAGATGCCGTGCTTGTGGAAAATTCCGCAGTGGCTGTGCGTTGTTTACATAAAAATGCTGCTATGCTGGAATTAGATGAGGCACGGTGTCGCATACGGCAAGAAGATGTACTCAAGGTCTTAGCAAAGCGTAGTGCACAAAAATTTGATGTAGTTTTTATAGATCCGCCCTATGGTAAAAATTTATTGCCGCCTACGCTCAACGCGCTTATGCGTCAAGCATGGGTGCATGAAGACAGTATTATTACAGCAGAAGTAGAATCTGCCGTGGCTTTTGATAGTGAAAATGCGCATCCGCAACTTGAAGTGCTCACCGAGCGCAGTTTTGGACAAACGAGAGTGATATTATGGCAAATAAAGAGCGAGTAGCAATCTACCCCGGAACCTTCGACCCCATAACTAATGGACATATAAGTCTTATTCGACGTGGACATGAGGTTTTTGACAGAATTATTGTGGCTGTGGCAGATAATACCCCCAAAGCACCTCTTTTTACCCATGAAGAACGTGTAGAGCTGGTTCGTGAGTCCATAGCAGATATTGAAGACGTGGAAGTAGATGCTTTTTCAGGACTGCTTGTAGACTATGTTTCTAAGAAAAATGCTAATATCATTTTGCGTGGACTTCGTGCTACCTCGGATTTTGAGTTTGAGTTTCAATTGGCTCTAATGAATAGAAAATTGGATCATCATATTCAAACAGTGTTTTTGATGACAGATTATCAATGGCTGTATATTAGTTCTACCATCATCAAGGCTGCCGCCAGTCATGGTGGGGATGTGACAGGTCTTGTACCGGATCATGTTTTGAAGCGTTTGCAAGAAAAATATGCTTCTGGTCAAGTACGACAGGGAACCCCTTGCTTAGCCCCCTCTGTGGGCGGTTTTAAAATCTGATAGGCTGTGAAATGATGATAAAGCCTTTACAGGCTCTCTGTCTTGCCGGTCCCACAGGGGCGGGCAAGACGGCGGCAGCCTTGTGTTTAGCCGATGCAGTGCAAGGAGAGGTTGTAAATACCGATTCTCGCCAAGTGTACAGCGATTTTCCGCTTATTACAGCCCAGCCCCACGCACATGAGTTGGCACAATGTCCGCATCATTTGTATGGTTTTTTGGCCACACAAGAAAAACTTTCCGCAGGGCGTTATGCTGAAAAAGTTGTGAAAGTGGTGCAAGATATACACGCGCGCGGAAAAATACCTATTTTAGTGGGCGGTACCGGTCTATATTTTAAAACTTTATTGGAAGGTATTGCCACCATACCGGATATTCCTCATGATATTTCAGCTGATTTGCTGGCTCGTTGTACGGCGTTGGGGTCTCCTGTCTTGTATAAAGAACTTGCGGAGATTGACCCTGCCTATGCGGCTAAAATACATCCCAATGATAAACAGCGAGTGGTGCGGGCTTTAGAAGTTTATACAGCTACAGAAAAAACATTTACTTGGTGGCATACGCATACAACCTCTGAACCTATGCTGACAGGACCGTACTTTGGTATAGATATGTCACTGGATGTGTTGCGTCCTCGTTTAGATGTGCGCATTGAACTTATGCTTGAGGCAGGCGCTCTTGAGGAAGCAAAACGCGCTTTAGTCCACTGCCAAGAAGGCAAGGCGCCCGGTTGGTCTGGCATAGGCTGTGCAGAATTATTTGCTTTTTTACGCCAAGGTATGGCTTTTGATGTGGCTCTTGAGCTTTGGCGAAAAAACACTCGTGCCTACGCTAAACGGCAATTAACATGGTTTAAGGCTGTGCCACAACTGCAATGGTTTGCTCCTGAAGATATGAAAGGCATGGTGCAAACAGCAAAAAAACATTTTCTGTAAATTTTCTTCGTCGTGTAAACGCTCCCAAAGCTTTTACCAGTCGGTTGAAAAAGTCTGCTTCACAAAAAGTTCCTGATAGAACGTCATTTTTATAGTCCCCTATAGGCAGTTCAAACTGTGTTTAGGCATTGTAACCCCCTGTGTACAAAATGTGCAGGGGGTTTTATATCGTGAAATATTTCACTTTCTTTTTGCGTAAAAAAAATTATGGCAAGAAAGGTAGTTATAATACAAAATATTTTGACAACATTGTAAGCGTGGTGTATTCTTGCACCAAGTAAAGTTGGTGCCTTAATACGAATGACCTTATGTATGAGGTCGGGCATTGGTTATTATGGATGAAAACTATATGTCATGGCGTGGGTGTTAAGGCTTTCCTATCGTATTCAACAAGGACAATTGCATGAGGAATGGTAAATCACTGCTACGATGTTGTCGAAAGTTGGTAGTGCTTGCTGTGGTAATGCTAGGCATGCTGGGTGTGGCTTTTTCAGCCTACGCAGCGGCCCCTGCATTGGAAGACACAGATAGCGGAGCGCCCTCGGCCATGGTCATGTTTCCGGTGACAGAGAAGCCAAGTCCCTTTGGCGCTGGAATGAAACCTGTGGTCTTCAATCACCTGGTACATGAAAAAAAGATAGAAGATTGCGAAACCTGTCACCATACGGGGGATACGGTAACGTGTTCTTCGTGCCACACAGTAGAAGGCAAGAAAGAAGGGAATTTTATTACGCTTGAAAGAGCCATGCATGCAGAAAATATTGCCAAGCGTGCCGGCGATGCAACAACACCAAGTTCTTGTGTAAGTTGTCATACGCAAAGTTTGAAGCGTCTTGAATGCGCGGGCTGCCATAGCATTATGCCTACGCCACCTCGTGCGGAAAATTATTGTGCTTCTTGTCATGATGTCACGACAAAAATGACTAAAGAACAATTTATGAAAGGTGTGAAAGGCGAATTAGACGCTGAAGAAAACCTTACCCTAGCCACGGAAACTGTCTGGGAACGCACGCAAAAACAAGAAAATAATGCCAAAGTCTTTAATGTGCATTCCATGCCTACCACCGTACGCATAGATGGACTATCTAAGGAATTTGAAGGCAATTTGTTTAATCACAAGCGTCACTATACCTCCTTAATAAAACGCATGGGCGAAGATAAGCTTGGGGCCGCCTTCCATAACGATCCCTTAACCCTTTGCGCTGCTTGTCACCATCAAAGTCCTCTTTCTGAGACTCCGCCTAAGTGTGTGACATGCCACTCGCCACAAATAGATGCTAAGACCCCTGAGCGTCCTGCACTAAAGGCTGCTTATCATTTACAATGCATGACGTGCCATGATGCCATGAAGGTTTCGCGGCCTGCAAATACATCTTGTGTCAGTTGCCATACGGAACGCACCAAGTAGCACAAGGAGGAACACTACATGAATCGCAGAAAATTCCTTACATTTTTGGGAAGTGCGGGTGTGGCCTCTGCCCTTGGCACAGCAAAAGTTGCTGAAGCTGCAGGTGCTGTAAGCTACCCGTACTTTAAAGATAGTTTTGGCGTATTACACGATACTACGCGCTGCATAGGGTGCCGCCAATGTGAAAAGGCTTGCCAAGAGGTAAATACCTTACCTATGCCGGAAAAACCATTTAGTGACCTTAGCGTTACTCACACTAAACGCCGCACATCTGCCTATGCTTGGACAGTGGTAAATAGGTATAAAGTAGATGACAAAGAAGTGTATCGTAAATTGCAATGCCTGCATTGTAATGATCCAGCATGTGCTTCAGCTTGCTTTGCTCAATGCTTTAAAAAAGAAGCCAATGGCGTCGTAAGCTATAAGGGTGATCAATGCGTAGGTTGTCGTTATTGTATGGTAGCTTGTCCTTTCTATATACCCGGTTATCAATATGACGAACCCTTTAATCCGCTTGTGGCAAAATGTACTTTTTGCCAGCCTCGTTTGGAAAAAGGCTTACTTCCCGGTTGTGTAGAAGGTTGCCCCATGGATGCTTTAACCTTCGGTAAACGCTCTGACCTTCTTAAAATTGCACGTAAACGCATTGAAGCTAACCCAGAGCGCTATGTGGACTATGTGTATGGCGAAACCGACGCCGGTGGCACTGCTTGGATAACCCTTGCCGGTGTTGATCAGTCAAAGCTTGGACAAAATATGGACCTTGGCAATCGCCCCATGGGTGAATTAACTGCCGGTGCCTTGGGCTCTGTGCCTATGATTATTGCATTCTGGCCAGCGCTTTTTGCCGGTGTCTATGGTATTACTAAAATGAAAGATGCCATGGCTAAGGCAGAAGATAAGGAAGCCAAAGAAAAAATAAAAGCACAAATGAACACTGCTTTAGAAAAAATTGAAGCAGAGCAGGGTGCAGAGGTTGCCGCCAAGGTAAAAGAAGCTCTTTGCGATGCTCAAAAGGCAGATGCTTGTTGCAAGCACGGGGAGGATAAATAGTATGAGCCATGCAGAAAATATTGTTATCCCCACCAAGGATAAACTCTTTAATATGGGGCCCTTTTCTTTGCGTCGCCCAGGCAATATGATTACTGCCATTATTTTGGTAGTGGGGCTTATTGTAACTTACTATCGCTTTACCGAAGGTATTGGCGCCGTAACTAACCTTGATGATAACTACCCTTGGGGTATTTGGATTGGTTTTGACCTTATGTGCGGCGTGGCTCTTGCTGCCGGTGGGTATTTTACTACGGTGGCGTGTTACATTTTTGGTATCAAGCAATTTCACTCTGCCGTACGCCCCGCGATAACCACGGCATTCTTGGGCTATAGCTTTGTTGTTGTGGCACTTTTATACGACTTGGGTCATCCATTACGTTTGCCATATATGTTCTTCTTCCCCGGCACAACTTCTGTGCTGTTTGAAGTAGGCTTATGTGTGGCTACCTATGTAACGGTGCTTATGATTGAATTTTCTGTGGCTCCCATGGAATGGTTGGCAGGAAAATTTCCCTTCCTTATAAAATGGCGTAAGGTTGTGCTTCGTGCCACAATTATACTCACCATCTTTGGTGTGTGTTTGTCCACCTTGCACCAATCTTCTTTGGCCGCACTATTCCTTATTGCGCCCGGAAAGTTGCATCCTTTATGGTATTCTCCTTTCATGCCCATGTTCTTCTTTGTGTCCTCAATGGTGGCTGGTTCATCCATGGTAATTTTTGAAGGCATGTTGGCTCATAAAGGTGTGCATGATTATATGGACGCCACACATTTACGTGAAGCTGATGGTGTTACTGTGGCTTTTGCTAAAGCAGCCTCACTTATCTTGTTCTCCTACTTTATGTTAAAACTTATTGATATGGCAGTACAAGACAACTTCAAGTATCTCTTATCTGCTTATGGCTTCTGGTGGATGATAGAAATGGGCTTCTTTGTGCTTATGCCAGCGCTTCTTTATGCCAAGGGCGCTCGCGAACGCAACTTAACCTTGTGTCGCATGGCGTCTGTGAATGCCGTGTTGGGCATTGTGTTAAATCGCTTTAATATCAGTATTATTGCCTTTAACTATCATTTGCCTGCTTCGGAACGCTATTTCCCAAGCTTAGGTGAAATTTGCATTTCCATCTTTGTGGTAACGCTTATTGTGACAGCATATCGCTTCATCGTATATCACATGCCGGTGCTGTACGAACATCCAGACTTTAAGGATTCCCATTAGGAGGTAACATATGGCTGCTGGATCTTTTGCAACCTTTTATGACTACTTTTTATATACAAAAACATGGGCTTATGGCTTGATGTTTGTAACCTTGCCTGCCTTTGTTGTGTTTTGGTGCTATGTTCTTTTTCCTTGTAAAAAGGGTGAAGACTGCCAAGAGCATGACAATGACCATTAAAATCTAATTAACATTCATTAAGAAAGGGAAACTTCGGTTTCCCTTTCTTTAATAACAGCCCTTGTGGATTTTGTGTGCTATTGTCAGCGTAGCGATTGATGTAAAATATAAAAATATCGCCATGAAAGTCTTTTAGAAGGGGCTAAGAGCTTTTTATTTAGAAAGCGTTCTCTCCCAAAAATTTTTTAATACTTTAAGGAAAACATCGTTTTCTTTTTTTATACCTAGTGAAAGAAATATTGTGACTAAGGCATGGAATAAGCACGATTATTACACACCTCCTTTACAAGCCTTGTTGTTATGGCAAAGCCTTTCTTTATTTTGGTTCTGTGGGCTTTTGGCGGCAAAATATCCTCTCATGGGTTTTGCCAGCATGGTTCTTTTTCTCTGTATAGATTCGCGTTTATGGTCATGGCGTGCCATAGTATTTGCGCTATTCCTTTTTTGCTTAGGCATGCTTGCGATTATGCAAAATATGCCTCAGCGCCCTGCCATACCATCATGGACTCTTTCTGGTTCTGTCCCTAAAAACATACAGCTGCAAGGAGAAGTAAGCCAAGTACAATCCTTGCCCGATGCACGCTTACGTATTTTTTTAAAAAATGTACACGCTGTGGAATATCCACAAAGCCAGAAACTTATAGGACTTACTGTTTGGACATGGGAGCAAACAGATAAGAAACAAGGGGAGGGCATTGCAAATACATCATGGCCGCGACCTTTGCCAGGGCAAAGCGTGCGCATTATGGCTAAAGTGCGCAGCACAGAAGGATTTCGCAATAGATGGAGCAGTGATTTTGGCGCGTATTGGCAAAATCAAGAAGTTTTTTGGCGTATATGGAGTCGCGCCGACCAAGGAAAGCCTATAATATTAGGTAAAGCTTTTCCTTTGGCACAGGCGCGTGAATATGTGCGTAAAAAGCTGTACGCAGCACTTCCTAATGCTGCTCAAGGGCAAAAAAACAGTAACACGCAGCAGGCACAGGCTTTTTTACCTGCCTTATTAATGTTTGAACGTTTTGGCCTTAGCGAGCAAACCATGGAGCGCATGCGCGCGGCTTCCCTGGTGCATTCTTTGGCTCTTTCAGGGCAACATTTATGGTTGGCAGTGTATTATGCCGCATGTTTAGTTTTTATTTGTGCCTATTTTTTTCCGCGTATTTTTTTGTATGTGCCCAAAAGAAAACTCTTAGGACTTGTAAGCTTACCGCTGGCTTTACTCTATTTGTGGGTTGGCAATGCGCCACCATCACTTATTCGCGCGGCTCTCATGCTTGCTCTGGCATTATTTTTTTATTGGCGCATGAAGCTTATGCTTTTAGGGCATATTCTTTTATGCACAGCCTTGTGCATTACGCTGTATTCTCCCCTTGCTTTTTATAACTTGAGTTTGCAACTTTCTTTGCTGTGTGTGGGGAGCATTTGCTTGCTACTTCCTGCTTTGAGGCGCCTTTCCCTTTCACAGCTATCTAAAAGAGATGTACAGCAGCTTCCTTTAGTAAAACGTTATACGCATAACTTTTTAAAAGCTCTCATGAGCATTTTTTGTATCTCTTTAGCCATTCAATGTGCTTTATTACCTATTTTTTTGACTTATTTTCCCCCTAGCGGTGTATGGTTTATGAGTAATGTACTTTGGTTACCCATTTTGGCTTGTTGGGTACTTCCCATGGGGGCTTTGGGAATGCTTTTTTCCTCGGCTTCCTGTTTAGGAGTGGCAACGGTATTGTTACAGATTGCTGCTTGGCCTTGCGATCTTCTTTTACAAGGCCTTGCATGGATGGATAGCCAAGACTTATTTTCTTTTTCAGCCTTGGTGCGTCCTGCTTGGACGACGGTGCTTGCGTGGTTTCCTCTATGTTTGGCGCTTGCTCTTTTGGTGGGGCGTATTTCATGGAACAATTTGAGTTTCAAAAAAAGTTCTTCTGCGCGAAAAGTTATCACACGACTTACAGTTTTGTCGGCGTGTTTACTTTGTGTTGGACCAGTGCAACGCTATCTAACGTATTATTCAGATCGTGTGGTGCTTGAAGTTATGGATGTGGGACAAGGGCAAGCTGTGGCCCTTATGCTTCCGGGTGGGCAGCGTTTGCTCGTAGATGGAGGAGGCAGTTTTTCCTCGCGATTTGATCCTGGAACAGATTTAGTTTTGCCAAGCCTTGTGTATAATAATGCCCCGCGCCTTTGGGCCATGATAAATACGCATTCGGATGTAGATCATCTGCGTGGTTTGTTACATATTTTACCTCTGGTTTCCGTAGAGCATTTTTTCAATAATGGGGAAAAACTTTCGGCCAGTGATAGCGCTCTATGGCATGCTAAGGAGAAAATGCGCCCTTTACCCGAAAAACAAGCTTTGTTTGCCGGTATGGAAGTGCCGCTTCCTGTAAGCGGAGCGCAAGATATTTTTTTGGAGGTTCTTTGGCCACCAAAGGCAGAAGAATTTGAGGGCAATAATACTTCTCTCGTTTTGCGCTTGGTACAAAAAGAAGGCACACAACGAAAAGGTATTGCTTTATTATGTGGTGATGCAGAAAAAGATGTTTTGCAAGCTTTGCTTGATACAAAAAAGGATATTTCTGCGCAAGTTTTAGTGTTGCCGCATCATGGTGCAAAAGATGCTTTATTGCCAGAATTTTATCATAAAGTGCAACCTGTTGTGGCTCTGGCCAGTGCGGGACGACAGAATACTTTTGGACATCCTCACTATGCAGTACGAAGAACTTTGCAGAATTTACAAATTCCTTTATATTCTACAGAGAAATCTGGGGCTATACGTGTATGTTGGAATAGAAAACAGCAAAATTTGTATGTGGAGACAATGGTAGATTAAAAGGTGCTTCTTAATAGTTAGAAAAAAATTGGAATATTTCTAGAAAAAAATATTTATTATGTCATATGTATGGTGTTGTTTTATTGCGCTATTTTTTTAAAGGAAAAATTGTCTTGCTTGCATTTTTACAATCTTTATTGTAGTGTTTTCGCTGTATGTAATAAAAGATGGTGAAACTATGGATAAAAAAGACTTTGTTGGAGTATTTTCGCGTAAAAATTCACAAGGAGTAAAGCATTATTACTTCGTGTGGGTTCAGGGCGATATATTTTCTGTGCAAAAGTTGAATGATTTTTTTCAACCCACAGAAATGCTTAAGCATGTCGATAGTCAGAGTTTTAAAGCGTATTATGTACATGAACCTAGTATTAAAAAGCATCCTAAAGGTTTTACGGCTCGAGCTGAAAAAGAGGAGACTGTCGCTCCTGTTTCTGATGAACATGTGGAAACATATATGCGTAGCTTGTTTCAAAAAGCGACAGCACGCTTAAATAAAGAAGAGACCAGAAGTACAGCTTTGCCTATTTTAGAAAACCTTTTGGAAGTAGAAGAGGGCATCACTAAAGAGCATAAACATATGTTCAATGATTTTGGTATTGAGATGCGTAAGAGCAAGATGCATAATCATGCCCTGGCTTTTTGCAAGCGTACTATAAGTTTAAGTAAAAATGATGACCATGCACATTTTAATGCCGCGCGTATTTTAATTGAGATGGGCGAATATGATGAAGCCGAGCAACATATTTTAACAGCTCAATATTTAAATCCTGATAGTAGAATTTATAAAAAAACCTTGGAATATATAACCTTACTACGCGTACAAAGAGAAGAAATGAATTTTGTAAGCAAAAAGTTTTTAGCTTATAAAGAGTAGTTACAAAACTTGTTGGAAAGTTTTTTTCATAAAAAAGTCCCTATAATAAAATTATAGGGACTTTTTCGTGGAATATATAAATTTTATCGACCTTTATTAGTCAGATTTTTTGCTTAATTCACTCTTATTATATATAAAGTGAGCTTAGTCACGACCTAATCGTATAATTGTTCTTTTTTGCAAGAGAACTGTACGATTAGGTTGAGACTACTCCACTATAAATCTCACTTCAGGCTATTATTTTTCGCCAAGTTCTTTTAAAGCTTTTTGTGCATCTTTGTTATTTTGTTTTGCAGAAAGGCGAAAAAGTTCAATGGCTTTTTGCTTATCTTGTTGCACCCCTACTCCCTCTAAGTACATTGTGCCAAGTTCAAATTGCGCTTCGGCATCACCTCTATTTGCAGCTTTTCGATACCACACTTTAGCTTGTTCAAGATCTTCTTCAACGCCTAGTCCCGCATAATACATAAGACCTGTGTTAAACATTGCGGGAATCATGCCTAGTTCAGCAGATTTTTTCATCCAGTAAAAGCCTTTCTCCAAGTCTTTTTCAGTACCCTTACCCTGTACATAAACTTGTGCAAGGTTATATGTACCCATGGTATGATCTTGTTCTGCAGCCTTAGCAAACCAAGCAAAAGCTTGTTCAAGATCTTTGTTAACACCGATTCCATGTTCATAGGCATAACCAAGAGAGTTTTGCCCTCTGGCTAAGTCTTGTTCTGCGGATCTACGAAACCAATAGACAGCTTTTTTAGGGTCTTTTTCTACGGAGCCAATACCTTCATTATAATATAGCCCAAGAGCGTATTCTGCTTCTGCGTATTCGTTTTCTGCAGCTTTAATTAACCATCTTAGTGATTCATCAGAGTCTTTTTCTACACCTTCTCCACGTGCATACCTAAAGGAAAGAAAGTACTCTGCCTCACTGTCACCATCTTCTGCCGCTTTACGTGCTAGAGCCACAGCTTTGTTTACATCTTTTTCTACTCCAGTACCTTCATAGTAGAACTTTGCCAATTGTATAGTAGCGCCATCTATATCTTCCTTAGCGGCTTTTTCTGCTAATTCAAAAGCTTTTTTGGGATGAGCTTTGACGCCCTCACCAGTGGCATAAAGTGAGGCCATATAATACTGTGCATATGCATTATTTTGTTCAACTGCTTCTGACAATAAAGAGATTGCTTTTTTAGTGTCTTGTTCCACACCTTCACCTATGTGGTACAGCTCTCCAAGATATGCTTTCCCGTAGGCATTATCTTGTTTTGCAGCTTTTTTATACCAGTGCGCAGCCTTGCTATAATCTTGCTCAACACCAGTACCGAATTCATATAAGCTTCCAAGAGCTACTTGCGCGTCAGCATAGCCTTGTTCTGCCGCTTTTAAATAAAGAGCAGCGGCTTGCTCATATTTGCCTGCATCTTCAAGGTCATAGGCTTCATTATACATGGTCTCCAGTGAGTTACCTTCGGCTGCATGGCCTGTGTTGTATGTGAAAAAAAGCATTGCACAGACACAGAGTAGCCCTGTGAGAAAAGCATATTTGCGTAAAAGGGGTTTTTCCATAATAAGCTCCTGTAATTAAAAAATATTAATAAAAACACTTTTACCTAAAACATAAAATGTAAAATGTAAAGAAAAACATATTAAGCATATTCAAACTTATGATATGTGTAGATTTTGTGGGCGTCGTTGAGATTGTGGGCTTAGCTAAATATGTTTTATTTTGTAGCGGTATATTCAAAGTCTGGGGTATGTGAGCAAGATTGCATTTTCTTAACTCCCAATGAAAAGCATGATGCCCCTAATTTTTGGATTGTAACGTAGCATAGAGCAAGTGATTATTTTGTAGAAATGTATAAAATTTTACCAGATGGAGTCGTAAATAAGCTTGAAATAACACTTATTGATGAAAATAACTCTCAAGCAACGGCAAGGCTTACGGTAACGCAAACAGCCTATACCGAAGCAGGGAAAGCTGAAGTGGCAAAATTTGATCAAGAAGCTTTCAATCAATATATGGCAGGCTGGCAAAGAGCCATAAATTATTATTTAGAAAAAGATATTATGATTCCTAATATATAAAGCTGGATAATAATTTTCAGCCTTAGTAGAGGTGTTTGTAAATAACAAATAAAATATATTACATTTAGTATGAAGACAAAGTCATTTATTTTGAGGAATAAATGACTTTCTTTATGTCAAACTATAAATAGTAGTGTTTAAATATACAATTTACTAATTTTTTTATGAACTATTATACATTTATGACAGCATATTTTATATTTTTATTAGCAGTGAAGTATAAAACATGATTAAATAACAAATACTATCTATTTAGAGTAAAAAAATACAAAACAATTAAAAATATTATTTAAGTTTATAATTTTTGTGTGAATAATATCTCATTATGTTTACAGTTATATATATAGATTAATGTGTATATGTGGTTGTTTGGTTAAAGAGTATTTGTTCATACTTTATTTTTTTAACCATTGTAAAATAAGTAATAACTAAAAAATACCCATGGTATTGACATAGGAAATAGCGCATGGTAGCAAAAAATAAGTTATCTTATTTTATATAGTGCAATACATATTACACTTATATATAATAAGAAGTGGACATTTAATTTTAACTATGGAGGAATTATGGGTATTTCAAAAAAAATTTCATTACTTATTACGGCGACTACTATTTCAATTTTATTTGCAACAAGCTGCATTGCATGGTATTTTTTAGAAAAAATTGGAAATAAAGACTCTGAAAAAATGCTCTATATTGCTCAAAGTACATTACAAATAGAAGCAGACAAAGAAACGAATGCAAATTTAGCCTTAGCTAATATTTTTGAAAATAATGAAGAGCTCATGCGTGCAATTGCAAATAGAGACAGCAAGACAGTTAAGGATATTTTGCGCATAATCTTATCTGACAATCCAGCAATAAATTATGCTACTATCGCAAGTACAAATGGAATTATTTTAGCGCGTGGACATTCAGAAGAGGCTGCTGATAAAGTTGCTTCTCATCGCGCAAGCCTTACTATTCCTTTACGCGAAAAAAGAAGTGTTGCGGGTTTCGAACGTGGCCAAAAAATAGCTTTAACTCTTGGAGTGGGTTTGCCGCTGTATTACAATGGGGAATTAGTTGGAGCTGTTGCCTATGGTCAAGATTTAAGCACAAACCATTTCGTGGAAAGGCTCAAAAAAGATATTGGTGTAGATGCAACCATTTACCTTGATGACACTCGTATGGCAACAACAATATGGGAAAACGGTAGGCCAGTTATTGGTACAAAAATAAACGATTCGAAGATTTATAATGCTGTTATTGATCGTAATGAGCATGTGCTTACAGAAAGTGAAATATTTGGAGATCCATATAAAACCATATATTGGCCTTGGAAAGATATTAGCGGAAAAAATGGGGGTATGTTGTTTGTTGGCTTTTCCAGTGCTGAACTTTTACAAAGTGAGCATGAAACAATACTTTCTTTCCTCGTTGTGGGCTCTATAGTCGGTATTGTGATGATTATTTTAGGTATTCTCGTGTCAAAAGCCATAGCAAAGCCCTTGGTGGCTGCCACAAGTTATGCGGAATATATTGCGGCTGGCGATTATGAAAAAGAGCTTAATTATGCAAGCAAATGTGAAATAGGTAAACTTGTTATTGCATTAAGGAATATGGTTGAAAGTATTTGTAAGTCAATATCTGATGCTGAAAATAGCGCTTTAGAGGCAAAAAGACAAACGGATCATGCAAACTGCTGTATGGAGGATGCAGAAAAAGCAAAAAATATAGCAGAGGACGGACAAAGTAAACTTATGCAGGCATCAGCTAAAATTGAAGAAATTGTAGGGCAATTACATAACTTTTCTAAGGAACTAAATACACAAATACAAGTTGCCTCAGAAAATGCTGAAGGGCAGCTGAGCCAAGTTTCATCTTGCACTGTTGCAATGGATCAAATGAATGTGGCTGTACTTGAAATTGCAAAAAACTCTTCTATTGTTTCAGAAAACTCAAAAAATGCAAAATTAGAAGCCGAGCAAGGTGCTCAGATTACAGAAAAGTCTAGTGACGCACTTACAATTGTTCAGGGAGAGAATATTAATATGCAAAGTGCCATGGGTGAATTAAGAAAAGAAGCAGAAAGTATTGGCACTGTTATTACCGTCATTAATGATATAGCAGATCAAACAAATTTGCTTGCCTTAAATGCTGCTATTGAAGCGGCAAGAGCAGGTGAGGCAGGAAGAGGCTTTGCTGTAGTTGCAGACGAAGTGCGCAAGCTTGCCGAAAAAACAACACAGGCAACTCATGAAGTTAGTATTGTTATTGAGAGCATTCAGACAAAAACTCGCGAAAATGCAAATCTTGTGGATAATAGCACGAAAATTTTACATGATACTTCGCAACTTATGGATGAATCAGGGGAAGCTTTACAAAAAATTGTTGAGGAAACAACAAATACAGCAGAACAAATCAGTGAAATTGCTACTGCGGCCGAAGAGCAGTCTTCAACCAGTGAAGCCATTTCGAGTGCGTTGGATGAAATAAACTCAGGAGCGTCGCAAACAGTGCAATCTATGCAAAACGCAACAGAAGTTGTAACAGAAATAACTGAGCAAATAGAAGCATTGCGTAACATGATGCAAACTTTACAAAATTCATCGTAATCAACATAACAGGCTATAAATAAACAAGAGCTGTGTGAATATTCTAGAACGCACCTCATTCGTGCAACGTGCACTGAATGATGAGATGCGTTCTAGTAACGCTCTATATGTAAAAAATATGTAATTATATGTGTTTATATAATGTGTGCGTGTTTTGTCGATGTTATTTTCCCCCTCCCATAAGGATAAAAGGTGCCCAAAAATACGGATGCGACCATGTGTACTTTTTTACTGCCGGAGACTTTGGAGCTATCATTTTACCACGCTCTGCAATTTTATATCTTGTATTCTGTGCTGTAATTTGGCCGTTTATAAACATACGTTGAGTAAGGGCAAGAGCTTTTCCTTTAGTTAGGGAATTATGTGCATACTTCGTATAAAAATTTTGCATAAAAGCTGCTGTAGAAGTATCTGCCACAGACCAGAGCGTGGCAAGAACGGCTTTAGCACCTTGTTTTTGTGCTAAAGCGCCAAAACTTTCAATTTCACGGCCATCACCATTTTTTAAGCCTGAAGCGGTATCACATGCAGAAAGAGCTAATAAATCAACGTCTTTAAATGAGTATTGATTGTTATCACTAAACATTTCCTTCATGGTGATTTTATGGTCATTTCCTATAAGCAAAAAAGAGTTTTGCTGTTCGACGGGATCAAATTGAAAATGGCTAGCAATATGTATCAAGGGTGTTCCCATTTTTAAGGAGCGCGCTAAAGCTTTATTTGTAAACTTATCGTTTAAGTATTTTTTCCCAGTCAGGACTCCATAATTTCCATCTTTTACAATACTATCGATCTCATACTGGACCGAGGGTAATGCGCTAAAACCTTGGCTTTGTAGTGTGACTCCCATGGCAGCAATATGTTTTGTAGCTCCTTGCTGAGGAGAGTTAAAACTTTGAGTTGCTTCGTTAAAAAGAATTATATCATAATTTTCTACAAGCCATTGTTTACCATCAAACAAAGCCCCCATAGGAATATAGCGTAAATTACCATCTAAAGAAAAGATTAGTGTTGTTGCTCCAAGAGAATCAATTTTTTCTCGTATAGGTTTGATAATAAGGTTATAAATCTTTTCTGCAATAGGCCGAGGGTCTGACGCAGGGTTTGCAATGCTATTTCGAAATTCAATGACTAAATCATTTATTTTTGATGAGGGAACATTAATTGCATAAGGTATAAAGTGTTTTTGACTTGTAAGAAAAATTACCAAATGATCTGGCATGAGCGCTGTATGTACAAAAACCCCATCTTTAAAATTTGCTAGCTGTTCTTGCAAAGGCTTCACTCGAAATGATGATGCCATTTTTGAGAGGTCTGATGCAGATTTATTTAATAAAAATTCTGACATAGCCATAACGTATGCAAATTTTTTTGCTGCTAATTCTCGGTTTTTTAAAAAAACTTTTCTTTCTTGCTCATTTGTAGGCTGAGGTGTTTCCATAAGAGTCTTTGCAGCACGAAATTCATCATCCAATGCTTTTTTTTGTGCTTTTTGAGAAAGTTTTTCTTCCATTGTAAGCAAAAAATTTATATATTCTTGGCGCATGTTTTCCATTTTTGTGGAAAGCTTTGCATGTTCACGCATCTCAGTAGGAGATAGAGAGTGTAAACGTGAATCAAGTGGAATAAATTTTTTACCTAATGCATAAAATTTTTCTGCAAATGCATTGTGTTCTTTATATAATTCTTCTTCCATTGCAAGAAGAAACTCTTTCTCATAGTTTTTTTCTAAAAGTTTTGTTCTGGATTTATCATCTAATTCTGCTTCTTTTAAAAAATATAGTGTAGAAAAAGCTTCTGCATAGCGTTGCTGTTTCATCAAAACCATCATTGCGCTATGGTATTTGGTTTGTGTTACACCTTGAACAAGTTGTTGCAAATCACGATCCAAACCTGTTATGTCTGAACGTTGACCTCTCTCTAATAATACTGATATTTTACTAAAAAATGCAGCACTATTAAATTTATTTTGAGTTAATGCGCCTGCGGATAGCATCATAAAAAGTGTAGGACTGATACCTTCATATGGGCTGTTAAAGGCCATGTATCTACTTAAAATTTCAGTAGTTATTTTCTCTATTTCATTATGTTTATTATTTTTTGCATAGTTATGATATAAATGTAATAATTCTTTTATTGATTTGTCACTGTATTTGCTAATATGATTTTGGTTTATATTAGTTTTAGCATGGAATGTATTTTCGGCAGGGGCTATTCCCATATCTGTTAGCAGCTCAGCCTTTTTTTTGTTCAATATGCTGACTTTATGACTGTCATTTCCGTATTTTATTGAATAACTATCGAGTAATTCATTGTAAATTTTTAAAGCTGCATCATTTTTATTTAATAAGCTATACACACTTGCAAGTGTTGAGCGTAGCGTACTTACTATTTCACTATCTTTACCTAAGGTTTTTGATGCAGAATTTATACCTTCTTCCAAAAGTTTTTTTGCACTTTCGTAATCATAAAACTGAGTATAGCTCGTTGCTAAATTATGAAGCACTACTAATGTTGTAGGATGATTTATGCCAAATGTTTTTTTTGTGGCTGCGTAAAGTAATTTTATAGACTCTAAAGATTCTTTACTATTTAAAATTGTAGATAAACTATTTTTTGCGTTTATAGTATCAAGATGATTATTACCTAAATTTTTTTCTAAGAGGGGTATTACTTTTTCATATATTTCTTTTGCGCTTTTTTTGTCTCCTGCGTTGGCATATAAATCTGCTAAATTTACAGCAATGAGCAAAGTATCAGGATGCTCACTTCCAAGCTTTTCTTTCTGGCTATTGTATATTTTTTCTTGCAAGATAATAGCATCTTGAAATTTTTCTTCTTTGTTTAAGAAGGTAACATAATTATTTATAGCTGTTATGGTGTGTGGATGATTTTCACCAAATTTTTTTTCCATAAGGGCTAAGTTTTCTTTGAGCTTTTGTTCCGTATTGTCATCCTTACCAAGCTGTGCTTCTAATATTATAATGTCCTCTTTGATATTTAGTGCATCTCGATGGTCCTTGCCAAAGACTTGTTCGTGAGTGAGCATTAATTTTTTTAATATTGTATGCGCTTTTTTAAGTTCTCCTTTTACTCTCAGCAGCATAGCCTGTTCGTATAAAAAATGATGTGTAAGAATATGTTCATTGCCAAGGCTCTTTTCAGAAAGGGGGATATAGTTTTCTAGTAGTTTAGAAGCATTGTCCAACTCTCCAAGCTGTCTATAGTTTTGAGCCAGTAAAAGTGCTGTTGTAAATGTGTTGATATGACTTTCGCCAATAACTTCTTTTTGGCGTTGCAATATTTCTTCAAGCTCAATTTTTGCTTCTTGAAATTTTCCTTCTTCAAAAAGCTTTCGCGCAGAATCTCTTCTGGAAGACAGCCTCTGAGGATGATCTTCACTAAATACTTTTTCTTGGATGTACGCTATTTTATCATCATATTCTTGTGCTTTTATGTTGTCTCCTAACTTTCGATAAGCAATAGATATATTGAGATAAAGGTTTGATGTTTTCCAATGCTCGGGACCTACAACTTTTTGCATTGATGGCAATATTTTTAAATAAATATCTAGTGCTTTTTGCGGATTTCCTAAAGCTGATATTGCAACTCCTAAAGTCATTTGTGTAAAAAGAGTTAATGCGTCGTTATTTCCATAACGTTTCATCGATAGATTTAAAACTTTCTCCCATATTTCTTTTGCATCTTGGGTTTTCCCTATAGCAAATAGACCAGATCCAGTGACAGAAAGTGTTTCAAGAGTGTCTCTGGCATCAGGGCCAAGAGTACGCTCTTGGACGGGAAAAAGTTGATCCAGTGTATCCAGCATTGCTTGTAGTTCGCCAAGGTTATAATGCGTGATTGCTTGGATGTATTTTGTCTTTAAGGTTTCGCGGTGTTCTTTTCCTAAGGCTTTTTCTTGATCTTTTCTTAGCTGTTCTAGTAAGATGTTGGCTTCTTTGTTTTTTCCTTGGGCGGCAAGGCTTTCAGCTGCTTTTCTACGAGCTCTCAACGTTTCTGTAGCATTGATGCCCAGATTTTTTGTATGTACCTTCAGTAGATTAGAGTAATGGATATAACTTTGTATGTAATCTTGCCTGTCGTAGGCTGCTTGAGCTTTTTTTTCATAAGTACGAGCATCTTCGGAAGAAAAACACTGTGTTGCGAAAAATATGTTGCTACAAAATAAAGCACTCAAAAAAATATACACAGTAAATTTAGATTTCATATAAGATGCCTCAAGCTAAAGTGTTTTTTTAAATATGCTTTTTGTTTTGAAAAACTTTACTTACGTTCTTGCCCCTTTAAACGTACCTTTGCGAGAGCTTGTGCCGCACAGGCGTACGACATGAGCATTATATGTATTGTCCAAAGTTACTTTTTCAACGCGTTGTTGAGTAATTGTACAATTGGAGTATAGCCATGGCGATTGGCTACATGAAGAGCATTTTCCTGCGTCATCCTTGCTTTTGCTTGAATATTGGCGCCAAGACCCACAAATTTCTTCACTAAAGCCATGTTGTCGGTGGCTGCTGCCATCATTAGCGGTGTAAAACCGTCTATGGGGGTGGCAAAATTCACATCGGCTCCCTTGGCAAGAAGCCAATCTACTGCTTTGTTTTGCCCCTTTAAGCTTGCTTCAACTAAGGCATAGTTTAGAATGTTGGGAGCTTTTTGTAATAAAGGCAAGGCGTATAAATATTCAAGCATTTCCAAATTATTGTCTTTGGCGGCGGCATTAACTATTTCAAAAAGTTGTCCTTCTTGACTATCTAACCATGCCTTGTAACGGGCATCATTTAAGAGGGTTTCCCATACGGTTTTATGGCCACTGCTGGCAGCAGCCACCAAAGGCGTAAGGTGCAGTGCGGGTTTGTGCTGAAGTATTTCTTTTACTGCGGCAAGGTGTCCATGCTCTGCTGCATAAGCCAGAGGTGTCCAAACGCCGGTGTTCGTGTTGATATTTATATCATTCCCCTTAGAAATGAGCTCTTGAATATGCGCCACATCCCCAGCCGCTGCCGCATGGCGTAAATCCGGCGTTGGTTTCCAAGGAATGAATGCTGTGGAAAGGATGATGGCAAGAGGAAGAAATCCATAGAGAAAAGACATGCCCAAACAAGACAGAAAGCCATTGGCTTGCTTTTCTTGGTCTTCGCTTTTTTTGCCTATAAGCTTTTTTAATAAAACCATGAGCAGTTTAATTAAAATTACTAAAATAATAAAGAGCACAAGAAAAGTAGCCCCAAGCATTTCACTTGCTTCATCGTCATCATAATTGGCATCGTCCACATGAAGCTCGTCATCATCAATGAACTCATCACCAAATATAAAGGTATATAAAGTTCCTGCAGAAGAGCCTGCACCAACTCCTATAAAGGCGTCATCAAAATTGTTCTTTGCTTTTGCCTTACGTCCGGCATATATTCCAGGTTTGGTATAGGTACTTGGCATATCTGCAGCAGTGTCTTTGCTGATGGCAAGTAAGCTTATTGGGCGTACATATCCGGAAGTAGTAAGTATGGTTTCAAAATTACTACGACGTAATTGCACAGAAGGATTATAAGCACTTTCGTAGGTATAGCTGTTGCTAGCATGCGTTGTTTCAGCCCCCATAATGCATACAGCAAACAAAGCGCTGATGACTAAAGAAAAGGAATAAACAGCAAAACTGATAGTACGCATATACACTCCGTGATGATTAAAGATAGTTGATACTGTCGATATGAACATATTTTTCATAGATTTACCATTTAAAGTTATGTGTAGTTAAGTTGTCATACATATTTTCGCAATATCAGATGAAAGTGTAGGTATCCCATATGCGATTATTTTATTGTGCTTAACAGAGTAGGGGGTTATGGAATAATTTTTACATAATTACCTACGAGAATTTCTGCATCAAAAATTTCTACTGGGCCAGCATACTGACTTTTCTTTACTGTAATAGTTTTAAAATTATCAGATATGAATATTTCAACGCCTGTATAGTATGTGCCTTCATCATCTAAGAGAAGTTCCATTTCGTCAATGAGCACAGTTTTATTTTTGCTAGTAATGGTAGCAATGACAAAATCTTTATCCCACTTGGTAGCTTGCTTGCTAAATTCTATACAAATAGTGCTTTCTTTATTACAATACGTACCTTCCCATGTTTTAACTTGCGAAAGCGCGTGCGGTGCCTCGATAAGGCTTATTAGCATTAGTGTGCACAAAGTTAAGAATATATTTTTAAACATACATACCTCTTATTTGTTTTCTTTTTTGCTCAAGGAAATAACGGCATAGGTTTGCATGCCTTTCCATACATGGGGTTTAAGAAGGGCGCTAAAAGTGCCCAATTCTTTTCTTTCCTGTGGTTCTTCCTGTGGGTCAAAAGTGCTCCCCTGTGCTGTTATGGTGCCGTCTTTGTTGAGTTTTACTTCTTTTAGAATGATATGCTCTACAGAACCACCGTCAGCCATGACGATATAAAAATGACCGTCTTTAAATTGTACGTCGCCGTAAGAGCCTTCAGCGGGGGTGGGCATTTCATAACCAAAAAAACGGTTCACTGTATCTTTTACTGCTTGCAAGGGAATAACCCCATGCCCTTGATATTGTCCCATGTCTTTAGCGGTTAAAGATGTAATGGTGCTGTATGTTAGATTATTAGATACAAAATAAGCGGCAAAAGATATGAGATCAGTGGGATTTGTGGGGTCAAAGGTGCTTTGAGAAACAGCGTTCATTTTACCTTTTATAACGTCAAAAAGAATAATATTTATCCGATTCCTGTCAAAATCACTGATTTTTTCCGCGGTATGCGCGTGTACACATACGCAGAGTAAAAAAATAGTGGTGAAGAAAAAATGCCTAAAGATGTTTTTCATAGAATTCCTCCTTTTGCTTGAAAACTAGCACATTCTGATAAAAAGCAAAAGTCATAATTTGAATGGGGCTTTTTTTATAGGTTTTCTTTAGGTAGAGCCGCAAAAACCAATAACTTAACGTCGAAGCAAAGCTTCGCCCATTCTTGATTTTTTATAGCACTGACTAACGCCAACGTTTCAAAGATCTTACGCACTAAATTGCGCAGAGGTCTTAGGTGATATTGTCACAAGATGAATTTACAAGATTTATTAAGGAATTCAGATGAGCAGACATTTACTCCCTATGTGAACGATGCTTAGGATATTTGTATTCAAAAAAATAAAAAAGGTATTTAATACTGCTATGTATGTATTTTTTTTTAAAATATTTTTTTAGCTTTTAAAATAAAATCTATTGACAAAGCAACCTCTATTGTATAGTGTCTACTCACGCTTTACTGCGTGTGATTGTCTTTTCTTAGATGATCCTTTAATTACAGGTGTATCCTTATTATTACACTTGTGGGCTTTTAAGCCTGGGGCAACACGCCCCGTCGTTTGGTTTTCTTTTCTTCTTACCAAGCGCCTATATTTCCCCTACGTATAGCACAGGTCTACTGTGCATTTTTGTGTGTTGCTTCATTTTCGGCATCTCTCATTTTATTCGTTTACTATGCCAAAAATTTATAACAAAAGGAAATTATCATGGCCGATATTCAATTACAAAAGCCAGCTGCAGGACAAACCACTACTATCGCTCCCGCAGAAGACGATCGCTTAGTTTTGCAATTTGAACCCGGAGACGCTACCCTTACTCGTGCCGGTGACAACTTAAATATGGCTTTTGAAGACGGCTCTTCTGTGTCGTTAACAGATTTCTATAAAGCTTATACTTCTGAAAATATGCCCACATTTGTGATTGGCGATGCAGAAATTGGCGGTGAACAATTCTTTGAGGGGTTGGGCGATGACTTAATGCCTGCGGCCGGTCCCGGTGCTGGTGCTACCCCCACGAGTGGTGGTACCACTGTAGATACCATAGGTGGCACACTTCTTGGCGGTATCGATCGTCTTGAAGGTCTTGATCAAGCCTATGGCGGTACAACGTTACTTACCGATTTTCCTGATGGTGCTGGCGTGAACACTCCGCCTACCATTTTTGGCATTACAATTTTTCCTGATCCAGGCTTAGACGCCAATGCTAGTGGGCTTGATATCGTCGAAGCAGGCGTTGGACGTGACGCTAGCGGCGCTGAAACTTCTGGTAGTCCTAACCAATCTTATGCTGGTGACTTTTTTGCATCAGGTCAGGTAAATGCTTCTGATCCACAAGGAACAGGGGTAAGCTATGCTGTTCAAGGTTTATCAACAAGCCAATACGGTGACTTTACCATTGATGCTAACGGTGTATTTAGTTTTAACTACATTCCTGATAGTGCAAATGCTCTTGCGCAAGGTCAAACTGTCACAGAAACTTTTACTGTCCGTGTAACAGACGGTACAGGTTTGTTCACTGATGTTGACATTACTGTAACAATTATTGGTACCAATGATAAACCTGTAATTGACAGTATCACAAGTGAAGTTTTGTCGGTAACAGAAGACTTGGTTGCACAAGATGCTGGCATTATACAGGCTCATGATGTAGATAACCAAGACCCTAATGATGCAGACCCAGAAGTAAGCTACTCTGTGGCTTTAGGTAATGAGCCTGCCGATCAAACAGCAGGTGTTGCACCTACTGCCACTTCCGTAACAGGACAGTATGGTACCTTTACTATCGATCAAAATGGTAACTATAAATACGATCTTGATAACAGCAATCAAACAGTAAAAGATCTTGATGATAATTCTACACCTATCACTGAAACCTTTACAATCTATGTTAGAGACGAAAAGGGAGCTTGGGTAACCAAAGAAGTTAGTGTGCAAATCTCTGGCACTGAAGATACACCTATTATTGACTTTGAAGCTTCCAATACAGAACTTGTAACCCACGATAAAGACGTTGCAGCTAATACTGACAACGATGCTAGTAATGACGTTGTTGCTGAAGGTCAAATAGTCTTCACTTCCGAAGAAACTCTTTCTACCATCACCATTGGTACCACAGTATTTACAGTAGCAGACAATGGTAACGGCTCTTACACTCTTGTTGGCACCCAACCTGTAGTGGGTGATAATGGTGAACTTTTCAATATTGAGCTTACAAAAGATAATACTACTGGTGAGTATACCTTAAACTTTGATTACAAGCAAACATCAGTAGAGTTCCATGAACAACCTGCTAACGACTTAACTGAGAAAAATGCAGATTCTTTCAAGGTAATTATTAAAGATGTTAATGCTGAAGCTGATGGTTCTGATCAGTTGGAAACAAGCATCAATGTAGAAATCATCGACGACGTGCCCGTGGCTACTCCTGGCACTGCAAACCTTGCTATGCAAGACGAGGGCACTACCTCTGAAGGTCATGATGCTTCTACGTACTTCAATGAAGGTGCTGACCACATCAATGAAAGTGGTGTGCAAGACGGTCGCTATACCATTGAAGGTGGTTACAATAGCAGCAGTGTAGATGGTGCTACAGGTGAAGTAACATATCAGTTTGATTGGGGCTCTGTCACCATGAACACTACTACAGGTGTCTATGATGTTTTCACCAACAACAAGGAAGACAGCGGTAGCTTTACCATTACCTATACCGACGGTGATAATGATGCCGCTACTAAAGATGTTACCGTAGAAATTAATAACAGCCCTGATGGGTTACGCATCAATCCTGAAGGCATAGAGCACAAAACGTATGATGAAGATGTTGTAGGTGCTAATGGCAACAATGAAGACAATGCTGTTAACAATACAGTTACTTCTGCATTTATGTTCACATCATTAGACGGTGTTGAAAGCATCACGCTTAATGTGAATGGAACGGACGTTACTCTTACTTACGCTGAGCTTCAAAACGGCGTTACAGTGAACGGGGAGTACGGTACCATTAAGTTTACAATTTCAGGTAATGAAAGCACTCAATACACTGTAGTGTATGAGTATACTCAAACAAAAGTAGTCGATGACAATCTCTCTGACGATGTTGAAACTGCTTTGCCACAAGAAAAGTTTGAGATTAAATCTATTCATGATGATCACAACTCTACTGATATGGGCACGACTGCAGGTGGTGTTACAACATATCCATCCATTGATATCACCATTCAAGATGACATGCCTACCTTAGTAAATGGTGCAGACCTTGATTTAACGCATGATCTTAGTGCAACTCTTACTGCTAATGCTTCTGATTATTTTAATGAAGGTGCTGACCATATTTATAAAGATGCAGATGATAATGATGTTGTAGCAGGTCGCTATACTATTGAAGACACTGCTGTCACTGCTCAATCTGATAATATAATCAATGGTGAAACAGTCACGACGTATACCTTTGATTGGGGTACCGTGGAAATGAATACCTTCACAGGTGTGTACACTGTAACTCCTAATGAAAACACTCTTAACAATACAACGGATGTTAACTTTAAGGTTACCTACACAGATGGCGATGGAGATAGTAGGGAAGAGACTGTAACCGTTGATATTGATAATAAAGTAAATAGCTTTGTGCCTTCCACTGAAAGTCTTTCTACTCATGATGAAGATGTTGCTGGAGCAAATGGTAATAATGAAGATGGTATTGATAATAGTACAGATGGCGCTACATTTACTTTCAAATCTCTTGATGGCGTAAGTAAAATTACTTTCAGCACAGGAAGTGTTGATGATGGTGATTATAAAGAATATTTTGTTGGCTCTGATGGTAAAGTATATTCTGATTCAGATATGACACTGGAACTTACGGACGGTATTCCTGGTGACCATGGTAATCTTACCTTTACAGTAGTTGAAAATCCTGTTGGAACTTTCACTGTAGAGTATACTTACACTCAAACTTCAGCTTTAGATGATAATAAGGCTGATGGTATTGAAGCTCCTACAATAGACGCTGAGATCTTTACTATTAAATCTATCACAGATAATGATACTGTAGAAGCTAATCGTGAAACATTAGATGTAAACAGCACCATTAATGTTAAGATCACAGATGATATTCCACTCTTCACCAATACAACAGTTATTAAACCAGAGTTTACTCTTCAAACAGATGACGTAGACACCGTTGGTAAAGCGGATACTGATAGCACAAGTTCAGAAGAAACAAGTGCAATCAAAGCGGCATTTGAAAATGCAGCTAATGTAAGTTTTGGTGCTGACGGTCCTGCAGATACAGGTTCAATCGTTGCTTCAAATTTTACTTTGAGCTTGGCTGACCCTGTCACTGGTTTTAATGATTCAGGTTTGACTGTGAAAGGCGCCAAAGTTTACCTTTTTGAAAATCCTGACGGTTCAATTTCCGGTAAGATTGGCACAACTGAAGTATTCAAAATAGAAGTAAATGAGACAACTGGCGAGTTAACTCTTACCCAAACTGAGGGTCAAGCTATTGATCACTTGGATGCAAACGACGCCCAAAGCGATTTAGCAGAAATTCTTGGCTCAGGAAAAGTGAATCTTAGTGCCACTGTTACAGCAACGGACGGTGACGGTGACACTGTCCAGAAAGATCTTTCCATGGATATTGGTGACAATATTCAATTCACTGACGCTAAGCCAACATTTACAGGTGTTGGAACAATTGCAAAAGTAACTGAAACTGAACTTGAGTATACAGAACAAAACCCTGGTGACGATGGCACAGGCGTATCCCCAAGTGGCTTAGGGGTAACGGCTACAGGCACAGTTGTTATGGATTTTGGCGCTGATGGTTTTGGTACTTTTGCATGGGATTTAACACAAGATGCGAATGGTTATACAAATCAGCCAAACCTAGTAACTTCCGAAGGGTTGAAGATTTCTTGGACTGTAGATAGTAACGACTCAACAAAGCTTATTGGTACAGACTCCAACGGCAAAGAAATTATTACTATTGATATGGATCCTACAAATAAGACATATGAAGTAGTATTAAAAGAATCTGTTCGTCATGATGATCCTGATGAAAACGTAAGTGATAACAACTTTGATTTTGGTACAGATGGCACTACCGATAGTGTCGGAAATCCAGATCTCAACTTCGGCTTTACTGTTACCGATGCTGATAAAGACCCTGTATCTGGGCATGCAACCGTCCAAATTGAAGACGATGTCATTAAGTTCTCGAATTCTGAAGACAGCACCACAACAGTTACCGAACAGGGATACCATAGCGGTTCTTATGAATTCACCGAAAGCACTTGGAATGATTCTCCTTATGGACTTTCTTCTGGTGTTGCCACTAAGGACGGAAACGGTAATTGGATTATCGAAGCCGGCGTTGGTAGTGTGGCATGGGGCGGGAAGCCTGCTGAAACTTCGAACGGAACAGACTTCCCTGCAGGGCATGGATTAAACGTGTCTGGTGCACTTGATAAAGATGACGACGGCAGAGAAATAAGCACCAATGGTACTCAATCTGAAGCCGTTATCATGGACTTACCAAAAGGCACTGAAGCGCATTCTGTAACCATAGACTTCAAACTTTGGTTCAACGAAGCCACTGAAGCTGGAGACTCAGAAAGCGTACTTGTTGTGCTTTATAGAGAAGTAGAGCCCAACACAGCCGACGCCGTTCAAATGGATGGTAAATGGTATATGCAAGTCAAATCTGAGTCCATCGTTTCTGAAGAAGTTTTGGGTGAAGGTTCTGCCAAATTAGAAACCACTTCCGCTGAACCATTTGATCGTGTAGTCATCTTCCCCGACACACCAGGTTCTGACTTTGTCATAAGCGGCGTGCAGTTTGACGCCCCGTCCGACGGCGCCATTGCCACCATCACTGGTGATTTAGACTGGACCGGCGCAGATGGTGTAGAATCCTTAGTGGTAGAAAGCTTGAGCGTTGCTGTTCCTACTGCTGACGGCAGCACTACTCTTAACTATAGCATAGACCCCAGCTCTACTGAAAGCCATTATGTCTTTAAGGATGCCGACGGCAAAACAGCCTTTGAAATGATCCTAGACGTCACCACAGGCAAGTGGAATTTAAAACAATACGGTTCCTTAGATCAAGATAGCGACATTAGCATTGAATTCAAAATCACTGATAAAGATGGCGATTCTGATGTAATAACCGTAACAGCAAAGCCACTGGAACTTCCAGAAGGCCCCGCAGAAAACTTAGTAGTTGATGAAAGTGGCCTTGCAGATGGCACAACCCCTGGCGTTAATAATACAGCCACTTGGGAAGTACCTGACGGCTTCACCATTGGCACCCTTCCAAAGGATACCGATGCCCTTTCCTTTAGCATAGATAAAAATGGCGACCTCCTTATTACTTTAAAGGATACCGTAACTCATGGTAACACCACTAACCCTGACGACATCTTTGAAGCTGGCGACTTTACCGTAGTCTTAAAAGACCAAAACGATCGCCCCTTCAACGTAACCGTTGGTGTGGATATTAAGGACGATGGGCCAAAAATCACCGACGTAACTGACTCCACTTACGACACCGCAGGTCAAGTCATTGAAGGCGACTTTGAAATCTTGAAGGGTGCTGACGACGGTGCCGGTTCTTCCGTAACATTCAAAGTAGTTATCGGAACAGCCGAGTACAACCGAACAGCAAGCGACCTAAGCCAAGATCTTGGTAGCCACGGCTCCATTGTGTTCAAGGCTGACGGTTCTTACACCTTCACTCCTTCTACAACCTTTGACGGTGATATGACCATCACTGCCACAGTAACCGACGCTGACGGTGATTCCAAAACCGAAAGCACCACCATTACTGACAACGTGTTTGGTACAGGTAACGAAGACCTTGAAGGTAACGTAACAAGCCATGATAATATCAGGGCTAGCGATAAAGAAGTAGAAAGCGTGACCTTACCTAGCGGTGCAAGCATTGACGGTGGTTCTTACACAGCAAAAACTG